>NZ_QICX01000001.1:0-443649 GCF_003201365.1 Chryseobacterium sp. CBTAP 102
CGTTGATTGTATTGCTGGTAAGTTGCTCCTCAGCATTGCTTACTTCCTCTTCCAATCAACTGTAAAATATTACGAATTATTTTTGACAAAAACACCAACTATTTTTGACCACATTACCAAAAATATAATGGAATTAAGTGAAAATACTTACTGCTAAATTAAGTGTTTATACGGATGTGTACGTATGGTTTTATTCGGATCTTTGTATTGTTAGCAAGATAGTTTTAAACATTTTCAAATAAGTTGAAAAAAGATTATAACCAAGACGACTTAAATTTCCAGACAAGAGAAAAGGCAGCCAATGGCTGCCTTTTGTTTATTATTTTGATTCTTTTATATCTTTAAAAGTTCAATTGTTCTTTCCGGACTTTCAGCTGAGAAAACAGCATTTCCTGCAACAAGAACATCAGCTCCGGCTTCAAATAATTTGGAAGCATTGTCAAGATTTACTCCTCCGTCTACCTCGATAAGTGCTGTAGAGTTGTTGCTTAAGATCAGATCTTTTGTTTCTGCTATCTTTTTATAAGTATTCTCAATAAATTTCTGACCTCCAAAACCAGGATTTACACTCATTAATAATACAAGATCAACATCAGCAATAATGTCTTCAAGCATTAATACAGGAGTAGAAGGATTTAAAACAACACCTGCTTTTGCTCCCTTACTCTGAATGTGGTGGATGGTTCTGTGAAGGTGAGTACATGCCTCATAATGTACAGAAACAAGATCAGCACCATGATTGATGAATTCATCAACATATTTTTCAGGTTCTACGATCATCAGGTGAACATCTACAAATTTTTTAGCATGCTGCTGAACGGTTTTCATTACCGGAAACCCAAAAGAAATGTTAGGAACAAATCTTCCGTCCATGACATCAATGTGAAACCAGTCAGCCTGAGAATTGTTCAGCATTTCAATGTCTCTTTGCAGATTCCCAAAGTCTGCCGATAAAAGGGATGGAGCAATAAGCTTCGTTTTCATTTTTACTTTTTATACTTTTACTTAGATTTCTTTCTTTAAAATGGATTAACAACCAAAAAATAATACAGGGAAATACATCCGAATATAATAGCTTCTACGATTGTTAATCTGATATGATTAATTTTAATAACTAATAATCTGTCAATTATAAATAATCCTAAAGGTACAAAACTGACAATTAACAACATCTCAAGGATCATGTTATATGCAGACCCTATTTTGGGAGGATAAAATATTTTATATACAGCTAAAAAGATGATATAGCTAAAAAAGACAGCAGTTAAAACTGATATAAAAGTTGGTTTTCGGATTAGATGATAAAAGATGTTTTTCATTTTTATTAATGATACTTCAGTTTCATTTCCGGCTTGATCTTAAGAACCGTTTCATAGATAAGTTTAATCACATTACCTACATCTTCTTTAGATACCATTTCTACTGTAGTATGCATATAACGCAAAGGTAAGGAAATTAAAGCACTTGGTACTCCGCCGTTAGAATGGGCAAAAGCATCTGTGTCAGTTCCGGTAGCTCGGCTGGCGGCAGCTCTTTGGAAAGGTATTTTCTTGGTCTTCGCAGTATCAATAATTAACTCTCTGATGGTATGATGAACACTTGGTGCAAAAAATACGACCGGTCCGGCACCACATTTCTGATCTCCTTCTTTTTTCTTTTCAATCATCGGAGTGGTAGTATCATGGGTAACGTCAGTTACGATAGCAATATTCGGTTTGATGGTGTCAGCAATCATATCCGCGCCGTATAAACCTACTTCTTCCTGCACAGAGTTTGTAATATAAAGTCCGAATGGGATAGATTTCTTATTTTCCTTTAAAAGTCTGGCAACTTCAGCAATCATGAAACCACCGATTCTGTTGTCCAAAGCTCTGCAGACAAAATATCTGTCGTTCATTTCAAAGAATTCATCCGGGTAAGTAATCATACATCCTACAAAGATTCCCATTTCTTCTACTTCCTTTTTAGAAGTAGCGCCACAGTCTATAAAGATATTTTCGATTTTTGGAGTAGGTTCATTTTGATTGGTCCTTGTGTGAATAGCCGGCCATCCGAATACTCCTTTTACAATTCCGTTTTCACCGTGAATATGAACAACTTTTGAAGGAGCAATCGTCTGGTCAGAACCTCCGTTTCTGATCACGTAGATCAATCCGTCATCCGTAATATAATTGACGTACCATGAGATTTCATCAGCATGTGCTTCAATTACTACTTTAAATTCAGCTTCAGGATTGATGATCCCATAGCAGGTTCCATAATGATCTACTTCTACTTTGTCTACATAAGGTCTGATGTAGTCCATCCAGACTTCCTGTCCTTTATGTTCGTAACCGGTTGGTGATGAAGTGTTTAAATATTTCTCTAAAAAATTCAAAGATTTCTTTTCAAATTTCATAAAAAGGAATGATTTTTGCGTTTAATTTTCGTTGTTATAAGTGTAAAAATAATGAATTTTAGTAAGACTATCTGCCTTTTTATTCTCTTTTTTGGAGTCAATGTTTTTGGCCAGAAGGATGGTATTGTCGCAAAACCGCTTAATCAGTACCCGCCTGAATCCCTGAAAGTGGATGAGTTTGGTAATAAATATTATTATGACGAACAGCAGAAGATTAAGGTGTATGAAATCAATGGTGAGCCTGTAGTCGTTTTAGATGAGTTGGTTTTAGTAAATAAACCACGATTTAATAACCAGCTGGATAAGAATTACTATTACTTCCTGAATAAAAAGCTGTACAGAGTTTATCCTTTGTTTGTTACTGCACTCCAGCAGTACAGAGATATCCAGAAAGATATGAATGACATGGACAGTAAAGCCAAAAGAAAATTTGTAAGAGAAAGACAAAATATGCTTGCTGACCAATATGAAAAACAATTAAGAGATCTTACGACTACCGAAGGGCAGGTTTTTGCAAAGCTGATGAATAGGGCAACCGGTAAAAATGTATTTGAAATTATCAAGGAATTAAGAGGTGGATGGAGTGCTTTCTGGTGGAATGTAAAAGGAAAAATGGCTGATATTGATCTGAAAGAACGCTATAATCCTCATACTAACAGAAGTGATGAATTTATAGAATCATTATTGCAATCCAACTGGAACTCAGGTTATCTGCAGCCTTATTCAGGAGCCAATGATTTTAAAGTAAAGAAATAATATAAATTCCTGTAAGAACACTTACAGGAATTTTTCTTTTAGTTTATCGAATACAATCTTATCTATTGGAAGAGGGAAGGGATTATCTGGTCTGTCTATATCAATCCATTCTGTTTTTTCGATGCAGGGGTCCAAAATAATGAAATCTTCCTCGTTAACAATATCTACTATATAATATATGGTAAGAAGCTGCTCATTCTCTCTGAAACGGGATACAAGAAAGTTTTCCTGAGTATAAAGATGTTCCAGAACATTGATCTTCACGTTAAGTTCTTCATCAAACTCACGATGCAGGCATTCCAGTACGCCTTCACCGAATTCTAATCCACCCCCCGGAAATTTCATTAAAGGTTCGCCGGCATATTCCTCAAATAAAGTCAGAACTTGTTTATCTTTTACTGCACACGCATACACTCTAATGTTGATCTTATCTATCATATATATAATGTATAATATTTGTATAGCTAATGTAAGAAATTTTGTTGAGAAAAAGCTGGAAGTGCGAAGCCGGAAGTTTTAACACTATTCATTCTTAATAAAGTGGAAGTACCATATATTATATATATTGTTATTTTTAAATAAAAAATCAAATTAATTAAGCAGCGGGCTGTAAACACCCAACATCCAACTTCCATCCTCCATCCTATAATTTGATAGCATTAATCATCTCTCTCTTTCCAGGAGGTCCCTGCTTTTTCTCAACCTGGAAATTCAGTTCCTGAAGGATTCTTCTCACACTGCCTTTAGAAGAGTAGGTAGTTAATAATCCGTTAATGGCCATTTTGTCAGAAACCATTTCAAATAATGGCTTTTCCCAAAGATCTGGCTGTACTCTGGCTCCAAAACAGTCAAAGTAAACAAGGTTTATTTTTGGCAGATCAATGTCTTTCAGATCGAAAAAATCACATTCTATCTTTTTTAAATTGAATCCACTAATGATTTCTACTGACTTTTCCCAATCTGCCAGATGAATTTTCTGATAAATATTTTTAAACTCTGGGTTATCGAAAAGTTCAAAGTAAGCCAAATCCTTAACTTCGGATTCATTTATGGGGTATTTTTCCAGCGAAAAATAATTGATGACATGATTTTTGTCAGTTTTTAAATATTCATTAATTGTTACCAAAACATTCAAACCTGTTCCAAAACCGAGTTCTAAAATATTAATTTCGTAATCATTTACTAAATTAAGTCCATTTTTGATAAACACGTGTTCGGCTTCCTGCAGGGCTCCATGATGAGAATGATAGTTCTCATTTAAATCATTGATAAACAATGTTTTGCTACCGTCGTTAGTGGTCTTTATTTCTCTTTTCAAGCTATTTTTTTGTCAAATTTACTCTAAAATTTTTATATTTAGAAAATTATGTTAAATTTGTAGAACATCGTAAAAATTTTAAAAAATGATAATTCAAAAAACTGAAAACTCCAGAATTTCTACATTTGACCCTAACAATTTTTCATTTGGTGGTACTTTCATTGATCATATGATCATTTGTGAGTATGAAAACGGAAAATGGGGTGATGTAAAATTAGTTCCTTACGGTCCGATTCCATTTACACCTGCCATGATGGGAGTAAATTATGGACAAGCTTGTTTTGAAGGTATGAAAGCCTATAAAGACAAAGACGGGCAGGTTTTCCTTTTCAGGCCTGAAAAGAATTTTGAACGTATCAACAAGTCAGCGAAGCGTCTTGCTATGCCGGAAGTGACTGAAGAAATGTTTTTAGACGGATTGAAAGCTTTGGTAGATATTGACAGAGAGTGGATTCCACAGGGGGAAGGAATGTCACTTTATATCAGACCTTTGATTTTTGCCACTGAGGAAGCTTTGAAAGCAAGAGTATCTAATAAATATATGTTTGCCATTGTTGCAACACCTGCAAAGAGCTATTATTCTGAGCCGGTATCTGTGAAAATTTCTGATCACTATTCAAGAGCGGCAAACGGAGGTGTAGGTTCTGCAAAAGCTGCAGGTAACTATGCGGCTTCTTTCTATCCAACACAGTTGGCGATTGAAGAAGGGTATGAGCAAATCATCTGGACTGATGATGCTACTCACGAATATTTCGAAGAGAGTGGTACAATGAATGTGTTTGTAAGAATTAACGATACAATTTATACCCCTCCGACATCTGAGAAAATCCTTGACGGAGTAACAAGAGACAGCTTCATTCAGTTAGCTAAGAAAAGAGGTATCGAAGTAAAAGTAGAACCAATTCCTGTGAAAACAGTAATTGAAGCTTTAAAGAAAGGTGAGCTTAAAGAAGTATGGGGAGTAGGTACAGCAGTAGTAACCACTCAGTTCCATGCATTAGGATATCAGGGAGAAAAACTTGAACTTCCAAGATTATCTGATGATGAAAGCTATGCGGCTCTTCTTAAGAAAGATTTGGTAGACTTGCAGACCAACTTGTCTGAAGATCCGTTCGGATGGAGAGTGATGGTAGATCACGTATTGGAAACAGTGTAATACTATTGATATAACGATATGAAAGCCGGGTTTTCCCGGCTTTTTCGTATTGAAGTATTCACATAAAATTTACAAAGCGTTTTAGCGGAGATCAATACATTACAACATTTACATATTTGTGTGTCAAGTTTTGTAATTGATTCGCGAAATGTGTATTTTCGCAAAAGTTTATGAAAAAAATAATCTTCATATCAGCCATAAGCCTGTTGAGCTGCAACAGAAATGCACAGACGGCCCATCCTCCTGTAGGTGGTGTTTTGAGCCAGAAAGATCTGGATGTTTCTAAGAACAGGATGAAAAATCTTAACATTATAGAACGTGGGCAGATTCAGGATTGGATCAGCGGCCAGTCTGTAAAGTATTATCCAACACAGCTTAATTATTGGGTAACAGTAGAAGGTTATGATCAAAGGGAAAGAAGGAAAGATGAAACTACAATTTCCTATTCTTATGATCTGTATGATTTTGATCAGACTAAAATCTATGATCAGCCTTTTGAAAGAAGAGATGCCAGATTCGGGCACTTTGATGAACTGAGAGCAGTGGAGAACGCTTTGCGTTTTATACATGATGGAGAGGAAGTAACACTTTTGGTGCCGTCTTCTTTGGCCTACGGAACTTACGGAGACGAAAAGAAAATAGACAACGATATTCCATTAATCATAAAATTAAAAGCTTTATAAATATATGAAATTGTTTAACAAGAATATAATTCTGGCAGCGGCAAGTATTTCGCTGATGAGTTGTACCCCAATTTATAAAAAAATGAACGTAGACAAAGAAACTTACGAAGGTCTTAATGACGGACTTTATGCCAATCTTCAAACTACAAAAGGTAACTTAATTGTAAAGTTTGAGGACAAGAAAGCACCAGTAACTGTAGCCAACTTTATCGGTCTTGCAGAAGGGAAAATCGACAACAAAGCCAAGGCTAAAGGAGTTCCTTACTATGACGGAACTATTTTCCACAGAGTAATCAAAGATTTTATGATCCAGGGAGGTGATCCTCAGGGAACTGGAATGGGAGATCCCGGATATAAATTCGAGGATGAGAAAAACGATCTTAAGCATACAGGAAAAGGTATTCTTTCTATGGCGAACTCTGGACCCAATACCAACGGTTCTCAATTCTTCATTACTGAAGTAGCTACACCTTGGTTAGACGGAAGACACACGATCTTCGGAAAAGTGGTAAAAGGAAATGATGTGATTGATGCGATTGCCAACGTTGAGAAAGGAGCTCAGGATAAACCTAAAACTGATATCGTTTTAGAAAAAGTTTCTGTTTTCAGCAAAGGTGACGAGTACAAGCACTACGATGCGGCTAAAACTTTCAATGAAGGAAAAGCTAAAATTGCAGAAAACAATAAAGCTTTTATCGCTAAAGAAGAAGCTGAAAAGAAGAAAAGAGAAGAAGAATTCAAAGCTAACCAGGAGAAATTGGTGGAAAACCTAAAAGCTGGTATGCAAAAAACTGAATCAGGTCTTTACTATAAAATTACAAAAACAGCTGACGGAAAAGCTCCTAAAGCGGGTGATAACGTATCTGTACATTATGCAGGTAAATTGGTAGACGGAACTGAATTCGATTCTTCATTCAAGAGAAACGAGCCAATCGAAATTCCAATCGGAATGGGAAGAGTAATCAAAGGATGGGATGAAGGTATCCTTTTATTGAAAGAAGGTGAAACTGCTACATTATTGATCCCGCCTGCAATGGCTTACGGCGAAAGAGGAGCAGGAGGAGTGATCCCGCCAAACTCCTGGTTAGTTTTCGATGTTGAGCTTGTAAAAGTAAAATAATTGAATCTTCAGCATAGTATCAAAAGCCGTCCGAAAGGATGGCTTTTTTTATTGGACTTAAATACATTCTGTAACGATTGGCGTACAGATTACGACCCATTAACTATCTGGAAAGGCTAATTGTTTTTCTGATACAAATTAATCTTAAAACTCGTAACAATCAAAAAAATGAAAACCAAATCGCTTCTGTTTCTGTTCGTTCTGCTGTCGTCTATGACTTTTTCGCAGACTAAGGCAAATCCTGATGACGCTGCGATAAAAAAGTCGCTTACCTATTTTATAAACGGTATTCAATCTAAACAGATAGATCAGGCAGTAAGCTGTATATATCCAAAGTACTTCACTATAGTTTCAAAAGAACAAATGACGCAGATTTTGAATATGACCTATAACAATCCATTCATGAAAATTGAAGTACAGGATCTGAAGTTTGGAAATATTGAAAAACCTGAACTCATTACCGGTGAATATTTTTCTATTACCCATTATTTTTTGAAACTGAAATGTAATGTAAGTTCATTAAACGATGAAATAAAAAAGAAAATGAACAGTGCTTTAACAGCTAAATATGGTGCAAATAATGTTAAATATCTGGCCAATGAAGGTTCGTATCTCATCAATGCCAATATGAAGGCCTGTGCAGTTTCAAAAGATAAAAAAGCATGGAAATTTGTGATTCTTGAAAAGCAATATAAGAAAGAACTTTTGAACGTTTTACCGAAGAAAATTCTGGATAAATTCTAAAGGGGTTAAGCATTAGCTTTATAGTTGAGATTATATGGCTTGAAAAAGCAGTTTTTTTGTTTTGTAAATACCGTAGAAATACGGATTTCGGCAAGGCTTTATTACTTCTATCTTTATCATGCAATTAAAAGAACAAAATACAAGAATATGTTTGACCTGAACTATACTCAGATAAAGAACGAAATAGAATCTGAAGTGTGTAAAGAACACGGTATGCATCCTGAATTTGCAAAAACAGACGAAGCCTTTGGAATAAAAGCCCTCTGCTAAACTTTCAGAGAAGAGCCTGTTGAAAAAGGTTGAAGAAGAAATCAGAAATCAGGAAAATCCTTGAAGAAATAAGAAAGGATCTGTTTAAAGAATAAGTTTTTACGATGTTAAGATAACTTTGTTATCGGAAGCTGCTCCGGAAGGAGTAGCTTTTTTTGTTAGGAATTACTGGATTCTTATTTATAATACTAAATGAGGTAAGACTGTAAACAAAAACCGCCCCCAAAAAAGGACGGTTTTCTCAGTAAAATAAATTGAAAAGTTATATGTTCTGCTATCTTTTCTTCATACGCGTTCCCGCTAAAGAACTGATGAATACAAGGCCAAACCCGATATAAGCGGCAAATGCCGTCAGGTATATAATTAAGCTGTTAAAGCTTGGTTTTAAGGCGTATACCAACACTGAAAATGCAGCAAAACTCAACACCAGCATTAGGCTCCATATATGCAATTTTGCAGCATCTTCATTTCTCTTAAAAATCATTTCAAAAAAGTCTCTCATCATTACTAACATTTTAAGGGTTATACATTAATTTATAGTATAAAGGCACACTCATCACGGTAAAAAGAATAAATTCCTTTACTGGGCTAAGGTTCACGATGACTTTGCCATTTATTTATATCATAACACCGGGCACAAAGTCCGGGATATTTTTGTTTTTTCGAATCAATAAAGATTCTTGGTTATTGTGATACCAGTTAGATACGGGGTGCAAAACTGCTGTGAAAAACTAACGGGGGTTAGCTAATCACGGACCCGTATCTTTTACGGCATCGTAGAAAAAAAAGGATCATATACTAGATATGAATTTGAATCGGTGGAAAAACTGAAAATCCACAGAAAACCTTTTTTTTCATCCTTAGTGTTTTTTTTAAATTTTTTTCACAAAATCATATGCCAATATCATGCCAAAGTTCTGTTTTTGCGATTAACACTTTGTTTCACGGGATTGATGAGGTCAGTATTGAAGCATGTTTTCATCTATTATTTCCTTAAACAAAGAAAAATTTTCTATTTTTAAACTTGAATGATCTGAAGTGAAGAAAATATTACGGTGAGATTATATTTTTATGTAACTTAAAATATTTGTAGAATAATGAAAAAATAAATGAGGAAGATTTAAAAGATCATTTAATAGGTAATTACTGATTGTGAAATAATATCACGCAGATTTTAGAGTAGTTTTTTATTTGAAAGATCACAGCTTTTTAAACAAGTTGGTTCTATGTTTTGGTTAAAGCAGGTGGTAGATTTCTATAAAGATCAACAGGCTTCCTTCGTGTAAGCTGAGGATTATAGTCAGTTCCTATTGAATTTGTGTTATTCGTGAAATCATTGGTGTAATTTGTGTTTAATTTTAATAACCACAAATACCACCAATATTTTTCCACAAATTTCACTAATGGAATAATGTGAAATTCATTGATTAAAAAATAAATTCCGTTCCTATTGAATTAAAGAGTGATATAATATTATAATAAGAAAACCGCCTTTACAGACGGTTTCATATTTTACCAGTTTTTATCAATCATATAAATAATCTGGGTCAAAGCAGTGGCTCCCAGTAAAAGTTCTCTTCGGTTCACCTTTTCGAAAGTATCTTCTTCCGTGTGATGAATATCGAAATATCGCTGCGAATCCGGCATTAGCTCGGCTGCCGGAATTCCCATATCGTGAAGCGGATAAAGATCTGTTCCTGAAAATCGCTCTTCAAAATTGTAAACTCCGTAGGGAAGGAATAAATTCGACCAGCTTTTGATCTGATTTCTTTTCGCATCATCCATATCCAGGGCAATTCCTCTCGGTGCAAAACCTCCGGCATCTGTTTCTATCGCAAAGAGATGTTTTTCGTTTTTCTCTTTTACTGTTTTTCCATATTGAATACCGCCTTTTACTCCGTTTTCTTCATTGGCGAAACAGACCACTCTGATGGTATGGTTATTCTGAATGCCTAACTTTTTAAAGGTTCTCAAAACTTCAATGCTTTGTACAATTCCGGCTCCGTCATCATGAGCACCTTCACCAACATCCCAGGAATCAAGGTGGCCACCAACAACAATCACACTCTGATCCTTTTTACCCGTAATTTCCCCAATCACAGAATGGGATAGTTTTTCTCCTTTCATTCCACAGTTGGAGTTAAGTTTTGCCGTAACTTTCTGGCTTTTCAGTAAGGTCTCCAGTTCATCTGCGGTCGTACTTCCGATGGCTATCGCAGGTATTTTGGAAACTTTCTCTTCATAGCGCATTGCTCCGGTGTGAGGCACGTCATCAAAAGCAGAAGACAAAGATCTTACGATGGCAAATTTTCCTCCTTTTTTAGCGGTTAACGAAGCTGCTGTTGTTCTGTATTTTGAAGCATCACCATAGGCTTTGAAAGTCTCTACAAATGACTGGCTGAAAGGGTAGTTGAAGAATACTATTTTATCTTTCACTTTTTCAGCAGGAAGTCTGTCATATTCTTCCATAGATTTCACCATGATGATTTCTCCGGAAACATCTTTTCCGCCGGTTCCTTCAGAATTCCCAAGGGAAAGCATTTTAAGGCTTTTCCATTTTCCACTGGAGGTTTGAATGTTCAGAGATTCTTTTCCTCTTTCCCATACCGGAATCATGACTTCCTGAAGCCATACTTTATCAGCTCCGGCATCACGAAGTTTCTGTTCTGCCCATTTAACAGATTTTTCATAGGCCTCGGATCCGCTTAAGCGGTGGCCTATATTTTTTGTAAGCTCTTTCAGCTCTGTATATCCTTTTCCGTTGTTCAGAATTTCTGTAGAAATTTTTCTGAACTGGACAGAATCTTCTTTAGACTGGCCAAAAGCAACCATTCCAAAAAGCAATAATGAAGTTCCTAGTATCTTTTTCATTGTTTACCAATTTTTATCAATCATATAAATAAGTTGTGTCATCACCGCAGAACCTAATAGTAATTCTCTTCGGTTCACTTTTTCAAAAGTATCCTGTTCGGTATGGTGGCCGTTAAAATAGCGATCTTTTGATCTGGTTTAATTGAGGTTCATTCATTTTCGTATACATTCCACGTGGAGAAAAACCTCCGGCATCAGATTCAGGGCGAAAATATGTTTCTCTTTCAGCTCATGGTAACCTTTTCCGTTGTTCAGGATTTCTGTTGAGATTTTTCTGAACTGGATATAATCTTCTTTAGTCTGGTCAAAAACAGCCATTCCGAAAAATAATAATGCCGTTCCTGCTATCTTTTTCATTGTTACCAGTTTTTATCAACCATAAAAATCATCTGTGTGATGGCGACTGCTCCGAGAAGAAGCTCCCTTTTATTTACTTTGTCAAAAGTATCCTGTTCGGAGTGGTGATAATCAAAATACCTCTGTGTGTCCACGACAATTTCTGCTAAAGGAATATCCAGTTTTTTTAAAGGTGAAATATCCTGAATGGCTTCTGTCTGGTCGAAATCATAAACCCCATAAGGAAGAAAATATTCTTTCCAGGGATACACCAGTCTTCTTCTCTGAGGTGACATGTCCAAAGAGAAACCTCGTGGAGAATATCCTCCCGCATCAGTCCCTAAGGCAAATACATGTTTTTCGTCTTTCTTTTTTACATAAGCAGCATACATCTCACGGCCTTGTCCTCCGTTTTCACTGTTGGCGTACAGAACGACACGGATAGTGTGGTTGTTTTCATATCCAAGCGCTTTCAGTGTCCTTAATACTTCGATGCACTGCACAACTCCTGTTCCGTCATCCACTGCACCTTCGCCAACGTCCCAAGAATCAAGCTGAGCACCTAAAACAATTACTTTAGAATCTTTTTTACCCTGAATTTCAGCAATGATATTGGGGTTTGTAGTATCACCTTTTGATTCGGCGGTCATGTTGATTTTAGCCGTAACTTTTTGCTTCTTTAATGTCTTCTCCAACTCATCTGCAGATCTTACACCAATTGATAAAGCCGGAATTTTAACTTTATCATCAGGTTCGTAGTAAATCATCTTGGCATGAGGAGTATCATCATTGGCTGTTGTCAGTGATCTTATGATTAATGCTTTTGCACCTGTTTTAGCAATTACTGAAGCGGAAATTAGTTTTGATTTTGCGGCCTGTAAATAGGAATCACTTGTATTAATAATTTTCGGATCCATAGGAACATTCACAAAAACTATTTTATCTTTTAACTGGCCTATTGACATGGCATTCAGCTCTGATGTGGAATTGATTAAAACGATTTCGCCCACAAGATCTTTTCCGCCTGTTCCTTCAGAATTTCCGAAAGAAAGCATTCTGATGCTTTTCCAATCTCCATTTCCGGATTTGATTTGTAAAGATTCTTTTCCTCTGATCCAGACTGGTGCTTTGGCTTCCTGTCTCCAGATCATATTAATCCCAATTTCTTTAAACTTTTTTTCTGCCCATTCTACGGCTTTTGCATATCCGGGAGTTGCACTGAAACGTGGGCCTATGCCTTTGGTAAGTTCCCCGAGATTATCATAAGCAGTGCCGTTGGTCATAATTTCATCTGAAATTTTTCGGAATTCATCATGATAGTTAAATCTGGCAATATTCCCTTTTTTTGCCGGGTTTTTTTGTGGTTTTTTTTGAGAAAATAAAAATCCACTCAAAAAGAGTGGAAGTATAATGAATATTTTTTTCATTTATTATTTACTTATCTTTTCCGTTGATAAAAGTAGGGAAAAAATAGGAATTTATTAAGGTTTCATATCGTACATTAAAAGAGCTGTAATTAATTTTGGCTCAATAAATGTACATTTTGGAGGCATGCTTAATTTCAGGTCTGAAATTTTAATCATATCATTAAAACTTACAGGATAAATTCCGAAACCAACCTTACCTTCACCATTGTCTACTTTTTCTTTTAAAAGATTGATTCCATTAATGTTTGATGTTCCTTTTACGTAAGAGATGAGTTCAGAGCTGTCCGGATCTTCAATTTTCAGAATATTTTTGAAAATATACTTATCTAAAAGATGGTGATCCAGATTGTCCAGAGACATTTCTTTGGAACGAAGATCGTGCTTCACGTGAAGAGAATAGAACTTCCCATCCATATACATTGAAATATGGAATTTTTGAGAAGGGTAGTATGATGCTTCTCCTTTTTCGTGAATCAGGAAATATTTCTCAAGTTCTTTCAGGAAATCTGCCGGAGAAATACCATTCAGATCATGTAAGATTCTGTTGTAATCATGAATCTTTATCGACTGGTTGGAAACAATGAAACTATATACAAAGTTGTAAAGCTCTGTACCATTATGTTTTTTGTTTTTCTCCTTATGATGTTTGGCATTCATTGCTGTAGAACCAATTCTATGGTGTCCGTCAGCAATATAAAATGAATCAATCTGATCAATAACTTCTTTAAACTGCTGTAGCTTCAGACGATTGTCTATTCTCCAGATTTTATGTCTGATCCCCATAGAATCCACATGATTGAAGATAGGAACATTTTTTTCCTCATGGTTCATCAGCAATTCAATTTTTGAATTGGCAGGGTAGGTAAGAAGTACAGGTTCTGCCTGCAGGTTTACTTTTTCAAGGTAGTGAGCCAGTTTTTCCTTTTTCTGAGGGATGGTACTTTCATGTCTTTTGATTTTTCCATTCCAGAAATCTTCAATACTTGCCAACCCCAGAAGTCCTCTGAACATCTGTTTGTTGGGGTAGATCTGCTCATAAAGATAGTAAGACGAATTGTCCTGGACCAATTTCTTTTCTTCCAGAAGTTCTTCAAAGGTAGAACGGATCTTTCGAAGGTTTCGGTCAATATCTTTGGATTTACTTACAACATAAGGTTTAATCATATTGATGTAAGTATTTTCAACTTGAGCCTTCTCTGCGATCTCTTCCTGGGTGAAATTATCCAGTGGATGGGTAGGGAAAGTACTCTCAAAGTCTCTATGAGGTCTTATTCCACGGAAAGGTTTAAAAACAGGCATATTTATCTTATAGTTTCTTTTTGTAGCTTAATAATTTGTTCTGCAAGTTCGATACCGATTTTCTCTTGCGCATCTACTGTATTGCCTCCTACATGAGGTGAAAGTGATAATGCAGGGTTCATCAGCAGCGGTAGTTCAGGGTTCGGTTCATTTTCAAAAACATCCAATGCTGCTCCTGCTACTTTTCCTGATTCGATATAATCGATAAGGGTCACTTCATTGATGACACCTCCTCTTGCAGTATTTACAATATAGACACCATCTTTCATTGTTTCAAACTGAGGGGTATCTATAATATACTCATTCGTTTTCGGCGTATTGATACTGATGAAATCCGCCTCTTTAAGGAATGCATCCATATCATTGGTGGAGGTGATTTCAAAGTTCACAGACTGTCCGTCGAAGAAGTTCAGCGTAAGAACTTCTGTTTTCGGGCTTCTGGTCAGAACGGTTACTTTCATTCCCAAAGCAATTCCTATTTTTACAACTTCCTGGCCAATACTTCCAAAACCGATAACTCCTAATGTTTTTCCTGAAAGTTCATAGGCATTGCTGAATGACTTTTTCATGGCGTTGAAGTGAGTTTCTCCTTCCAGAGGCATCAGTCTGTTAGATTCGTGAAGGAATCTCGCCAGTGAAATAAAGTGGCCAAAAACCAGTTCTGCCACTGATTTTGAAGATGCTGTAGGCGTATTGATTACTTTGATACCTTTACTTTTGGCATATTCTACATCAATATTATCCATTCCGATACCGCCTCTTCCGATAATTTTAAGGCCGGGACACGCATCCATCAGATCCTGTCTTACTTTCGTTGCACTTCTTACCAGAAGAACATCCACATTATTATCGTTGATAAAATTAATAACGTGATCCTGAGCCACTCTATTGTCGAGAATTTCAATTCCTGCCTCTTTTAGAGTATTTTCTCCTGCTTTTGAAATTCCGTCGTTTGCTAAAACTTTCATGAGTATGTTATTGATGTTAGATTGAAGATGTCAGAAGTTAGATTTTGAGGTCTGTTATCCGACATCTTTTGTCTGATATCCTTTTATTTTTCGGTCGCCTAATATAAGCTATTTTATTGACTTCATTACATCCACCAAAACCTGTACGCTTTCGATAGGTAAAGCATTGTATAAACTAGCTCTGTATCCGCCCAGGCTTCTGTGTCCGTTCAATCCGCTGATCCCGGCTGCTTTCCATGCGTTGTCAAATTCCTCTTTCCTGCTTTCGTCTGTAATTTTGAAAGAAACATTCATGAGTGAACGGTCTTCTTTTACGCAGAAAGTTTCGAAAAACGGGTTGCTGTCAATCTCGTTATATAAAAGTTGTGCTTTAGCTTCATTTCTTTGTTCCGCAGCAGCAATTCCTCCATTTCTTTCAAGATATTGAAGGGTAAGTAAAGAAGCATATACAGGGAATACCGGTGGAGTATTGTACATAGATTCTTTAGCAATGTGCTGGGAATAATCCAGAATAGAAAACATATTTTCTCGTCCTGTTTTACCAAGAATTTCTTTTTTGATAACTACAAGAGTAACTCCTGCAGGCCCCATGTTTTTTTGAGCACCGGCGTAGATCAGGTCAAACTTGGAAAAATCCAGCTGTCTTGAGAAAATATCAGAACTCATATCGCATACCATCAGGGTATCCACTTCAGGGAAAGATTTCATTTGAGTTCCGTAGATGGTATTGTTGGAGGTACAGTGGAAATAATCATATTCTGCACCTACCGTATAGTCTTTAGGAATAAAAGAATAGTTTTCTTCTTTTGAAGAACCTACCACATCTACTGTTCCTACTTTTTTTGCTTCTTTGATGGCTCCGGCTGCCCATGTTCCCGTATCCAGGTAAGCTGCTTTTCCGCCTACTTTCATCAGGTTGTAAGGAACCATTGCAAACTGAAGGCTGGCACCACCCCCTAAATAAAGTACTTCATAATCATCACCAAGATTCATCAATCTTTTTACAATGGCACGCGCTTCGTCCATTACCGCAACGAAATCCTTGCTTCTGTGAGAAATTTCAAGAAGAGACAATCCGATATCGTTAAAATCCAGGATAGCCTTTGCTGATTTTTCAAATACCTCTTGTGGTAAAATACATGGTCCTGCGCTGAAGTTGTGCTTTTTGTTCATATTTTATTTTTTTTGATGCTTCAGGGTTTTAAATCCCCTTTGCTTTATTTTGATTTATTGGATTTTGGGTCAAAAAAACCGCCTCACGGAAATGAGACGGAATTTTTTATTCGCCGTGTAAGAATGCTTTTTTATTAAGAAGAGCTTCTTCAGATTCTACGTGATCCTCATCAGGCACACAGCAGTCTACAGGACATACCGCTGCACACTGAGGCTCTTCGTGGAATCCTTTACATTCTGTACATTTATCTGTTACAATGAAGTATACATCATCACTTACCGGTTCCTGTGGTGAATTGGCGTCTACAGTAAGTCCGGACGGCAGAGTAATTGTACCTTGAAGAGCCGTACCGTCAGAAGCTTTCCAATCTACAGCTCCTTCATATATTGCATTGTTTGGGCATTCTGGTTCACAAGCCCCGCAGTTAATGCATTCATCAGTTATTTTAATAGCCATCGCTAATTTTTTTTAAATTTGCACAAAATTACAAAATTTTACCCAATTTTAAAGTAATTATGAATACCGAAAATCAAGTTTTAGGACTTATTAAATTAAGTGATTATATAAAAGCGTTTTTAGCGAAGAAACCGGAAGATCACAATGAAGATGATTCTGATATTGAATTATTGTTAAAAAGATCAGAAATAGAGAATCCGTGGTTTACCATTGATAATCAGAAATTTGCTTTACAGCAATGGACAGATCTTCTCACTGAAGAAAACATTAAGAACTGGCTTGGAAATTATTCAATCTCAAAAATTTCAAAAAGAGTTGGACTTATTCTGGCGGGAAATATTCCTTTGGTTGGCTTTCATGACGTGCTTTCTGTTATCTTGAGCAATCATATCCCTGTCATTAAATTATCTTCAAAGGATAAGTATATGATTCCGTTTTTATTAAAGAAGTGGAATGAGCTTTCCAATGGAAATGTAGCTTTTGAATTTGTTGAAAAATTGGAGAATTTTGATGCAGTTATTGCTACGGGAAGTAATAATACAGCGAGATATCTGGAATATTATTTCAAGAATCATTTAAGTATTATCCGTAAAAACAGAACCTCTGTTGCGGTTTTGAAAGGTGATGAAACGGATGAGGAACTGCAGCTTCTGGCGAAAGATATTTTCCAGTATTTTGGATTAGGATGCAGAAATGTGACGAGAATTTTCATTCCGCAGGATTTTGTGATAGACAGATTGTTTGAAAATTTCTTAGGATACCAGGATATTATCAACCATAATAAATATGCCAACAATTATGATTATAACAGAGCGGTTTATCTTTTAAATCAGGATAAGTTCTGGGATAACAATTTTGTCATGCTGAAAGAGGATGATAAGCTGTTCAGTCCGCTTTCTGTAATCAATTTCAGCAGATATGAATCATTAGATGATGTGAAAAACTTTATTGCAGAAAATGAAGAAAATATTCAGTGTGTAGTGGCAAAAGAGGAATTGAAAATGAATGCCATTCCTTTTGGTGAAGCACAAAATCCGGGACTTGATACGTATGCAGATAATGTAGATACAATGAAATTTTTAGAACTGGTCTGATTTTCGTATCTTCCATCACTTATTTCACCAGAACAAAATGAATACTATGAAAAAATTATTGCTGGGACTTGCTCTTGTGGGCGGGCAGTTGATTTTTGCACAGAAAGTCGCCGGAGCAAAGGTTGAAAACGGACCCGAAAAAGAGCAGCAGGCTAGTATCAGTAAGGAAAATATCAGTTTGTATAATGATAATTTTCTTAAGTTTATTGATGCTTTACAGGCATCTGACCGAAAGACTATTGATGGGCTGCTTTCTGAGAAAGTGAAGGAAATTGTGACGGATAATGTTCTTAAAAAAGTTAAAGATGGCATTGATCCCAATAAAAAGCTTGAAATCTTAAAGGCAGGATATTATAAAACGATGGATGGTTTGAATCATCCAAGTATTAAATATAAATATTCAGGAGAATCTTCTTCGAAAGAAGCTATAACGGCTGTATTTGAAGATGATGGAAAGATTTTGGGTGTATTGCCGGCAAAATAAACTTATTTTCGATTAAATAAAAAAATATTAACTATGATGACAGATGTTTTAGTCGCTCATTCTTCGGATGTGGAGAAAGCGAATTTTTACAAGAAGACGTATCTGCATGTTGCATTATCGATTCTTGCATTTATTGGAGTTGAAACCATATTATTAAAAACTGTTCCGAAAGAAATCATTTTCATGATGTTCGAACAAAAATATATCTGGTTACTAATTATCGGGGTTTTCTGGCTGGCTTCTGTTTTAGCCTCCAAATGGTCTCTTTCACAAAGTAAATCTACCCAATATATGGGATTAGGATTTTACATTTTACTAGAGGCAATTATTTTCATGCCACTGCTTTTTATTGCGACTAATATTGAAGGAGGAGCTAATCTAATTTTCCAGGCTGCTACTTTAACGATTGCAATGTTTGCAGGTATTTCTGCAGTAGCATTCACTTCTAAAAGAGATTTTTCTTTTTTAAGAAATATCATTGTAATCGGTGGATTTATTTCTATCGGACTTATTGTAGGAGGGATGATCTTCGGTTTTAACCTTGGATTGTGGTTCTCTGTTGGAATGGTAATTTTGGCTTCAGCTACTATTTTATATCAGACAAGTAAATTGAAAGATTCTTATGGAACGAACCAATATGTAGGAGCGGCATTACAGCTTTTTGCTTCCATTATGCTTTTATTCTGGTATATTCTAAGTATTCTGATGAACAGAAGAAACTAATAGGAGCTGTCTCTTATCTTTTAAAATTATAGTCCTGGTGATATTTTCACCAGGATTTTAATTGGTTATTCTTTTGAAATTTTCATGCAACTTCCAGCTTCATGTGACTGGTTAAGGTCTTCTGAAGTACATTTTACAGTTGTAAATAAAGATTCTAAAGAATAGAAAAAAGTATAGTAATGAGGAAAACCTCAGAGGTATCGTATATTGTGTTTTTTATCATCTATTGATTAGGAAAAATCGCAGGATCTTATTTGTCGATTGATCCTAAAACCTTTTGTGCAAATGAGTTCAAAGCATCTTTCTCGCTCATTCCGTTCTGTACGTTGGCGTGAACTTCCAAAGCTCCGCAGATGTTGGTAATCAACTCTCCTGCAACATTCAGATCTTCTTCACTTGTTCCTCTGAACTCGCAGAAACTTTCCAGTACTTCTAATGTTTTTTCAAGGTTTTCAGGAGTCTGATTCTGATAAAACTGTCTGATTACGGGTAATTTCATTATGCTAATTCGTTAAATAGGTTAATTAAACTTTCTGCCTGGTTAGATTGAACCTGATTAACCAGTTCTCCGTTTTTAAAGATGGCGAAAGTAGGTAAGTTATCTACTTTTGCTAATTTTCTGCTTTCAGGAAGCTTTTCAGCATCTACATACAAAAATGGAATAGAATCATTTTCAGAAGCTAATTTTTTGAATTTCGGCTTCATTATTCTGCAGTTTCCACACCATGTTGCGCCATATTGAACAACTACTTTTTCGTTGTCATTAACTATATTCTGTAATGTATCTTCGGTTAATTCTGTGTACATAAGTTTATTTTTTAAAAAATAAACAATGTAACAATCTAAAAAATTGACCAATCTAACAATTCAAGAAATGACTTTTCAAATTGTTATACTGTTAGATTGTTACATTGTTATATTTAAATTAAGATATTAATTTTTTGCTAAGTATTCTGCAGTAGAAGTTCTGTCTGCTTTCATAGCATCTTTTCCTTCTTCCCAGTTTGCAGGACATACTTCACCGTGCTTTTGTACGTGAGTGTAAGCGTCAATTAATCTTAAGAATTCTTTTACGTTTCTTCCCAGAGGCATATCGTTTACCGCTTCGTGGAAAATTTTTCCAGTTTCGTCGATAAGGTAAGTTGCTCTGTACGTTACGTTAGAACCTGTGAAAACTTCGTTTCCATCTTCATCATATTCAAAATCCTGATCAACAATTCCTAATGTGTTAGCCAATTGTCTGTGAGTATCAGCTAAAAGCGGGTAAGTTACTCCTTCAATCCCTCCGTTATCTTTTGGTGTGTTCAACCAAGCGAAGTGTACTTCGTTAGTATCACAAGATGCACCGATTACTTTAGTGTTTCTTTTTTCAAACTCACCTAAAGCCTCCTGAAAAGCGTGAAGCTCAGTAGGGCATACGAAAGTGAAATCTTTAGGGTACCAGAATAAAAGAACTTTTTGCTGGTTGTTTACTGCTTCATCAAGGATGTTGATTCTTAAATCGTCACCCATCTCAGACATTGCGTCAATTGTTAAGTTTGGGAATTTTTTTCCTACTAAAGACATAATTTTTCTGTTTTTATATTTAAATTTCTTGTGCAAATATACAAAAGATTCATCTATCGAACAAACTGAAATCGATAAATAAAATCTATAATTGTTTTTGGTATACTGTTAAATAAAAAAGCCCTGTTTATAAGGGCTTTTTGTTGATTTTAATAACCAAATATTTCAGTTAAATTAAGTTTTTTTACTTCACCTAATTTCTTCATATCTTCCTCGTTCACTTTGTCTTGGGAAGCGACAATACAATATGTGTAATTCTTATTTTTCATTTCCTTGTCGTGGAAAGAATTGATGTCTGTAAAAGACAATTTTGGTGCCTGTTCATAGACATTCTTTCTCATATCAAAGTTGTTTCCAAGCTTTTGAGATTTCAGATAAGAGAAAATAATTCCGTCCTGTGTGATTCTTTCAGAAGCAATAGATTTTTTCAATCCGCTTTTCGCGGTTTCAAATAACTGTTCAGATTTCGGAAGGGTAGTCAAAAGCTCATTCATAGCCGTTGTAGACTCATTGAATTTATCTGCCTGTGTTCCTACATAAGCCATTACCATATCCTTATCTGTTTTCTTGCTAGGAAGTGCAAAATAGGAATACGTAGAATAAGCCAGTGCTTTTGATTCTCTGATCGTTTGGAAAACAATAGATCCCATGCCGCCTCCGAAATAGTTGTTGAATAAACTTACTGTTGGAGTCGTAGAAGGATTATACTGGTCAGAATTTCTTACCCAGAACACTTCAGCCTGTACCATATCATAATGAGCAAATAATACTTTGTTCTTATCAGTTGGAATCTGAGCGAAAGTTTTAGACTTAGGGAGATCTTTTAAACTTGCAGGAAGTTTGTGGACAGGTTTCAAAGATGCTACCACTTCATTTCCTGATTTTGGTCCGTAATACAATACTTTATGCTTGAAATTAAAAAGATCATGAAGAACATTGATCAGATCTTCTGCTTTTAAAGCATCAAGTTCAGCATCGCTCAGTACATTGTTGAAAGGATTCTGTGCACCATATTGAGCGTAGCTTCTCAATCCGGCCATAATGGTTCCTTTATTTTGTTTAGCGTTGGCTCTGGCCTTCTTCAGCCTTGTTTTGTAAGCATCCAGAGCTCCCTGGTCTGCCTGACAGTTTTTAATCAGATCTTCAAATAAAGCAATTGTTTTATCGAAGTTTTCATTTAAGCCTTCCAGAGATACATACGTTTCTTCATTTCCGGCTCCTACATTGAAACTTGAAGCAAGTTTGTAAAATTCTTTACTGATTACCTCGGAAGATTTGTCTTTCGTTCCTAAGTACTGAAGATATTCAGCTGCCAATGGAAGAATTTTGTTGTTCCATTTTCCTGAATCAAAGTGGTAATACATTCTGAACAAAGCGTTGTCTGTGTTTTTTACAGAAAGTACATCCACATCAGCTAATTTATTTTTGGCAATGTCTTTGTCATAGTTCAACCATACCGGAGCGATAGGATTTTCAGGCATCTCGTCAATCTTCTTAAGGAAAGGAGACTGGTCTTCTCTGTTAACAGAAACCGGAGTAATTGTTGGTTTATCAACTTTTACAATGCTCTTGTCTTCTCCTTTTCTTTTGTAAACAGCAACGTAGTTATTGTTCTGAAGATATTTGGATACGAAATCCATGATATCTTTCTTGGTAAGTTTTGAAATTTCGTCAACATATTCCAACGATGCTTTGTGGTCAACATCCGAAGTAAATTCATCCATCAGAATACTTGCTCTTGACGAATATTTTTCATCTTTCTGAATAATACCTTTCTTTTCGTTGTTAACAATAGATTGAATCAGATCATCAGAAAACTCTCCTTTTCTTAACTTATCCACTTCCTGAAGAAGAAGATTCTTTACTTCATCCAGAGACTGTCCTTCGGTCGGTTTTCCTTGTAAAAGTAAAACGGAATAATCTTTTAACGCATAAGATCCGGCGTAAGCACCCAGTAATTTCTGTTTTTTTACCAGATCAAGATCAATTAATCCTGCTTGTCCGTTGGTAAGCATATTTCCGACAAGATTCAGCATTCTTGCATCTTTGGTAGAAGCTCCCGGAAATCTGAACCCAAGCATTACGTTTTCAGGATTCGGTCCCACCACTTCTTTTACAATCGGAGCAGTGATCGGTTTTTCCTGTCCCACTTTATATTCAGGAATGGCTTTAGGCTTCATATAAGAGAAAGCCTTATCAATCTTTGCAATTACTTCATCCGGATTAAAATCTCCGGACATAATGATTCCCATGTTATTAGGGACATAATAATTGTTATAATATTCTCTGATAGCGTGCAGAGAAGGGTTTTTCAGGTGTTCAATCGTTCCGATGGTGGTTTGCTTACCATAATTGTTGTTAGGGAAAAGATTGGCGAACATGGTGTCGAAAACCTTATCTCCGTCATCATCAAGTGATCTGTTTTTTTCTTCATATACAGCTTCAAGTTCCGTGTGGAAGAGCCTTAAAACCGGTTCTCTGAATCTTTCAGCCTGTACAGCAAGGAATTTGTCAAGAACATTTGCAGGCACATCTTCTGTGTACACTGTCTGTTCAAAAGAAGTGAAGGCGTTAGTTCCATCAGCTCCCATCCCGGCCATCATTTTATCATATTCATTTGCGATTGCAAATTTTGCTGCCTCTCCGGAAACTCTGTCAATTTCTTTATAGATTTCTTTTCTTTTAGCCTCATCCTTGGTCTGATTGTACTTTTCGTAAAGAGCATCAATCTGATCCAGCAGAGGTTTTTCTTTTGCCCAGTCTTTAGATCCGAACTGGTTTGTTCCTTTAAAAAGCATATGCTCCAGATAATGGGCAAGACCAGTATGATCTGCAGGATCGGTTTTACTTCCCGCTTTTGTTGCGATATACGTTTGGATTCTCGGATCCTTATTGGTAGGGCTTAAAATAACCGTTAGTCCGTTTTTCAAAGTGTAGTACCTTGCAGAAGTAGGGTCATTGGTTACGTATTTGTACTTGTAGCCATTGGAAGTAGCTTCTTTCCACTGAAAATCCTGGCCAAAAGCATACCCTGCAAAACTTGCAGCGGCAATACTTGTAACGATGGTTAGTTTTTTTAACAGATTCATTGCTGTCGTGTTTATTTTGGATTATTAATTTGTTAATTGAATTTTTCCAATAAGTCTTTAATTCGTTTCATTGCTTCTCTTAAATCTTCTTCAGAGGCGGCATAAGAGAATCTGATGCATTCCGGGCTTCCGAAAGAGAATCCGCCTACGCACCCAACGTGAGCATTTTCCAGAAGGAACATGGCAAAGTCGTCAGAATCTTTAATTTCTGTTCCATCAAGGGTTTTTCCGATGTAGTACGAAATATCCGGGAAGAAATAGAAAGCTGCCTTGGGAAGCACTACTTTGAATCCTGGGATTTCTTTGATCAGTTCATAGACAAGATCTCTTCTTTTTTTGAAAGCATCAATCATATATCTGTATTCGGAAGGATCTGTTTTCAATGCAACGATAGAAGCTCTCTGTGCTACTGTATTAGCACCGCTGGTCATCTGCCCCTGAACTTTTTCACAAGCTTTTGCCAGCCATTCAGGACATGCAGAATACCCAATTCTCCATCCGGTCATAGCAAATGCTTTTGACATTCCGTTGATTACGGCCGTTTGTTCATAGACTTCAGGAAACTGTGCAATTGAAGTGGTATTCGTTTCATAATTGATGTATTCATAAATTTCGTCAGAAATTATCGTTATCTGAGGATACTTGGCAATTACTTTGGCGATAGATTTTAATTCGTCATAAGTATAATATCCTCCTGACGGATTGCACGGTGAGCTGAAAAGTATTGCTTTGGTCTTCTCTGTAATAGCTTCTTCAATTTGTTCTGCTGTCACTTTGAAATCGGTAACATAAGATGTAGAAAGCATTACAGAAGTTCCACCCATCATTTTTACCATTTCATCATAGCTTACCCAGTAAGGTGCAGGAAGAAGAACTTCATCACCATCATTGATAATAGCTGCCAGAACATTGATAATTGCCTGTTTAGCTCCATTGGAAACACAGATCTGGGTAGATTTGTATTCCAGGTTATTATCTCTTTTTAATTTATATGCAATAGCCTCACGCAGTTCCGGAAATCCTGGAACAGGAGAGTAGTGGCTGTAATTTTGATTGATGGCATCGAATGCTGCCTGTTTGATATTGTCCGGAACATCGAAATCCGGTTCACCAAGAGTTAAGCTGATCACATCTATTCCGCTTGCTTTCATTTCTCTGGCTTTGTTAGACATTACAAATGTCTGGGAGTATCCTAATCTTTTTACTCTATCTGAAAGTTTATCCATTGTATTTTTTTGAATTTGAACAAATATATAATAAAAACGTGGTGTGGAGGTAATAAAAATAAGGGTGTTTTAAAGATTTTTATCAGTTTTTTGTCAAATCATATATTGGATTATAAAAATGTTTTATTTTGAAGTAAGAGATTGAATTTAATACTATTTTAGCTCAAAAAACGTAATTCAAAATAAATTATTGTAGGGAATAATTTTGCAGCTTAGCGTTTGTATCTTTAAACAATCTAACATCAGTTCTATGAAATATTCTGTTTTTTTATTGCTCATTTCATGTTCTTTTTTCTCTCAAAAACATTCAAAAGATGATGAAGTGAAAAAATATGTGAGTCAGGTGAATCAAGATTCTCTAAAATCTTATATCCGGAAAATGGTAAGTTTTGGAACAAGGCATACGTTAAGCTCTACAAATGATCCTGAACAGGGAATAGGAGCGGCCAGAAAATGGGTGGTCGGAAAATTCAACGATTATGCTAAAAATTCCGGTGGCAGAATGGAAGTATATCTTCAGCAGGAAGATATTCAGCCTGATGGAAAACGAATAGACAACGTAGTAAATCTTGGAAATGCTGTTGCTTTTCTGAAAGGAACAGATCCGAACGACAAAAGGATTTTTCTCATCGGAGGACATCTGGATTCAAGAGTGAGCGATGTGATGAACAGAACTTCCTCTGCGCCTGGTGCCAATGATGACGGAAGTGGAGTAAGTGCTTTGATAGAATCTGCCAGAATACTGAGTACATCTTCATTTCCGGCATCTATTATTTTTGTGGCTTTTTCCGGAGAAGAGCAATCGTTATTGGGATCTAAGCAGCTGGCAGAAAAAATGAAAAAAGAAAATTTACAGCTGGAAGCGGTTCTGAACAATGATATGATCGGCAATCCCAAAGAAGGAGAAACCGGAGAGGTCAATACCCGGATTCTTCGTGTATTCAGTGAAGGGCTGCCTTACAAAGACCTCGATAAAAAAGCAATGACAATAAGGAATCTGGGATTTGAAAACGACAGTGAATCCAGACAACTGGCACGTTATATCAAAGAAATTACAGAACAATATGTCAAAGGATTGGAGATAAAGCTGATCTACAGAAATGACAGGTTTTTGCGCGGAGGAGACCACACAAGTTTCGTGAATAACGGATTTCCTTCTGTAAGACTGACTGAATATTATGAAAACTACGACCATCAGCATCAGGATATAAGAACAGAAAACAATAAGCAGTATGGTGACCTTCCTGAATTTATAGATTTTAAATACCTGAAAAAGAATGTTGCAGCTAATATTGCAGTCCTTGCCAATCTTGCAAAATCTCCTTCAAAACCGGAGAAAGTTGAAATGGATGTGAAAGAGCTGACCAACTCAACAACTTTACATTGGGAAAAACCGAAATCCGGAACTCCGGCAGGATATTATGTGCTGGCAAGGGAAACAGACAGTGCGGTATGGCAGAAAAGAATATTTACAACAGGACTTTCTGTAAAGCTTCCGCTTTCAAAAGACAATTACATTTTTGCTGTACAGAGCGTGAGTCCGTCAGGAAACCTGAGTGTACCTGTAATTCCGGGTATTACAAAGTAATGGATTTTGATAAAAACCAGAATTTACAATTGCATCAGGAAAAGTAGATTTGAATACAAGAGAAATAAAACTTATTTTTGCGCTTTATAATAATTCACATGTCTGCATCGTTACTATTAAAATATTTCCCGGATCTTACTGAAAAACAGAAAGAGCAGTTCTCAAAACTGGAAAATCTGTACAATGAATGGAATGAAAAGATCAATGTAATTTCCAGAAAAGATATGGAATCGCTGTATGAAAAGCATATTCTGCACTCTTTGGGAATTGCAAAAGTGATGGAATTTGCACCGGGAACCAAAGTATTGGATATAGGAACCGGAGGCGGTTTTCCTGGGATTCCTCTGGCTATTCTGTTTCCTGAGGTAGAATTTACTCTGATTGATTCTATCGGTAAGAAAATCAGTGTAGTACAGGCTGTATCGGAAGGAGTAGGATTAACCAATGTAACGGCTATCCATGGAAGAGCAGAAAAGCTGAAAGAAAAATTCCATTTTGTTGTCAGCAGAGCGGTAACCCAAATGCCTGAATTTTTAAGATGGCTGAAAGGAAAGTTTGAAAAAGAACAGTTTAACCCTAAACATAACGGAATTTTATATTTAAAAGGAGGTGATCTTGCAGAAGAGCTTGCCGGACTTAAATGTGAAATTTTCAATCTCAAACACTATTTTGATGAAGAATTTTTTGATACCAAGAAAGTAGTTTATGTATCAAAAGGTAATTTTAATTCCTGATTTTTATGTAAATAAGGAATAATTTTTGCTAATATTTGTTAATAATCAGAAAAGTAAAGGTTATGAAAAAACTTTTAAATATTGGATTTTCAGTATTCGTGTTGAGCGTGCTTCTGGTTTCGTGTAATGATGACGATTATCATACCATTGAATCTATTGATAAAATCAAAATAGACAGCGTAAAGATTGTTCATGATACCATGAGTGTTTTTTCGATACAAAGCATCAAAACGTATTCCACGTATCCGTCTCATTGTGAGGGTTTTTATGGATATGATTATATTTATAATACCAGTCTGGAAAGAACAGTTACTTCCTATAAATACATTACCGACGGACCTTGTACACAAGGCAAATATGTAGGAGTAAATCAGATTAACTTCAGCCCGCAAAGAAAAGGGACTTATACTTTTAAATTCTGGAGTGGAGGCAACAACTGGATTACCAAAACAATTGTAGTGGAATAATGAGATTGACTTTTGTATTATGTGTATTGGCTGTGCAGGCTCTATACGGGCAGAAAATTTTCTGGGAGGAAGGCAGAAAGCTAACCTGGGATAACTTTAAAAGTCCGGTTAACAAGAAAAAGAATCCTGATGTGGCAGCATACACCCATTGTGGCTGGGAGTTTTATTCTGTAAAATCTTCCGATCCCAAAGCACCGGTTACCATTACTATTAAGACGCTTTTTCACGAAGATAAATCATGGAAAGATGTCAAAAGAATGGATGATTATATTCTACTCCATGAGCAGAAGCATTTTGATATTGCAGAATTATTTGTGAGAAAATTCCGAAAAGCAGTCGCTGAAAAAATTAAAAATTCCGGAGACTACAACAAATATTTCAAAGCAATTTATAACGGGATATCCGTTGATTATAAAAACTTTCAGATGGCGTATGACAGAGAAACCCGTCACGGACTCGATAAAGAAAAGCAAACCGAATATAATCATTCAATTTCTGAACAACTCGACAACTTAAAAAGCTACCAAACCCTTTGAAATTCCTCAATAAGATCATCCACGAACTGCTGGCACAAAACACTGACCTTTCTGCGTTTAATATCATTCTGCCCGGAAAACGTCCTATCGTTTTTATCAGACAGATCCTGGAAGAAAATAATTATTCAGGGTTTCTTCCCAACTTTTTTACGATTGAGGAACTCATCAACACAATTGCCGATCAACAGACGATTCAGGGGATTCCGCTGTGGCTTTTCTCTTTTGATGTGTACCTAAGCCTGAATCTTATTCCAAGAGATGATTTTTCAGATTTCCTGAAATGGTTTCCCACCTTACAGAAAGACTGGGATGATATTCTCAAATTTTCAGATAGCGATCAGGCAGTTCTGCAGTATATGTTTGATGAGGAAAGAATCAAAGAATGGGCGCAGGACCTTGGAGAATATGATGATGTCCCGAGAAAGAAGTTTCTTAATTTCTGGCAGAATATGAACGTTTTTCTCCCTGTTTTAAAAGAAAAACTACAGGAGAAAAACTGGGCAACTACCGGAATGATTCACGAGGCGGCTAAAGCCAGGATTGTAGACTTTGCTAAAAATACCAAAGAAGAATTTGTCTTTTGTGGTTTCAATGCCTTTACTCCGGTAGAGGAAAAGCTTGTAAGAAGCCTTTTGCAGTGGAATAAAGCTCAGTGTTTCTTTCAGGCAGACCGCTATTACTTCAATGATGAAAGACAGGAGGCCGGAAAATTTCTCAGGAATCATAAAACCTGGAAAGAATTTGATGATGACAGAGCTTTTCAGTGGATAGAAGACGATTTTAATCAGCCTAAAAAAATTAAGGTGTACGAAGTGTCCGGAAATGTAACCCAGACCAAAGTATTACCTGAGATCTTTAAAGAGATCAATAATAAAACCTATTCCAATACGGCAGTGGTACTCCTTGATGAAAATCTTCTTCCTGCCAGTCTTGATGTGATGCATGATGTTGATAATTTGAATATTACAATGGGATTTCCGTTGAAAAATTTATCTTTCTCCAATGCCGTGAAACGTCTTTTCTACCTGCAGAAACAATTGGAGAAAAACAAACTGTCTTATTATTACAGAGATGTTTTCCCTATTCTGGAAGAACTGCCAAAATCTGTAGAAGATGAACAAATTATCAATGATTTTAAAGCTAAAATAGAAGAGAGAAATATTGTTTATATTTCCAGGAAACTTCTACATGAACTGCTGGGCGGCCTGTCTTACTACGGCCTTCTTCAAAAAGCAACAGGAACCAATGGTTATCTGGATATGCTTATTGGGTTCTGCCAGCAGGTAAAATGGCTTGAAATAGACGATATTCAGTATGAGAATGTCTCTCACTTTGAAAATGCATTCAGAATCATCAAAAACCAGCTGACTCCCTACAATATTGAGATCAAAATGGAAACGCTGGAAATTCTGATCAACCAGCATATCAACTCTGAAAGTATCGATTTTCAGGGAGAACCATTGAGAGGATTACAGATCATGGGATTACTGGAAACGCGTCTTTTGAACTTTGAAAACGTTATTCTGCTTTCTGTAAACGAAGGAAAACTTCCGCTTGGAAACTCTCAGAATACCTATATTCCTTTTGATATCCGAAGGTTCTTTGATCTTCATACTTTCCTGGAAAATGACAGCATTTATGCCTATCACTTTTACAGGCTGATTCAGGATGCGAAGAATGTACATTTGCTGTACAACGCATTAAGTTCAGGAGTAAATACCGGAGAAAAAAGCCGTTTCATTACACAGATAGAAATGGAAAGTTCTCATGACATTGAACATCTCATTATTGAAAATTCTTCGGAGCCTATTACTACCAAACCTATCGAAATTGCAAAGACACATATTGTGCAGCAGCGTCTTCAGAAATGGAAGGAAAAAGTATCAGCTTCCCACTTAACGAGTTATCTTTATAATCCGATCGATTTCTACCTTTCCAAGATTTTAAATACCTCGGAAACAGATGAAATTGAAGAAGAACTATCGATAAAAAATTATGGAAATCTGGTCCATTATTCACTTCAAGAAGTATATGAGGTATTGAAGGGTAAGGTTTTAAAGGAAAGTGATTTAAAGAATTCAGTTAAAGCAATAGATGAATATATAAATACTGCCATTGAAAAGCTGAAACACCAGCCAGAATTTTATGAAAAAGGGATGAACTATATCCATAAAGCCATTGCCAAAAAAGTAATTGAAAACGTGTTAAATCATGATCTTGAGCTGATAAAACAAGGCAATAAACTGGAGATTATTGATATCGAAAGAAGATTTGAAAATATAGATTTTCCTCTGGAAGGAAATGATAAGATTTCTTTCTTCGGATTCATTGACCGGATTGATAGACTGAACGGTACTCTAAGAATTATTGATTATAAAACAGCGAAGATTAAAAATCTCAATGTAAAGATTGATCAGGATAATGCAGATAAATATTTTCATAACAGCGAAAGAAAACAGGCCCTTCAGCTTTGTATTTATCATTACGTTGTTCAGCACCTTCCTGAGTTTTGGGGGTTCCCGATTGAAACAGGAATCTGGAGTTTTGCAGACGCTAAAAAGGGAATGGTTTCGTTACAGTTTGATAAAGGAAATATTGATGATGCCATGAAATCTGTCAAAAGTCTTATTCTTGAAATCCTGAATCCGGATATCAATTTTGTGGAAACCATAAAAACGTATTAAAAATAGCTGACATGCATTGGAAAACATGCCTGATCTGAAAAATGAGGGAATATTTTTTTAATTTATAGACTGAAATACATTTATTTACTTCGTAGAATAGTCCATTAAGCAGGTAACTTTTTGTGTATATTTACTACATATTAAAAACTTATAAAGTTTAAATCAGATACATTAAGCAGCACCAATGAAAAAGATCCTGATATTTTTAGCTATTGCTTTCTCTCTTATTATCAAATCTCAGCAAAAAAACGATTCCCTGAATATTGCGCTTCAGAATGTAACCAAGGATACCCAATTTGGTCTTGCTCTCAGTGGTGGCGGTGCAAAAGGGTTTGCCCATATCGGAATTCTGAAAATGATTGACTCATTGGGAATCAAAGTAGATTATATTACAGGAACCAGTATGGGAGGAATCCTGGGAGGTCTGTATGCAATGGGGTATAATGCTGACCAGCTGAAGAATACGATCTATAAAATGGACTGGAACAGGATTTTAAGTAATAAAATTCCTTATAATAAAGTCAATATCAGCGAGAAAGATGAATATGATAAGTATATTCTCGAATTTCCTGTTGTCAAAGGATTTCCTACTCTTCCGAGTTCTTATATTGAAGGACAGTACATGGGAGAAGTGCTTAATACGCTTACTTTCAATGCTAAACATATTAATGATTTCAGCAAACTGAGGATTCCTGTGCAGCTTACTTCTTCTGATATTGAAAACGGAGGTCTGGTGATGCAGAAAGAAGGATCATTACCGTTGGCAATTCGTTCCACACTGGCCATTCCTGCCGCTTTTGCTCCTGTCTATATTGATGGAAAACTTCTGGTAGATGGTGGTTTGGACCGTAATTACCCAGCTAATGAAGTTCGTGAGATGGGGGCTGATTTTGTGATTGGAGGCTATACCGGTTTCAGGCTTTTTACGAAAAAAGAGATTGAGAATCCGATGAAGATGATTTATCAGACTCATGCCATCCGTTCTGTGGAAGATTTTAAACATCAAAAAGAGCTCTCTAATATTCTCGTAGACTTTGTGGATCCATTGGGAGAAATTACCACAAAGGATTTTGCCAGATTCAGAAAGATTATCAAAATAGGAGAGACTGAAGCCAGAAAACACCTGCCTGAGTTTGTAGCTCTGGCAGAGGCGCAGCGAAAAGCCGGAATCCAATATGAGCATAGGATGATTGAAGAGGTGAAACTGCCTACAACAAAATTTACTTTTAACGAAGAAGACGGAACGCCTATTACTGATGCGGCTGAAATTGAAGTAATGAAAAAGCAGATGGGACTTACGGAAGGGAAGTATTACGATGCAAAAACGGTTAATGAAGCCATAGACCGTGTATTCGGAATGCGCCAGTACGTTAAAGTGTACTATACCTACACGAATGTAAATGATGGTCTTGTGATGAATGTATTTGTGAAAAGAGCAAAAAAAGGAGCTTTTAAACTGGCACTGCACTATGATACAGAACAGTCTGTAGGAATTATCATCAATTATACGTACAGGAATATCCTGCTGAACAGATCAAGGTTTCTCGCAACAGTAGATGTTTCCGAACGTTTTAAAGCTAAACTTGCTTATCAGCAGTTTCTGGATAGCGGAGAGCGTCTATGGCTGGATCTGGAAGCCAAGATGGTTCACCTGAAAAGTAATGATCTGAACTTCAGACTGTATGATATAAGTGAAAATGGTAGTGACCGTTTTCCTAACCATATGTATCGTAACATAACCGGAAAAATTGCTCTGAATTATAATATAACCCCTAATTCTTATCTGTCTCTGGGAACGGAATTCAGTACAGAAAGAATGTACAGCTTACTGGATAAAGTAGACCAGTCGAAAGTGGACAATTACAGTAAAAAGCTATATAACCACAGTAATTTCAATACTTTCCTGAAATTTGAACAGAACAATCTCAATAAAAGATATTTTACTACAAAAGGAAATCATCTTCAGGTGAGTACAAGATTTTATTACGGAGATCAGTATGAGCTTTATGACCTGAACACGGTTCAGCCTCTTCTGTATCTGATCCTTAACCCGAAAGAATCTTACTATTCCGAGCCTAAAAACCTTGTTTCATTCACATTAAATGAAAATTTTTTCTATCCGATCACAAGAAGGCTGACGGTAAAGGCTAACGTATTTTTGGGGACAAGTTTTGGATCAAAGAAAGAAGATCAGGTTCCCTATCTGTTTTTGAATCAAAAGTATAATCTGGGAGGCAGCGAATACAATTACGATCTGTTAAGCCCTGAATTTAATGGTCTTCGTCAGAAAGAGCTTCCGATGACTTCGGTGGCGAAGGCAGCCATTTCATTTCAGTACAGAATTATGAAAAAACTTTATATCACCCCTTCGTTCAGCTATGGAAAGGTAAGTGAAGAGTTTTCGCCTTTTAATGACAGTTTTGATATGTTTGGCTACGGATTGAATCTTGGTTACGAATCTCTTATCGGTCCTATTGGTTTGAATATTTCCCGAAACAACCAGCTTGATTTCTCAAGAATCTATTTTAGTGTCGGATTTAAGTTTTAAGGGAATGTACCATCTATAATTAAATTACTGAAGCAAAAAGCACTTCATTGCTGAAGTGCCAAAAATTAACTTGAAATGAGATATGAAGAGTGATTGATTTTACAGTTTTATCTTTTTGCTGATAGTTTTTCCATTAGAAAGTGTGACTTGCACAAGATATACTCCTGATTCCAGGTTTCCGGATTCAAATACTGTTTTGTTAATTTCCTGCTGAACAATCAGAGCACCAGAAATACTGTAAATGCTAATGTTTTTAATACCATTCCCGGATTTAGCTATAATTTGTTGTCTGAGAGTATAAATATCAGTACTGTTTTCTGATGATACCGTTCCTCCAGCAACCTTGCTGAACTGAAGATTGTAATAAGGAGTAACAACTTCAAACGTATAGTTTTTGTTTTCCATATCCTGAATGTTGATTCCTCCGGTTTCACGATATTGTTTTTGCGAAATACTTTTGATCAGCGTTTTATTTTCATCAAAAATATGTACAACAGTAAGTTCTTCCTGATCTACTTTTAATTGTAAAACCGAATCATTCACAGATTGTACAATTTCGTTTTCGGCAACTTGCTGAGGCGTGTTTTTGATGTATGGAATTATTTTATTTTCATTGTTTTCTGATACTTTCAATAAATAGACTCCATCTTTTAGAGTGGATAAATTTTGATTGCTGGCCGTTCTGCTCTGAGCTTTTTCTTTATTGAAATCTGTAATTTCAACCAGCTGTATATTGCCCAGATCCGGTTTTATCTGTGAAGATAAAAGGGTAGATCTGTCAGAAGTTTTCTCTGCTGACTGTTTACCGAAAACTGATCCTGCAATCGCCCATTCATTAAAAAGTCCGCCACTTCTCAGCATATTGAATTTAGCATTGGAAGCTAAAGTGAATGGCAGAATTCCTCCCACATGCCCTAATGGTCCCCAGTAAAAAGAATCCAGTTTATATTTATTCAGATCCCACCATGGATAATAGCCACGCTGAACATCAATAGTTTTGGAGGTGTTTTCTGGTGGAATAGCTAAATCTATGGTAGAATGCCCCAGTGTCATAGGTGTTTTATTATACCAGTCGTAGACATCCTTAGGCTTCATACATAGTCTTAGTTTGTTATTAGGATTATTAGTAACATCATTAACAAAGCTGTTTGTAAAAAGCTTTCTCCATATAACAGGTCCCCATAGAAGTCCGCCATTATCCTGAACCACATGATAATTGTATTTGTCAAGATATTCAGCAGATATAACTTCTGAAATATCATTATTATACGTTTTATATCCTGTATTGTTGCAGGTATGAAGAACATTTGCCAGGAATGAAGTAAACGGATAAATATCTTTTTCCAGGACTCCTTTATTTAACGTTACTCCGGAAAAATCATAAGGTCCGTCTCCCATGTAAGCATATTTGAATTTTATTTGAGTGGGATTTGAAATACTTAATCTTTTTAGCGTAGACATAGCAGCGTGAGCACCTTGCGAATATCCGGCCAGGAAATACTCATCATAGCGTTTAATGTTCAGTTGGGCCAATACTTTATTCGCGGCCGTTATAAAATCTATGGTAGCTCCGGCTTCGGTAGCATAATCTACATAAGGGTGAGTTCCGTCTCCGGTTCCCATCCCTACGTAGTCGGGTGCCATCAAAATATAACCGTTGAGTACATAGGATAGCTCAACAACAAATCCAGCGGTTAATACTCCTTTCAAATTAGACGGGACATTATGCCTGCTGTCTGTAGTTCCGTGATCCGACACTACTGTTGAGAGTTTAAAGGGTACATTAGGATACATCAGCAATCCTGTTGCTTTTACAAGAACATTGTTTTCATTTTTGGTGTAATAAGTGATTTTGTATCCTTTCAGCCCAAGATTGAAGCTGTTCAGGTAGTTTGCAAATTCCGGAGTATTCTGATCACCAAGATTGTTGGCGATAAAATTGATGACTCCCTGAGGCGTTAAATCCAGTTTCTGTTCGGCACTTACAACATCACCAGCCTGCTGTGCAAAATAGAATGAAGCTGTAAGACTTAGTAAAAAAGTTGTGATTTTTTTCATATTGTTTGTTTTTGCGTGGTATTAAAGTAATAATTTTAATAAAACAACAAAAACTTTATAATATCAATAATTATTCACTGAATATCAATTCTCTAAAAAGTGAGTAAAATAAAAGAGTCTGACCATTGGCCAGACTCTCTATTTATATTTTTATCTTTTTAGAAAGCGTTGATTCCTGTAATATCCAATCCGGTGATTAGCAAGTGAACATCATGTGTTCCTTCATAAGTAATTACAGATTCCAGGTTTGCAGCATGTCTCATCATTGGGAATTCCCCCATGATTCCCATACCTCCAAGAATTTGTCTGGATTCTCTGGCTATTTCAATTGCCATATGTACGTTGTTACGTTTAGCCATAGAGATCTGAGCAGGAGTTGCTTTGTGGGCATTTTTAAGATTTCCCAGCTGAAGACATAATAACTGAGCTTTTGTAATCTCTGTAAGGAATTCGGCTAATTTTTTCTGCTGAAGCTGATAAGAACCGATTGGCTTTCCAAACTGTTTTCTTTCTTTAGAGTATTGAACAGCAGTACAGTAGCAGTCAATAGCAGCACCGATTACTCCCCATGAAATTCCGTATCTTGCAGAATTCAGACAAGATAAAGGTCCTTTCAGGCCTGTTACTCCCGGAAGCAGGTTTTCTTTCGGAACTTTTACGTTGTTAAATACCAGTTCTCCTGTTTTGGAAGCTCTCAGGCTCCATTTATTGTGGGTTTCAGGAGTGGTAAAACCTTCCATTCCTCTTTCAACGATTAATCCCTGTACTTTCCCTTCTTCATTTTTTGCCCATACTACTGCGATGTCGCATAAAGGAGAGTTGGTGATCCACATTTTAGCCCCGTTCAAAAGATAATGATCTCCCATATCTTTAAAATAAGTCTCCATAGAACCCGGATCAGAACCGTGGTTAGGCTCAGTCAATCCAAAAGATCCGATCATTTCTCCGGCAGCAAGCTTAGGAAGATATTTCTTTTTCTGTTCCTCAGAACCGAATTCGTTGATAGGAAACATCACCAATGAACTTTGTACCGAAGCAGCAGAACGTACTGCAGAATCTCCTCTTTCCAACTCCTGCATAATCAAACCATAAGAAATCTGGTCTAAACCTGAACCGCCATATTCAACCGGGATATAAGGTCCCAGCGCTCCGATTTTCCCCAATTCTCTCATAAGATTAGGAATATCTGTATGATTTTGAGCAGCCTGATCTATCTGTGGCATTACAAAACTTTCAACCCAGTCTCTTACAGATTGGCGGATTAGTTTATGTTCTTCAGTAAGCAAAGCATCAATTCCATAATAGTCAGGGATGCTTGTAAGAGGATAATATGACATGATTTTTTGATTTGGTTAAAAGTAACATTTTTCGTGGTGTCCTGAAAATTTTTTTAAAAACTTATCTTGGTATTGGTTTTCAGACAGATAATGGTTTTTTACTTTATTTATTAAGATAAATTTGGCCTTTTATGACTCCTCATCATTAGAGATGGGGTACTGATTGGTAGAATTATGAACTTCAGTTTTAAATTTATACAGATAAGGTGCTTTATTGGCAGAACCATCATAGAGTTTTTCCATTCTGTCCAGAATATTTAAACTTAAAATTTTTCGCTGAAAATTATTTCTTCTGAATTTCTGGCCTAAGATAGTTTCATAAAGAGCCTGAAGGTCCTTCATGGTAAACTTTTCTGGAAGCAGATTGCTGGCCGCTACTTCTGTATTGATATTCATTCTCAGATATTCAAGACCTGTCTCTATAATTCTGTCGTGGTCGAATGCCATTTTGGGCAGTTTGCTGACCTCAAACCATTCACAGCTTTCATTAAATGCGTCAGGAAAAGTGTCAGCCAGCGAAAAATCAATTAGGCTGCAGTATCCTACTGTGACGAACCGCTGGAAAATCCAGTGATCTTCAGGAACGGTTATTCCTTTATTTTTAAGGAGAATCTGATGTACATTATTCTCTGTACGGTCTATTCTTCCAAAGGTGTGAAACTGTTTCAAAAATAATCCTTTAAGATGGGTTCTTTCAAATAAAACTCTTTCAGCTGCTTCTCTAAGGTCTTCGTCATTGAAAACAAAACCACCCGGAAGTGACCATAGATCCAGATCATGATATTTTAAAAGCAGAACTTTCAGAATATTATTATGAAAGCCGAATATAGTGCAGTCAACAGAAATATGCGCTACGAAATCTTTAGTGTCAATAAGCTCCTGTAGCGTTTCTTTACTTTTTGTGTCTTTGATTTTCATGGCAGTAAAAATAAAACTATTTTCTATTTGTGACAGTAAAATATATAAAACTAATCACAAAAAGCAGAATTACGGAAGATAAGATGTATAAAGGGTAGTAGTTTAATAATTGTTTTTCAAATAAAATTGCCATAATAATAGAACTGACGGAGCTGCCCAGAGAAGAAAAAATGACAATAAGCGAAGTGAAAAGATTAATTTTATCTTTATCCACCTGCGCAATCATTCTTGAATTGATTACAGGATAGAGGGGGGAAAGAAACAATCCGATAACCGGAAATAAAAAAAGTAAGAATCTTGAGTCTTCGGAATCAAAATACTGTATCCCCAGTATAATAATCAGTAAGGCGATAATAAGAGCCATACAAGTAATATAATACCTGGGTAATGAAAACTTTTTAATTATACTTGCCGTAGCTGTTCGCCCGGCATAAGAAAAAATAGATAGAAAAGAAGTCGCCTGAAGTGCAAAAAAAGAATTGACCTTCAGGTGGTTTTTATAAAAAGAGGGAAGCCATGAATTGAATCCCTGTTCTACAAACACGATAAAAAAGACCACTGCTAAAAATAAAGCTACCACAGGTGTGGTAAACCCTGACAGTTCTGAGAAAATACTCTTGCTTTCCATAGACCTGGACTCTACTATTTCTATCTTTGAAAGCAAAAAAATAGTCAATACAGATAATAAAGCAATCAGCAGGAAACCAAACTTCCAGAATTCCGAGTACTGGCTGGAAATTAACCATCCAAAACCCGTATTCACTAGGAAAATCCCGATCATAAAAGAGGCTTCTACATTATTCATGGTCTTTGCCAGGGATTTTTCATCCGAAATATTATTCCTGATAATTCCGAAAACACAGATTTTACCAATAGCGAAACAGGCTCCTATAATCGCAAACCACAGTTTATAAAACCAGAAAACTTTTACAAAAGGAAGAAGGCAGGAACAGAATCCAACAATAGCCAGGGCCAGAATCAATGCTTTTTTAGGTCCGGTTTTATTGATAAAGCTAACCGCAAAAAGCGAAATAAAAGCAATGGGTAAGTCTTTGAAAGATTCTAAAAGTCCCAGTTCTCCATAGGTGATTTTTTCTTCTGACAACTGTAGAATCACAAGTCCCATACAGTTTAGAACCATTGAAAAAATGAGAAAGGTAAGTTTTAATGGAAGAGAAATTTTTGAAGGCTTGACGATCATTTTGGGAGATAACTTTATTAATTTTTTATGATATTTTATGAAATATTGATGCGAAGATAGGGCTTCTAACCCTGAAAAATAAAAGAAAAATTAAAATAGTTGTGAATAGAATGTTAATTAATTAAAAAAAAATATATTTTTATTGTCTCAATTTGAGAATTAAACAATAACTGTATATGAATGTAAGAATATCAAGAAGTGTAGGAGTGGTTGCCGTCCTCTATTTTACGGCCAACTTCAGTGCCCAGACCACCAAGGCGAAGGACACACTTGCTAAAGAAAACAAAATAGACGAAGTGGTGGTTATCGGTTACGGTACTCAGAAAAAGAGTAATGTGACAGGAGCTATAGCAAGCATTAAAGCCAGCGACATAGAGAATGCACCTACAGCAGGCAGGCCGGAACAGATACTTCAAGGAAGGGCTGCCGGAATTTCTGTCGTATCAAATTCTGGTCAGCCAGGAACTGCCGCTACAGTTCGTGTTCGTGGTATTACTAGTTTTGGAGCCGGAAGTAATGATCCTTTATGGGTAGTAGATGGAATTGTAGTGGATAATATAGGGTGGTTAAACCAATCAGATGTTGAAAATATTGAAGTCTTAAAAGATGGTGCTTCTGCGGCTATTTATGGTGTATCTGCAGCAAAAGGAGTTATTTTGATCACTACTAAGAAAGGTACCAAAGGAAAACTGGGACTTTCCTATAATGGGTTCTTTGGTGTTGGAACTGTTTCTAAAAAGCTGGATCTGCTAAACGGTTCACAATACGCAACGATTATGAATGAGGCATACCTCAATGATGGTTTAAAACCGGTACTTGGAGATCCCTCTTCATATGGAACAGGAACAGACTGGCAAAAACAGATCTTTAACAGCGCGCAGCGTCAATCTCATGAATTCAGTATTAATGGAGGAAATGATAAATCTACCTTTTATTCATCTTTTGGCTATTATGATCAGCAAGGTATTGTTTTAAGAGATATTTCAAACTATAAAAGAGTCAACGCTAGATTAAATTCAACCCATAAAGTATTTGACTTTTTAACAATAGGGCAAACCTTTGCATATACCCATACAAGATCTCAGGGGGTTACGGATAATGGAGAATTCGGAGGGCCCTTAAGTTCTGCGATAAATCTGGATCCATTAACGCCTGTCATAGTAACTAATGGGATAAATAATGAACCTAATTTCAGTGACTACGTTAATAATCCAAACTACGTAAGAGATCCGAATGGAAATCCATATGGAATTTCTCAATACGTAAGTAAAGAAATGAGCAATCCGCTGGCCTTCAGACAAACTAAACTTGGAGGATATAAGTGGTCCGATGATATTATTGCAAATGTATTTGCTGAGCTCAAAATGAATAAACATATCACTTTTAAGTCAAGTGCAAATGGAAAACTTTCCTATTGGGGTGAGCAGATATTTACTCCCACCAATTATTTGAGTACTGCTAATAAAAATGATATCAATAATTTATTCAGACAGACCGATAAAAAGTTTGAATGGAGTACTGAAAATACATTAACCTATCAAAATAAGTTTGGATTACATAGTTTAAATGTTCTATTAGGACAGGGCTACTATGAGTATAATATCTCTTCAGGGCAAAATATAAGATTTACTAATCTTCCTGTCAATAATTGGGAAGATGCGTCTTTCAATTTTGATATTGCTCAGGAAAATAAAACAGGTAATGCCTGGGACGGAAAACAGACCCACAAAGCTTCTTATTTTGCAAGAGTAGTTTATGATTATGGTAATAAATACCTTTTCACAGGGACTATCCGTAGAGATGGGTCTTCAAAATTCGGAGGTAATAACCACTGGGGGAATTTCCCGGCAATGTCACTAGGGTGGAATGTTTCTAACGAAAATTTCTGGCCGGAAAATAAAGTAATTACCAGTTTTAAATTGAGAGGAGGGTACGGAGTGCTTGGTAATGATGCGATAGATGATTTCCAGTTTGCTAACTTCCTGGTTGCTGGAAGCAATTATACATTTGGGGATAATATAATCCGGGTTGGTTATGCCCCAAGTACCCTTGAAAACCCTAACTTAAAATGGGAAAGAACTTCACAGCTCAATATTGCAACAGACATTAAGATTTTCAGAAATTTTGATCTTAGTGTTGACGTCTATCGAAAAAAGAGTACGGATATCTTAAGAAGAGTTGAGCTACCAGGTTATTTAGGTTTAATTAATAACCCGTTTAGAAATATTGGGGATATGAACAATGATGGAGTTGAGGTAAGCTTAGGATATAAAAAGAACTGGGGAGACTTCGGATTTTCTGCGAATGGTAATTTTGCCTATTTGAAAAACGAAATTACAAGACTTGAAGATAACAGACCTTATGTAAACTTTGCCAGTTTCCAAACCTTAGGAACTGTTTCCAGACTACAGGTTGGAGAATCATATGGTTCTTTCTATGGATATAAAAATCTTGGAGTATTTCAAAATCAGGCTGAAATTGATGCCTACAAAAATGCTAATGGAGCATTAATTCAGCCTAATGCAAAACCCGGCGATTTTAAAAGACTTGATGCAAACGGAGATGGTGTGATTGATGAAAAAGATTTCGTAAACCTAGGTAACTCTGTTCCAAAATATACATTTGGTTTAACGGTCAATATGAATTATAAAAATCTGGATTTGATGATTTTTGCTCAGGGACAGGCCGGAAATAAAATTTTCCAGGGACTTAGAAGACTTGATATTCAGGAAGCTAACTACCAAACAGCCATTTTAGATCGTTGGACAGGAGAAGGAACATCCAATACGATCGCCAGAGTTACCAGAAACGATGATAATCAGAATTATACAAGAATGTCAGACTATTATCTTCAGAAAGGAGATTATTTACGCTTAAAATTAGTTCAACTTGGATATACTTTATCTAAAGATGCAGCAAAAACTGTTGGAGCTTCAAAAATAAGATTTTATGTGACAGCAGAAAACCTTGTGACTTTTACAAAATATACAGGGTATGATCCGGAAATTGCAGGTACTGATACTTATGGTATCGATAGAGCTTTCTATCCACAGGCAAGAACTTTCCTTTTCGGAGCTAATGTTCAATTTTAATGACAAAAAAATGAAAAACAAAAGATTTATATATAAAAGCGTAGCTGTTTTATTATTAACAGGTATAAGTTTTGGAGCCGTATCCTGTGATAAAGGAAATCTGGAAGATGTGAAAAATACAGGAACCTTTGATTCAGGTAACTATTTTAAAAATGAAGAACAGGCATTTAGTGGTCTTGTTGCTACCTATGATATGCTGAGAAAATATGCCGGAGGATTTGAAAATATGGTGACCTTTTTTAACGGTGCTTCTGATGATTTCTATTCAGGGGGAGGGAATTCTTCAGACGGTGCGGGAATTCAAGGGTTTTCAAATTATTCAATTAACCCTATTATCATGCCTGCCAGTTATTGGAAAGATTATTACCAGGGAATTGCGAAGGCTAATCTTTTACTGGATAGAATTCCAAATGCCAATATGAATGATCAGACCAGAAAAAGATTCATTGCAGAAGCCAAAGTCTTGAGATCATTATACTATTTTGAACTATTAAGAATGTTTAGAAATATTCCTATGATTCTGAAACCTGTTTTGGCTACTGACGATTTCTATAATATTCCTCAGGAAGATCCTGCGAAAGTATATGCACAGATAGAAGCTGATATTGTTTCTGCTTTACCGGATCTTATGATGGTTCCTTCCGGGGCAAGTGAAAAAGGAAGAATTACACAAGGGACAGCCCATGCTATTTTGGGTAAAATCTATTTATATGATAAAAAGAATGCTGAAGCAGCTGCCCAATTCGAAATGGTAAATGGTACACCAGGACAAACAAGTCAATATGGATACAAATTAGTAAGCAATTTTGCAGATTTATGGAAGGTTGATAACAAATTTACAACAGAATCAGTTCTTGAAGTAATGCATACCAATGTAAGTAATGCAGACTGGCCGTTTTGGGGTTCTGGAAAGGATGAAGGGAACTCAGTGAATGTAATGTTAGGGATTAAATCTTACGGAAGAGTTGCAAACGTACCTAATAATGATGCTCCGGATCTTTATGCAAGCTGGGGATTTAATCCTGTGACCGATGATTTATTTAATTTTATGCAGGGAGATCCTCGTTTAGATGCCACCATATTCAATGGTAAAAAATTTAAAGAAGAAGGTAAGATTACTTACTCTCCAGGATATAAAGATACAGGATATTTCTTAAACAAATATTTGCCTAGAAATGCAGATAAATCTAATCTTCCCGGACCTACAGAACTGAATTTCCGTCAGAATTATATTGCAATAAGATTAGCAGATACTTATCTGATGGAAGCTGAAGCCTTAGGAGGAACAGGAGCAAGAGCCCAGGCTTTATTGGATGCAGTAAGAGCAAGAGTAGGCTTAGCATCAGTTCCTGTTTCTTTACAGGCAATTAAAGATGAAAGAAGAAGAGAGCTTGCAGGGGAAGGACACAGATGGTTTGATCTTGTGAGATGGGGTGATGCACCAGCAAAACTTGGAACCCGAGGATTTAAAACTGGTAAAAACGAAATTCTACCAATTCCATTTAATGAATTAACAAATACCGTTTTAAAACAAAATTCTGGTTACTAAAATATGAAGTTTCACAACTTATATAGTTTCTTTAGAGGTGCCGCACTGCTTAGTGGTGTGGCACTTTTTCCTTTATCATGTACCTCAGTGGCATCCAATAAAGGAAACGAAGTTCAATACTGGCTCACAAAAGGAGATGAAAGTGTAAAATTACAGCAGCAGACTCCCGTTAAATTTGTAAATAACACCAACCGCTTTCAGAATATTGAAATTGATGAGACTCAAAAATTTCAATATGTTGATGGCTTTGGCTATACATTAACAGGAGGAAGTGTTGAGGTAATCAACCGGTTGTCGCCTTCCAAAAGAAAAGCACTGCTTAACGAACTTTTTGGAAATGATAAAAATTCAATATCCATCAACTATTTAAGACTGAGCATAGGTGCATCTGATCTTGATGGTGAAGTCTTTTCATATGATGATCTTCCTGAGGGACAAACTGATCCTTCGCTTTCAAAATTCAGTCTGGCAAAAGACAACGCTTTGATTGGTATGCTGAAAGAGATTCTGACAATCAATCCTTCTATTAAAATTATTGCTGCTCCATGGTCTCCTCCGGTTTGGATGAAAGACAACGGTAAATCAAAAGGAGGAAGTTTAAAACCTGAATTCTATGGAACGTATGCTCAATATTTTGTAAAATATATTCAGGGAATGAAAAAAGAAGGGATTACCATTGATGCTGTAACTCCGCAAAATGAACCCCTGCATCCTGGAAATAATCCTAGTTTATATATGCCATCTGAGCAACAGGGGAATTTTATCAAAAATCATCTTGGGCCGGTTTTTAAAACGAATGGAATCTCCACCAAAATTGTTGTCTATGATCACAATTGCAACAAACCTGAATATGCAATTGATATTTTAAAAGATTCTGAAGCCAACCAATATATTGATGGATCTGCTTTTCATTTGTATGAAGGAGATATCTCGGCATTAAACACTGTGCATGATGCTTTTCCTGATAAAAATTTATACTTTACTGAACAATGGACAGGTTCAAAAGGAACTTTTACTGAAGACCTCAACTGGCATACGAAGAATGTAATTATTGGTTCTATGAGAAACTGGAGCAAGATAGCTTTAGAATGGAATCTTGCCAACGATCCGGAATTTGCCCCGCATACAGAGGGCGGATGTACGGAATGTAAAGGTGCTATCACAGTTTATGATCGTGAAAACTTCACCAGAAATGTTTCCTATTATATTATTGCCCATGCTTCAAAATTTATTCCGGCAGGATCTCAGCGTATTGCTTCCTCCCAAACCGATAACCTTTCCACGGCGGCTTTTAAGACTCAATTTGGGAAAATAGTATTAATTGTTCAGAACGATAATAAAGAAGATGAAAATTTTAATATTAAATTTGCCGGGAAAACCGCTGCTGTAACAATTTCAGGGCGTTCTACTGCAACCTGCATTTTTTAATTTGATACCATGAAAAGAGTATATTTCTTACTGGCATTTTCCGTATTGGGACTGAATGCTTACGGACAAAAAACAATCGATCAGAAAGTAGCAGAACTCCTGTCTAAAATGACCCTGGAAGAAAAGGTAGGACAGATGGTACAATATAGTGGGTTTGAATATGCCACAGGACCTCAGCATTCTAATTCGGCTGCGGTGTTGGACGAAATTAAAAAAGGAAAGGTAGGCTCAATGCTGAATGTTGCGGGATCAGAAGAAACCAGAGCATTTCAGAAGCTGGCCATGCAGTCAAGACTGAAAATTCCTTTATTGTTTGCGCAGGATGTTATCCATGGATACCGCACCACATTTCCTGTAAATTTGGGGCAGGCAGCGAGCTGGGATCTTGGAATGATTGAGAAATCAGAAAGAATCGCTGCAACGGAAGCTGCTGCGTATGGCATTCACTGGACGTTTGCTCCCATGGTGGATATTGCCAGAGATCCGAGATGGGGAAGAGTGATGGAAGGTTCAGGCGAGGATACTTACCTTGGAACAAAAATAGGTTTAGCCAGAATCAAAGGATTTCAGGGCAGAGGTTTGGGAAGTTTGGATGCAGTGATGGCCTGTGCGAAACATTTCGCAGCCTACGGAGCGGCCGTAGGCGGAAGAGATTACAATTCTGTAGATATGAGTCTCAGACAATTGAATGAAACGTATCTTCCGCCATTCAAAGCCGCTGCGGAGGCAGGAGTAGCCACTTTTATGAACTCCTTCAATGATATTAACGGAATTCCTGCAACAGCCAATCAATATATTCAGAGAAACCTTTTAAAAGGAAAATGGAATTATAAAGGCTTTGTCGTATCAGACTGGGGAAGCATCGGAGAAATGGTTCCTCATGGTTATGCTAAAGATGGTGCCGAAGCCGCTGAAAAAGCAATACAAGGCGGAAGCGATATGGATATGGAAAGCCGTGTGTATATGGCAGAACTTCCCAAATTGGTTAAAGAAGGAAAAATAGATCCTAAACTGGTAGATGACGCAACGGGAAGAATTTTAACCAAGAAATTCGAAATGGGTCTTTTCGATGATCCTTACAGGTTCAGTAACGAGAAAAGACAGAAAGAACAGACCGATAATCAGGAAAACAGAAAATTCGGAAGAGAATTCGGTTCCAAAAGTATCGTTCTTCTTAAAAACCAGGGAAATATTCTTCCGCTTTCAAAAACTACAAAAACCGTTGCGCTGATTGGCCCTTTCGGGAAAGAAACGGTAGCGAACCACGGATTTTGGTCTGTTGCTTTCAAAGATGACAACCAAAGAATTGTTTCACAATTTGACGGAATTAAGAACCAGCTGGATAAAAACTCCACTTTATTATATGCAAAAGGCTGCAATGTGGACGATCAGGATAAAAGCAAGTTTGCAGAAGCAATAGAAACGGCGAAAAAAGCAGATGTTGTCATCATGACACTGGGTGAAGGCCATGCAACGAGCGGAGAAGCAAAAAGCAGAAGTAGCATTGGCTTTACAGGTGTTCAGGAAGATTTATTGAAAGAAATTGCCAAAACAGGTAAGCCTGTCATTCTGATGATCAATGCCGGAAGACCTCTGATTTTCAACTGGGCATCCGACAATATTCCTGCCATTATGTACACATGGTGGCTGGGAACAGAAGCAGGAAACTCTATTGCAGATGTTGTATTTGGTTCTGTGAATCCCGGAGGTAAGCTTCCAATGAGCTTTCCGAGAACAGAAGGTCAGATTCCTGTATACTACAATCATTATAACACAGGAAGACCGGCAAAAAATAATACAGACAGAAACTATGTTTCAGCCTATATAGATCTGGATAATGACCCGAAATATCCGTTTGGATATGGTTTAAGCTATACAGATTTTAAATATGCTGATATGGCTTTAAGTTCCACAACTCTTACAGGAAATCAAACATTGAACATCAGCGTTAATGTTTCCAATACAGGAAAATATGACGGGGAAGAAGTGGTACAGCTTTATATCAGGGATCTTTTCGGAAAAGTAGTAAGACCTGTAAAAGAACTGAAAGGATTTCAGAAAGTATTCATCAAAAAAGGAGAAAGCAAAAAGATCGAATTTAAATTGACACCGGAAGATCTGAAATTTTTTGATGATAATCTGAATTTTGATTGGGAAAGCGGAGAATTTGAAATTATGATTGGAACCAATTCTCAAAATGTTCAGACCAAAAGAATTAACTGGACAAAATAAATTGATTGGAATTGAATTCAATAGGAGCGGACTTTAGTCCGCTTAATAAAGAAGTCAGAAAAACTGGCTTTAGCCAAAACTTAATATACATGAAAATCAAATTCAGAAATATAATAAGTATCTGTGCAAGAGGAATATTCTTTCTTTCGGCTCTCAATTGTGCATCACATAAGCCGGATACTGGCAGAACCCTGATCTGGAATGATGAATTTAATGGCAAAGGACTTCCGGATTCTTTAAAATGGAATTATGATACCGGAGGAAACGGTTTTGGGAATGAAGAAGCTCAGTTTTATACCAGAAACAGGCTTGAAAATGCCAGAATGGAAAGGGGAAATCTGATCATTGAAGCCAGAAAAGAAAATTGGGAAAATAATAAGTATACTTCTGCAAGACTTTTAACCAAGGGAAAATTTGCCTTTCAATATGGGACAGTAGAAGTCAGAGCAAAACTTCCCAAAGGTCGTGGAACATGGCCTGCCATCTGGATGATGAGCGAAAATATGAAGAAATGGCCGGATGACGGTGAACTGGATATCATGGAACATGTGGGCTATAACCAAGGGTATATCCATGCTTCCGTTCATACCAAAAAGTACAACCATATCCAGGGAACGCAGAAAACAGATACATTGTTTGTAAAAGATGCCAGTGAAAAGTTCCATGTCTATAAAGCAGACTGGACTCCCGAAAAGATTGATGTTTACATCGATGATAAGAAATTTTTCACCTATGAAAATAAAGAGAAAAGTAATGAAGCATGGCCTTTTGACAGACCTTACTATATCATTTTAAATCTCGCTGTAGGTGGAATGTGGGGAGGACAAAAAGGAATCGATGATTCTATTTTTCCACAGAAGTATTATATAGACTATGTAAGAGTCTACCAGAATAAATAATGAAAATGAGGACCAGACGGGTCCGGAAACAGAAAAAATCATGAGAAAACTAATTGTAAGTTGTTTTGTAATAGGTGTTGTCATCAATGTCAATGCTCAGCATTACTGGAAGAAGAATGCAGGAAAAACAGCTAAAGTAATCCTTACCAACTCAAAAGCAAATGAGAAGATGGTGGATAAAGGAGCTGTTACATTTGAAAAATTCGGGCAGCCTAAAGAAACTGAAGCCTGTATTTTTGTGGCTCCTAATTTTAAATATCAGAAACTGATAGGAATTGGTGGTGCTATTACAGATGCTTCAGCAGAGACTTTCTATAAGATGCCAAAGAATAAGCAAAAGGAAATTCTGGATGCCTATTTTGGGAAAAACGGATTGGGATATACCGTAGTTCGTACCAATATGAACTCCTGTGATTTTTCCAGCGATTCTTATACGTATGTACAGGATAATGATACGTCTTTAAAGACCTTCAATATTGCTCATGATGAGAAATATAAAATTCCTATGATTAAAGAAGCTCAGAAAGCGATAGGAAATGATTTTACCTTTTATTTCTCTCCATGGAGCCCACCGGCATGGATGAAATCTAACAAAAGTTTATACAAGGGCGGAAGATTGGAAAATCAGTACTATCAGACGTGGGCAGATTATTATATCAAATTCATTAAAGAATACGAAAAAAGAGGAATCAATATCTGGGGATTAACCGTTCAGAATGAGCCGATGGCTACCCAAAGCTGGGAATCATGCATCTATACTGCTGAAGAAGAAGGAGAATTCCTGAAAAAGAATCTTGGACCAACCCTTTGGAAAAACGGATATAAAGATAAAAAAGTAATGATCTGGGATCATAACAGAGATCTTATCTACCAAAGAGCAACCACCACATTGAGTGATCCTGAAACATCAAAATATGCTCACGGAATTGGCTATCATTGGTATGAAACATGGAATAACAAAACTCAGCTTTTTGATAATTTAGCTGAAACTCACAGAGCTTTTCCGGATAAATTTCTGGCATTCACCGAAGGATGTAAAGAACAATTCAGTATGGATAAAATCTATGATGTAAGCCTGGGAGAGCTTTACAGCAAAAATATGCTGAATGATTTCAACAAAGGAAATGCACTATGGACCGACTGGAATATTCTTCTGGATGAAACCGGAGGACCTAATCATAAAGGAAATTTCTGCTTTGCCCCAATTATTGCTGATACCAAAACAGGCGAGGTATTCTACACTTATGAATACTATTATATAGGCCACGTTTCAAAATATATCAAGCCAAATGCGCAGAGGATCGGAAGTTCTTCGAACAGAGCAGCTCTTACGTCTTCTGCATTTATGAATGAAAATGGACAGCTGGTAACCGTTATCATGAACGATTCAGATAATGATATTGAAACGAATCTATGGATTGAAGGAATGGCTGCCAAACTGAATGCCCCCGCACACTCTATACAGACCGTAATTTTATAATTTCATATTAACATTATTTTTGACAGAATCGGCGGCCTCGAAGAGGCCGCCGATTCGCATTATTCGCATTTAAAATATCTTTAGAAACAGGTAAACGTTATTGCACCGAGAATTTTCCGGAAATAGTTCCGTTACTGTTTTGAGCATTATAGAAATAAATTCCGGTTCTCATTCCTGAAGTTGAGATGATTGTTGTACCCGCTTTCGCCTGTTGGGATTTTATTATTAATCCTTCCGCGTTAACGATCTTCAATTCATAGTTATTTCCGTTTTCTGGAAGACTGATGGTAAGATTTTCACCTTGTTTTACAGGATTAGGATAAGCGGTAGAAGTCATTTCCTGTTTTGCAGACATCTTGGATGCTGTTACCTGTTCAAGCACCCACTGATGATTTACTCCAGCGGTACCGTTTATATCCTGATCCCAGATGTTGATATTAGTACCCGAATTTTGTGAATTGCCGGGATTATCCATGGCTTTCATATTGGATAATGCGGTTCCTATGACAAGCGTATTTGAGGTATAAGGTCTTAATACCCATTGTTGATTGTTGCCGCCGTGTTTAGGATATTGTACCAGCGTAGTGCCGTTAGTTATATTGGATCCCGGAACATTAATAGCTAACCCGGAAGCACGATTGATAATAATATAATTATTTCCGGTTTTTTGAAGTTTCCATTGTTGAGCCATATTGCTGTTAAAAGGGTATTGAACCATTTTAGTATTGGATGCAGTGCTGTAATTGGCAGGACTGATGTATTGGCCGCTTCCCACACATTTTATTCGGTAATAAGCATTTGGATCAATAGTTGGTGCAGTTACAATACTGCTGATCGTTAAATTATTATACCCGAAATTCGAAGTTTGTTTAAAAATATCTTCCAAAACAACACTCACATAGTATTTTCCCGGTTGTGAATTTGCAGGAAGTGGTACCTGAGCACTTCTCTGATCAGGACGAATACCTGTGACCACTGCAACGGGAGTGTAAGAATTTGCCCAGCTTGCTTCAGTATATAATGAAACTTTATAAGTAAGCTGCGGACTTGTAGTTTCTGAGTTAGTCCAATTGACATTCACCGAATTGTTAGAGGTATTGTAAGATGGAGTGACGGTTGTTACAGTCACAGGAGTCGTTGTTGAAGGTTTAGTACCATTCTGAGTAATTCCGTTAAATGTTACCGAACTACCAGCAGGTGCAGGAGCAGTTCCACATGAAGTTACTTTAATTGCTGTGTTGTTGAATGCTGTTGCTGCTCCCCAGGAACCGGTTCCGGCAGAAGCGGTATATCTTGAAGGTTTAGACCAGTTTCCCTGTGCATTCATGCTCCAAAAATTTCTGAAATACCCGCAGCGGGTTGCCTTGCTTGCTGCTGTATTCCAGTTTTCGACAAAACCTCCCAGTTTGGTTCCTGTGAATTTTGCATCGTTTTCAGGAGTGATAATCGTAACATAATGTTTCCATTTTCCGGTGCCGTAATCAAACATAAAGAACCCGATTCTGGTTTTTCCATCACCGGTAGACCATCTTCTGACAACTGTAGCGTACCATATTCCTGGCGTCCATGGCATAGGATTATCCGTATGAAGACCTGTTCCTTCTCCTCCGAAACCATCTACAAAAGTATTCGGAGCAGTATATTCTGTAGTACACTGAGGAACGTTGGCATCCTGCAGATCCCACATAGAAAAAATGTTATTGTAGATTTCGTTTTGTTTGTACTGAATTCCAGCATATCCGCCCCGCGGACCCAAAGAAAAATTCAGCGTAGAGTAGTAGGTATTAACCTTTTTACAACTGTTGTCTGCCATCACTTCAGAATACCAGAGTTCTCCGGAGTTCGTCATATCAAATCCTTCAAGATAAGGACCCCAGCTTGGGCAGGTCTGAGCTTGGGAAACATTGAAGAGTGAAGATGCAGCAATAAGTACTGTTGCAGTGCAAGCTTTAAATTTTTTTTCCATAAAATAGGTTGTTTTGGTAATACTAATTTATGGATATTTTGAAGTATTTGTAAATAATTTATATTAATCTTCTCAAATATTAATATAAATATTTTTATTTGCCTGTATTATTAATATGTATTTGTTTATGGTTGTGAAAAATCAATGCATTTACAATGCATTGATTATATTGAATAGGATTACTCCTTTATTGTATTGAAAAAAAAACTGCTAATTATTCAGCATCATATTTGTTTACGGTCGTAAAAAAAGCAATGCATCATAAATGCATTGCTTGTATTGAATAGGATTACTCCTTTATTATATTGAAAAAAAAATCTGCTAATTATTCAGCATCATATTTACTGATTACTCTCTGAGTAACTCCTGAGCTGCTGAAACCTCCATCATGGAACAGGTTCTGCATGGTCACTTTTTTAGTAAGATCAGAGAATAAAGTTACACAGTAGTCTGCACATTCAAGAGCGGTAGCATTTCCTAGCGGAGACATATCTTCTGCATATCCAAGGAATCCTCCGAAACCTTTCACACCACTACCAGCAGTAGTCATTGTTGGAGACTGAGAAACGGTATTTACACGTACTTTTCTTTCTCCCCAATAGTTTCCGAAAGTTCTTGCGATGCTTTCAAGATACGCTTTATTATCAGACATATCATTGTAATCCGGGAATGTTCTCTGAGCTGCAATATAAGTAAGTGCCAAAATGCTTCCCCATTCGTTCATACAGTCTTTCTCCCAGGCTACACGCATTACTTTATGGAAAGAAACAGCGGATATATCCCAGCCTTTTTCCAACCAGTCGTAATTCATTTCTGTATAGTGTTTTCCTTTTCTTACGTTGATAGACATACCGATAGAGTGAAGGATAAAGTCAATTTTTCCAAATTTTGCAACAGCGGCATCAAAAAGTTTTTCAAGATCTTCTATAGAAGTAGCATCAGCACCTATTACTTCAGAACCTGTTTTTTCTGCTAAACCATTAAGTTCTCCCATTCTCAAAGCAATAGGAGCGTTAGATAAAATAAATTCAGCACCTTCCTCATGGCATCTTTCAGCAACTTTCCATGCGATAGATTGTTCATTAAGGGCTCCAAAAATAATTCCCTTCTTGCCTTTAAGTAAACCGTATGACATAATTTTTTAATGTTTATTATACTACAAATGTAACAATAATTGTGCTTATGGCATAATAAAAAATGGAGCCTTATCAATTTAAGACTCCATTTTATTGAAAATATTTATATGACTGAAATACTAATTGGTTTTCTTATTCCATTCTGCCTTTACATCTTCTGCCGCATCTTTGGTTTTTTCCCATGCTTCATCTGCTTTATCTTTGATATCCTCCCAGGCATCGGATACATTAGCTTTTACCCTGTCTAGCCAGTCTTCCTGGCTGGCTTCCTGATCATTGTTCCTCTTCTCATTGATATAATCTTTAGCCTTGTCTGCCAATTCATTGATTTTCCATTGGGCTTTGTCCGTTGCATTCTGTAAAGAATTTTCTACATTGTTTACTGCATTTTCCGCTTTGTTGTATTCTGAATTGTTCATAATAGTATAAATTTTAGTTTGGTATCAATAAATAAACAATAACCATTCCTAAAACTAAACACCTGTGTTAAACTTTTCATAATGTTTTGTTATATTCTTTCAAAATCGGTAGTAACTTTAACCTGTAAAATATGATAATTATGGAAAAAATCCGTTGTGCTTGGTGTGAAAAAGATGACCTCTACAGGAAGTATCATGATGAAGAATGGGGAAAACCAGTTCATGATGATGAAACAATATTTGAATTTCTGATTCTGGAGAGTTTTCAGGCTGGCCTGAGCTGGTATACTATTTTGTCTAAAAGGGAAAATTTCAGAAAAGCTTTTGATCATTTTGATTATAAAAAGGTAGCTGTCTATTCGGATAAAAAGATTGAGGAATTAATGAATGATCCCGGAATTATCAGAAACACACTTAAAATTCTGTCAGCAGTTACCAATGCTCAAAAATTTATAGAAGTTCAGAAGGAGTTTGGAAGCTTTTCCAATTATATCTGGAATTTTATTGGTGGGAAACCAATTGATAATCACCCTGAAAAGCTGTCCGATATTCCTGCCACAACAGAGATCTCTGATCTTATTTCCGGTGAGCTTAAAAAAAGAGGATTCAAATTCGTAGGATCTACAGTTATTTATGCCCATATGCAGGCTACCGGAATGGTTAATGATCACATAAAAGAATGTTTTACCCGGGGAAAATAGTTGCTTTTTATTCAGAATTTAGTGAAGTTTATTGTTAATTATATAATTTTAATAATTAAGCGTATTTAAATACCTCGTGGGCTTGCCCCGGGGATTACTTATTTGAATTTTGTTTGAATAAGATATTGTACACGGGTAAATAGACTATTTTTGTGTTATTAAAAAATGAAAATCTTCTCTGAAATATGAAGAAAATAGGAATTATAGGGTATGGATGGCTGGGAGAGAGAATAGCATCCTCCTTATCCGGAAAATACGTTTTATCAGCAACAACCACAACAGAAAACAAAGCAGATCAGCTGAATAATAAAGGAATCCATACGGTAATAGCTTCTTTCCCGGATTATCAGCTCACAGAGCCTTATTCTCAATGGTCAGATATTGAAAATATTGATGTTTTGATTATTACAGTCCATATTTCTGAAAAAAGATGCTGTGTAAGCTCTTTGTACAACCGGATTCAGAATTTGTCATCATTTATCGGAGATTTTAAAGGACAGATGTTCCTCATGAGTTCTACGGGTGTTTATCCAGATTTTCCCAAAGAATTTACAGAAGAAGATATTCCTTGGGAGAATGTACCGGGTGAAAGAATGCTGAGAAATAAATATCCGCAGCTTAATATTTTAAGGCTTGGTGGTCTGATGGGGGATAACAGACTTTTGAAAAACTATAATATTAGTAATCTGGATCATGCGGTAAATCATATTCATTATGCAGATATCAGCGGGATTATTTCTGAAATGATTGAAAAGAAAACTCAATCAAAACTATATAATGTTACAGCTCCCATTCATCCGGCAAAAAGTCAGGTGATTAATGCTCAGAAAAATATAACGGAAGATGAAGAGCTTGAGGTGAAAGGGAAGAAGGTTCTGTCTTCAAAGTTGGTTTCAGAGCTGAACTATGTATTTCAGTATCCGGATCCGAGAACGTTTCATTTGTAATACCTGATTTATTTTGCCTCCAGAATTTCTTTAAACCCCTTTGTCACTCTGCAGGAATCTCTATGTTATTTTTAAAAACCGGTATTTGGAAATCGGAATGGAAAGCTGGATGGATAAGAAACAAAAAACTCCGGAAACTGTTTCCGGAGTTTTTATCTATATAAATAAAATAATTACTTAATAATTCTTTCCAATACCCATTCAATAAGGTTTTTCTCAGAAGCATGGTGGTCTGCGGAGAATTCTCCACGTCTTCTGTTGGCAATAACGTTGTTTACGGTAATGGCTTTGTGTCCTAATAATTTTGAAAGAGCATAGATCGCAGAGGTTTCCATTTCGAAATTGGTAATTCCCAGGTCATTTAATGTTTCCAGGAATTGATCATCTACTGCCTTTAAACGAAGCTGTCTTCCTTGTGGAGCATAGAATCCCGGGAATGTTGCCGTATTTCCGTGGTATTTGGCATCTTTGTAATATTCTCCCATTTCTTCTGCCCAGTCTGAGAAATAAAGCATTGGCTTGATTCTTTCGTAAGGGAATTTTTCCATAAAGCTTTTAGAAAACTCATTTTCGAAGTTGTAATCCTGATAGAAGTGCATCAGTCCGTCCAAACCTACAACATTCTGAGTAACCAGCATATTGTCTACCTGTACATCCGGGTTTACGCTTCCACAAGTTCCCATACGGAAAAGCTCCAGAGCTTTGTGTTCAGTCTTGAATTCTTTGTTTTGAAGGTCAATGTTCACCAAAGCATCCAGTTCATTCATTACGATATCGATGTTTTCAGTTCCGATACCGGTAGACATTACGGTAATTCTTTCTCCACGAAGCGTTCCTGTATGCGTATAAAATTCTCTTTTATTTTTTTTGATTTCTACGGTATCAAAGTATTTTGAAACTTTTGCCACTCTGTCAGGATCACCTACAAGGATGATTTTGTCAGCAATATCTTCAGGTAAAAGATTCAGATGGTATACACTTCCGTCTTCATTCAGAACAAGTTCTGAGGCAGCAAGTTTGTTTAGCATAATATGTATATTTTTTTGTTTTTGATGTGTTGAATTTAAATTAAAAATATCCTCTCCCAATAATCTCCCGCCATTATTTTTTTCGGTATTTCGAAGAACCGTTTCTTTAGAATAATGAATTTGATTTCGGGGTTTAAAATTAGTAAAAAATATGTTATCAGAAATATAAACATTATTTAATCTGCTATTAAAACTGAGATAACATCAGATCAATACTTTTGCCGCTAAAAATTCATGAGAGCTTATCCACTGCTTGTAATTGTCCTTCTGATAGCATTTGCAGTAATGTCTTTTAATCCTGTTTATAAAGGAAAAGAAAGCGAAAATACATTTATCAATAAAGGGTTGTCTAACTTTAAAACGAAGCTTGAACAGCTGAAATCAGATGTTGATAAGTTCTCTGAAGACCGTATTTCTATAGAAGAACTGCAGAAATCCCTGAGCAGTACAAGAAACTCATTCAAAGAAATAGAATTCTACATTGCTTACCATTATCCGGAATTTACAAAAACCCACCTTAACGCAGCGCCATTGTTCCATATTGAAGCAGCGGGAACATCCGCATATACACTTCCTCCTGAAGGATTGCAGGTGCTTGATGAACTGATATTTTCAGAAGAGGCAGGAAACGAGAAAGAAAAGATCAAAACCATTACCGCCTTTTTATACAACAGTTATTCCAGATTTTATCTAAGTGCTTTAAAAAATGGATTGAGCAAAGGAAACAACAAAACATTGCCTTTACGTGTAGAGCTGATCAGGATCTACTCGCTTGGAGTCTCAGGCTTTGATACACCGGGTTCTCTTAATATTTCTGAGGAGACAAGCCATGCTCTTTCGGGAATGCAGAAGTATATTAATGATGATCTTTATTTTAAAAATTATAATACTCAGAAAGCCAATCAAACTTTAACAGAAGCAATTAATTACCTTTCAAAAAATACCGATTTTGAAACCTTTGACAGGATTGAGTTTTATAAAAAATATATACAGCCTTTATATGAAGAGTTGGGGAAATGGGACGGAAGACCGGACGATCTTAAAGAATTTTCAGGCTGGAATGCGGGCAGCAAAAACTTTTTCAGCAGCAACTTTTTAGATCCTTATTTTTATACTTTACTGAAGTCCCCGGAAGATAACCCGGAACTCCGTAAACTAGGAAAATCTATTTTCTATGATCAGAACTTAAGCGGTAACGGGAAAATGAGCTGTGCAACCTGCCACCTTCAGGAAAATGCTTTTACAGATCTTAAAGCAAAATCACAAAGCAATGTAGAAGGGAAGACGGTTCTGAGGAATTCTCCCTCTCTGTATAATGCTGTTTTTGCCAAAAGATTTTTCTATGATCTTCGTGCCTTTTACCTTGAGCAGCAGGCAGAACATGTCATCTATAATGAGCAGGAATTCAATACAAGCTATGAAAGCATTATTCAGAAATTAAAAACAAAACCAGAATATAGAAAAGCATTCCGAAATGCCTTCAAAGATGGCAGAATAAGCAAAGAAAACTTTTCAAAAGCTTTAAGTTCTTACGTGGCTTCACTCTATTCATTTGACAGCGATTTTGACCGTTTTATGAGGAATGAAAACAATGTTTCCGATGATGTGAAAAAAGGATTCAACCTGTTTATGGGAAAGGCCAATTGTGCAACCTGTCATTTTGCACCCACTTTTTCCGGATTGGTACCTCCGTTTTTTAATGAAAATGAATCCGAAGTACTGGGAATAACTACCAGACCCATCAAACAGCTTCCTGTGGAACTTGACAAAGATTTGGGAAGAGGAAACAGCCCGGTAAAAAAAGAAAAATCATGGATTTATGATTACTCTTTCAAAACAGTAACCGTTAGAAATATTGCGCTTACAAAACCTTATTTCCATAACGGAGCTTTCAACACCCTGGAAGATGTTCTCGACTTTTATAATGAAGGCGGCGGAGAAGGATTAGGATTAAAAATTAAAAACCAGACGCTGGCACCGGATAAATTAAACCTCAACGAAAAAGAAAAGAAGCAGATTATCGCCTTTCTGAATGCTCTTACGGATGTGAGTAAAGCGAAGTAGGTGGAGTTTGAGGGTTTGAGGGTTTGAGAGTGAGAAGATGGAGATTCGGGGTTTCGGGTTTCTGAAGACCGGGATTCGGTAGGAATGATATGGTTTTAATAAAAAACAGGCTAAATTTTGAAACTTATATAGATGTGATCTATGAAGGTTTCAAAATTTAGCCTAAAGCTTTACAGATTGGCTCAACCTGTCTTTTTATTTGTTTTGATCAGCTTTTCCAGCTTATCAATCATTTCCTGCTGTTGTTTTAGCATACGCTCATAAAGTTCAACCATTTTGTCAAGGGGATTGAATGTGGGTTGGTTATTAAAAAAGGCTGGTTGTTGACAATTATCAAAAGAGGCTGTATTAGAAATAATGTTTATCGCTTGTTCTTCATCAAAATTCTCAATCGCTTCTGCCGGAACCTTCAAAATCTGAGCTACCTGCACCAAAACATCAGACTCTACAATTTCTTTTTGTTCCAAAAGAGAGACTTTCTTCTGATTCCAGTCGTCACCTAATTCAAAAGCTAAAGCTTCCTGTTTGATACCAAGCATTTCACGGAAACGTTTAATATTTCTGCCCTGATGTATTTTTTTGTTTTGCATAGCTGTGTCAATCATAATAACAAATATAAAGTTTTAAGAGATAAGAATAAAACTCGTTTTTAAAATAAATTATCTTCTAAAATACTCATGTTTCGAATAAAAATTTCTCTTTTCTGGCAGATTTATCGTGTTAAATAGATCTTGTTTGGTAACAATTAGTAAATAAAATAATTGCATTTCGCTCCCAACCCGAGATCCCGCACCTCGTATCCCGGATTACTTAACACAAAATTAATCCCATTAACATTAGGTTTTTGATAAGTTAATATTGGGTGATTTAGATTTAAAATCCTATTAACAGAGGAAAAGTTCTAAAAAAATAGTTTTGCAAAGTCTAATAAATAAAATAAAAAATGAAGAAAAAATTACTCACAGTGGGAGCGTTGGCCATACTGGCCGGTTCTGGTATTCAGGCGCAGACTCTGATATTCAATAAGAATGCGTCATGGAAGTATAAAGATAATAACCAGGCTCAGCCGGCAGGATGGAATGCTGCAACATATGATATTTCAACCTGGACAACCGGAAACGGTCCCTTAGGATATGGAGATCCGGTAACGACTACCATCAATTCCGGGCTTACTACAGCTTATTTCGCCAAAGATTTTACAGTAGATCTTTCAACACTTTCCGATACTATGGAACTTGGAGTAATGAGAGACGACGGTATTATTGTATATCTTAACGGAGAAGAAGTTGTAAGAGATAATATGCCTGCAGGTGCTGTTACATTCAATACTTTCTCCAGTACTACTATAGATGGAGCAGCAGAGAGTGTTTATAATATTTTCTCCATTCCAAAATCAAAATTTGTAAACGGTGTCAACAGATTTTCTATTGAATTACACAACAGAAGTACAACCAGCTCAGATTTAAGAATTGATGCTTATCTGAAAACAACCACCAATACAACTACACCTGTAGCTTGTAACGGAACACATATCAGCTGCTTTACTTCAATTGTTCCTACAGCACAAACCAATAAATTAATTATCCCTGCGGAGCATAAATATCAGCTTATTTTAAAAGAAGGAGACAGCTATACTGAAGGAGGAGGAATGGTAGGAGGTCAGAATGACTTTACCGGCTACGTTCCAAAAACAGGAAGCAGTACCAACGGATATCTTTCGGTAAACCATGAAACGAATCCCGGAGGAGTTACCATGGCCGAAATTAATTATAATGCAACTTCAAAGCTTTGGCAGCTGACAAAATCAAGAGCCGTAAGTTTTTCAGATCCAAGTTTGGTACAAACCATCAGAAACTGCTCAGGAGGAATTACGCCATGGGGAACTGTGGTGACAGCTGAAGAATCTGTTACATCTAATGATGTGAATAATGACGGGTACAAAGACTACGGATGGTTAGTGGAAATTGATCCTGCAACAGCACAGGTTATTTCTAAAAATACTGATGGTTCCAAAGGAAAACTTTGGCAGATGGGAATCATGAACCACGAAAATGTAGTAATTAATAATGCAGGAACTATAGCTTACTATGGAGAAGACGGCGGAACTCACATGGTATACAAATATGTAATGGATACTCCCAATGATCTTTCTTCCGGAAATCTTTATGTTTTAAAATTAGATCAGGGATTAACTGCAGCGGGAGATCCGGCAGGAACTACGGCAACATGGGTTCAGGTTCCAAACAAAATGAAAGCAGACCAGAACAATACCGCATCACTTGCACAATCTTTGGGTACAAAATTCAATGGAGTAGAAGACGTGGACATCAGTCCGTTAGACGGAAAGATCTATTTTACAGCCAAAGGATTAGACAGGGTATATCGTCTGCAGGATAACGGAACTACAGCGTCTCAGGTAGAAACATTTGTAGGAGGAGGTTCTTCTGTATATTCTTTCAATACAGCTCAGGGAACGAAGTCTGAAGCCTGGGGAGACGGAAATGACAACCTTACTTTCGATGAACTTGGAAACCTTTGGGTGCTTCAGGATGGAGGTAAAAACTATATCTGGGTTATTGCTCCTGATCATACGCAGGCCAACCCTAAAGTAAGACTATTTGCTTCTATGCCGGCAGGTGCAGAACCTACAGGACTTACATTTACACCAGATCACAAATTTGGTTTCTTCTCTATTCAGCATCCGGATTCAACGATCTCTACCGATGTGGATGCTACAGGGAATACGATTGATTACAGAGGGAAATCGGCAACAATTGTAATTGCCCTTAAAAATAACCTTGGAACTGAAGGAACTTTAGGAACTGTTGATAGCAAAATTGAAGAAAATACAGTAACGGTAGCACCAAACCCAACCTCAGGAATCGTAAAAATCAATTCTGTAAAAGGATTGAAAGATATTTCTGTAACAGCTTACAGCATGGATGGGAAAATCGTTTACACCAAGAAGTTCAACGGAACCAACAAAGCATTGGACCTTGATTTCACACAACAGTTGGAAGGATCGCGAGTTTTGGTTTTAAATATTGAAGCTGAAGGAGGATTCCAGAAAACAGTTAAACTTGTAAAGAAATAAATTATTTATAATTCTTGTCTGTCGGCAGCTTGGGTTGCTGGCAGACCTTTTTTATGTTTATGAAAAAGCTTTTCTTATTGATTTCCATGATCTCCCTTTCACAGGTTAAAGCACAGATTGATCCGGTGAAGTATCCTACGTTTACTAATATTGAAGATGCTTTAAATAGTGAAAAAACAGTCTATAGTATGAGTTTCAGAGAAAAAGGTCTTTTTAACCTTCCTCCTCAGATTGTAAAACTGGATTCATTATTCTTTTTGAATATTATGGCGAATAAGCTTGAGAAAATGGATCACGAACTCTTTGCCCTAAAAGAACTGGAAATATTAAATGTGAATGAAAACAGCATTAAATATATTCCGGATGAGGTAGGCAATCTGAAGAAACTGACTACCTTTTCAATGAATCTGAACAGTCTGACAGGCATTAATCCCAATCTTGCAAAACTTCAGAAATTAAGAGCAGTACATTTTGATGCCAATAATCTAAATACCTTTCCGGAAGTCCTTGTGGAAATTCCCGCACTGGAAGAAATCAATCTTCAGGGAAACCAGATCAGCTTTATTGCAGACAAACTTGATCAGATCAAAAACCTGAAATTTTTGAACCTTTCAGATAATCAGATCAATGATCTTGGAAACCTGTCTTTTCCTGAAAATTTAAAATATCTTGAACTGCAGCAGAACGCTATCATAAAACTCCCTGAGAATCTTTTCAAAGCAAAGAATCTTGAATTTCTGAATGTAAGCGGAAATCATATCACAGAAATTTCACCCAAAGTAAAAGGGCTGAAAAATATCGTCAGCATGAATCTGGCCAATAATAATCTGAAAGATATTCCTGTAGAAATCAAACAACTTAAAAAGCTGAAAACATTGATTCTCACAGGAAATCCTATAGAAAAATCTACCATTGAGATTTTAAAAACCTTACTGCCGGAAACCCAGATCTATTTCTAGAACTATCCGCCAACACGTTTGGTTTTATATCCCATTTCTTTAAGGATATTCATTATTTTATCACGGTTATCTCCCTGAATGATAATCGTTCCATCCTTCTCAGAGCCGCCTATACCCAAGGTGGTTTTTATTTTCTTTGAGATTTTTTTCAGGTCTTCCTCGCTGCCTTCCCAGCCTTCAACAATCGTTACAGGCTTACCATTTCTCCCTTTTTTCTCAAACTTGCATACCAAAGGCTCTTTCTGCTTGAATTGTTCTTCAGGCATCTCAAAATCCTGCTCTTCATGATCAGGAAAAAGATTCTTCAATTGATCTCGTAAATCCATAAAGCAAAATTAAAAAGATTTACTGATTAATAGACTGAAATGAGTAACGAAATTTCAGTTTTTCAATACTGTTAAGATTTTAAACCTTGAGAGAGCTAATTGTATGGAAACAACAAATCAATTAAAACTCAGACATAAGTTTTTATATTTTTGATCGTTATATACAATATATTTAAAAACTAGTATGAAAGCCAGATACATTTTTGCATTTCTTCCTTTAACTTTTGGAATTGCCAAAGCCCAGACAGGATTTTCCACCGATCCATTGAATGCCGTATTTGAAACCAGGGATACCGACTGCTTCTGGAAAGCATTTGACAAGATGGAAACCTCTAAAGAAAACCCGTTTGCAGATTATGTCAAAAACGGATCCCAGGGAGTAAAAGGATTTACGAAATTCAGAATCATCAATGCCGATTCGTTATATTCAAAAGTAAAAAAGAGAAGGGAAGACTATTTGAAAAGCCGCAATGTGCTGGCTGGGATAAAGCAAAAGGAAAAAAAGATAAGAGCGATCTACAGTGCCCTGAAATACTGGTATCCGGAGGCAAAATTCCCACCGATATATTTTGTTTACGGAAGATTCAATTCAGGCGGAACAACCTCTGACGATGGAATTATCATCGGAACTGAAATGCTCAAAAATCTTGACGGCGTTACCGGACTTATTGCCCATGAGCTGATTCATTTCGAACAGAACGCAGAAGGAAAGAATACCTTACTGAAGCAATGTTTGGTAGAAGGCGGAGCAGATTTTATAGGGGAGTTTATCTCCGGAGAACATATCAATCCCGTACCGTTCCAATACGGGGAAACGCATTCTGATCAGTTGTTTAAAGAATTTGTATCCATTCTGAAACAGGAAGAGCAGAAAGACTGGTTGTACGGAGTGAGCAAAAAAGATGATCGCCCCAATGACCTGGGATACTGGATAGGTTACAGAATAACCGAATCTTATTTCAATAAACGCGCAGACAAGCATAAGGCAATTCATGATATCCTGAATATTAAAAATCCATTGCTGTTTCTGAAAGAAAGCGGCTTTCTGGATAGCTATATAAAAGAATATACAAAGAAAAACAATATGAAATTCGATGACTTTTTTAAAGAATAACCAATAGAAGATAAAATTCCAATCTGCGTCATCATTAAAATCTGCTAATAGAAAAACAATAGAGCTTGTAGATCCTCTTGAAGACGCAGATTTTTTATGCCTTTTCATAAAGAAACCGGGGGCAAATAAAATTCAAGAGTCCAAATTCTTCTATTCATAGGAAATTAGGTAAATTTGTCTAACAAAAGTTTTACAAAATGTCGAAAAAAGCAATACTTGCCATTCTTGACGGATGGGGATTGGGAACAAACCCTAACGTTTCTGCAATAGATAAAGCAAACACACCATTCATAGACAGCTGTTACCAAAAATTTCCACACACTACGCTTGAAGCAAGTGGATTGGCTGTTGGGCTGCCTGCAGGGCAAATGGGAAATTCCGAAGTAGGACACATGAACCTGGGAGCCGGAAGAGTAGTATACCAAAATCTGGTAAAGCTGAATATGGCCGTTGAAAATGGAACACTGGGGCAGGAAAAAGTGATCCAGGATGCTTTTGAATATGCTAAAAGGGAAAATAAAAAAGTACACTTTATCGGGTTGGTTTCCAATGGAGGAGTACATTCACATATCAATCACTTAAAAGGATTACTGACCGCTGCAAAAGAGTTCGGACTAAATGAAAATGTTTTTGTTCATGCATTTACCGATGGCAGAGACTGTGATCCGCACTCTGGACTAGGGTTTATCGATGAGCTTCAGAAGCACATGGAAGCTACTACAGGAAAACTGGCAACAGTGGTTGGGAGATACTATGCCATGGATAGAGATAAGAGATGGGAACGTGTAAAACTGGCTTATGATGCCCTTGTAGAAGGAGTAGGCGAGCCGTCAACAGATGCGTTGGCTTCTATTAAAACTTCTTATGATAACAACGTTACCGATGAATTCCTGAAACCCATCATTTTAATGAATACTGAGGCTACAGGAAATGTAGTGCCAGTGGCAAAAATCATTGATAATGACGTAGTGATCTGCTTTAACTTCCGTACAGACAGAGGTAGAGAGATTACAGAAGTTCTTTCTCAGAAAGATTTCCCGGAATATGATATGAAAAAGCTGAATCTTTATTATATCACATTAACGAATTATGATAAAACATTCCAGAATGTACAGGTAGTTTTTGATGAAAATGTACTGACGGAAACCATGGGCGAAATTCTTGAAAAAAATGGAAAAACCCAGATCAGAATCGCAGAAACAGAGAAATATCCACATGTTACTTTCTTCTTCTCAGGAGGAAGAGAACAGGAGTTTGAAGGAGAAAAAAGACTTCTTTGTCCAAGCCCGAAAGATGTTCCCACTTACGACCTGAAACCGGAAATGTCAGCATATGACATTACCAATGCTATCGTACCTGAACTGGAGCAGGGAACCGCTGATTTTGTTTGTTTAAATTTCGCCAATACAGACATGGTAGGGCACACAGGCGTTTTTGAAGCTGCTGTAAAAGCGGCCGAGGTTGTGGATCAGTGTATTGAAAAAGTGGCTGCAGCTGCCTATGAAAATGGCTACGCTGTTTTCATTCTTGCCGACCACGGAAATTCTGATGTTATGATCAACGCAGACGGAACTCCTAATACCCAGCATTCCACAAACCTGGTTCCTTTTATCGTGATGGATAAAGAGCATACATGGAATCTCAAGCCGGGAAAACTTGGCGATGTAGCGCCTACAATCCTTAAAGTAATGGGTGTTGAAATACCAGATGCAATGACAGGAGACGTTTTGGTTAATTAAAATTCAATAATATTATTAAAAAAATGCCGTTATGCTTTAGTAGCGGCATTTTTTATGATTTATGTCAGAAAATGTATGACTTGCATAATTTATTATGCGTTAAATAATAAATAAATCATATCTTTGTTAATTAAAACTGAATAGTAAAATGTATCAAAAGCTTGTTAGGAAAGAAGTAATGGGATTATTGGAAAAGGAAGTAGGTTCTTTTCTTGATAAATTTTTAACGCCAATTGAAAAAATCTGGCAGCCTTCCGATTATTTACCAGATCCTTCAAGTGAAGAATTTAAACATGACTTAGAAGAAATTCAGACTTTTGCCCGCGAAATGCCCTACGATCTTTTTGTAACATTGATTGGTGACTGTATCACAGAAGAAGCTCTTCCTTCTTATGAGTCTTGGTTGATGGGTGTTGACGGAATCAATCAGGAAGAAAAATTAGGCTGGGCGAACTGGGTAAGAGCATGGACCGCAGAGGAAAACAGACACGGAGATTTATTAAACAAATATCTTTATCTGTGCGGAAGAGTAAACATGAGAGAAGTGGAAATCACAACTCAATATCTTATCAATGACGGATTCGATTTGGGAACAAGTATGGACCCCTACAGAAATTTCATTTACACAAGCTTTCAGGAAACAGCTACCAATATCTCTCACAGAAGAGTAGGAACATTGGCAAAACAATCCGGAAACGGGAAATTAGCAAAAATGTGTGGTGTTATTGCTGCAGACGAAGCAAGACACGCTAAAGCGTACAAACATTTCGTAGCAAAAATTTTGGAAGTAGACCCCTCAGAAATGATTCTTGCATTTGAAGATATGATGCGTAAGAAAATTGTAATGCCTGCTCACTTAATGAGACAGTCCGGACAAAAAGCTGGTGAACTTTGGGGACATTTCTCAGATGCTGCACAAAGATGTATGGTCTACACAGGTCAGGATTATATCAATATTATGAAAGACCTTCTAGATGAATGGAAAATTGAGCACGTAAAAGGTCTTACAGAAAAAGCAGAAAAAGCTCAGGAATACCTGATGAAGCTTCCTGCTAGGCTACAGAAGATAACAGACAGAGTTTCCACTCCGGATCTTCAGTTCCAGTTTAGCTGGGTAAAAAGCTAATAAGATCTGTATTATTATTTAAAATATAAAAGTATTGAGTGCCTTTCTTTTTGGCACTCTTTTTATTTCTTATCTTTGCAAAGCTAAAAAAAGAACAAAATGTTAAATAATAAAAAGATTGCTGTTGACTTTGACGGGACTATTGTTGATGACGCTTACCCGGCCATTGGAAAACCGAAAACTTTTGCATTCGAAACTTTAAAAAGACTTCAGTCTGAAGGATTCAGATTGATACTTTGGACATACAGACACGGAAAAACATTAGATGAAGCGGTAGAATTCTGTAAAAAAAACGGAATCGAGTTTTATGCTGTGAACTCAAGCTTTGAAGGAGAAGTTTTTGATCCTGAAAATCAGTCCAGAAAATTGGATGCAGACTGGTTTATCGATGACAGAAATTTAGGAGGATTTCCGGGTTGGGGCGAGATTTACAATATCATTCAGGAAAGAATAGAATTCCGTGTGGAAGGAAAAGAAGTTCTTGCCTATTCAAAACTTAAAAAAGAAAAGAAAAAAGGACTTTTCTGGTAAAATATAACAATTTAGCAGTGTACCAATTTATCAATTAAGATTGTTACACTGATACATTATACATTGGTAAATTAATACAATGATTCAATTAAAAACGATAGACGAATTACGTCTGATGAAGGAGAGTGCCCGTCTGGTTTCGAAAACACTGGGAATGTTGGCAAAAGAAATTAAACCGGGGATTACTACCTTATATTTAGATAAACTGGCCCATGATTTTATTAAAGATCATGGTGCTGAACCTGCATTCTTAGGATACGGAGGATTTCCAAACTCTCTTTGTATATCTCCCAATGAGCAGGTAGTTCATGGTTTCCCAAACAATGATGTAGTAAAAGAAGGAGATGTTCTTTCTGTAGACTGTGGAGTTATTCTGAACGGTTTTGTAGGAGATCATGCCTATACTTTTGAAATTGGGGAAGTAAAGCCTGAAATTAAAAAATTACTGCAGGTTACCAAAGAATCTCTATACAAAGGGATTGAGCAGTGTGTCAGAGGAAAGAGGATCGGAGATATCTCCCATGCGATTCAGGCACATTGTGAAAAAGAAGGATATGGAGTGGTAAGAGAGCTTGTAGGACACGGATTGGGAAGAAAAATGCACGAGGATCCACAGGTTCCTAACTACGGAAGACAGGGAAGCGGAAAAGTGATTAAAGACGGTTTAGCAATTGCAATCGAACCAATGGTTAACATGGGAACTGAAAAAGTGAAGTTCCATAATGACGGATGGACAGTAACTACCTTAGATAACATGCCATCTGCTCACTTCGAGCATGATGTGGCAGTCATCAATGGTAAGCCGGTATTGCTTTCTACATTTGATTATGTATACGAAGCTTTAGGGATTGTAAGTGATGAAGAAAAGCAGTTCCAACTGGATTTTTAATGAAAAAGGTAACGAAGCTTTTACTGAATAAAATTCCTCGCCCTATGCTTATTAAAATGAGTATCTGGGCAAGACCGCTTATTTATCAGTTTTTCAAAGGAGATCAGTTCTTTGATCCTATTGATGGAAGATCTTACAGGAAATTTCTTCCTTACGGATATGGAAAACAAAGAGAAAATGCTCTTTCTCCGGGAACGTTAAGTTTGGAAAGACACCGCCAGATGTGGCTGTATCTTCAGAACGAAACTGATTTTTTCATTAAGAATTATAAAGTTCTCCATATTGCTCCCGAACAGGAATTTTTAAGGAAATTCAAGAGAATGAGCAATCTGAATTATATCTCGGCAGACTTATATTCTCCCATTGTGGATGTGAAGGCCGATATTCTGGATTTACCTTTTGAAAATGACAGTTTTGATATTGTTTTCTGTAACCATGTTCTGGAACACATTGAAGACGATGCAAAAGCAATGAGCGAGCTGTACAGGGTATTGAAACCCGGCGGGTGGGGAATTCTTCAGGTTCCGATGAAAAATTCATTGGAGAAAACCTATGAAGATTTCACAATTAAAGATCCAAAAGAACGTCAGAAACACTTCGGGCAGTACGATCACGTTCGTTGGTACGGAATGGATTATTTTGACCGTTTAAGACAGGCAGGCTTCCAGGTAGAACCGAACTTCTATTCACAGAAATTCTCTGAAGAAGAAATAAAAAAATTCGGGTTAAGGCATAATGAAATCTTACCTGTAGTTTATAAAAAATAAAGCAAAACCCGTTTCAGTAGTTGAAACGGGTTTTTATATGAAGAATGACCAGTAAATGCGTGAATGCTTCTGGAAGTTGATTCTACAAAAGAATATTTGTTTATCTAATCCTCTGAACTTTTGTATACTTTTGCTTCAGGGTAAAATTAAAAATAAGAAAAACATATATTCAGCCATATAAAATAAAAAACCGCCTTCAATACGAAGACGGTTTCCATTTTTAATTATAGATAGAAGTTTGTGCGCTTTTTAATGTGAGGAAGATACAGCCTTTAATCCTACCACAGAGCCAATAAGTGTTACAATAAAAAATACTCTCCAAAAGCTTACAGGATCCTTAAAGAATATAATTCCCATTAAGGCAGTTCCCACTGCTCCGATTCCTGTCCATACCGCATAAGCAGTTCCAATAGGTAGTGTTTGAGTCGCTTTGATCAGCAAAAGCATACTGATTGTCAGTGCGATCAAAAATCCCGCATACCACAGGTACATTTCAGTTCCTGAGGTTTCCTTTGCCTTTCCCAGACATGATGCGAAGGCAACTTCAAATAATCCTGCGATAACTAATATTAACCAATTCATTTTTTAAATTTTTCTAATGCAAATTTCAGAATTTGACAGGAGAAAAAATTTTACAATTGTTAAAAAATGAAGACGGAGGAAAAGATGAAAGCTGGAAGCTGGAAGAAAAAACAGAATATATAATATCAGTATCAATATCAATAGAGGCGGACTTTAGTCCGCTTATAATATAAGAATCATTCCGTTGGCTTTAGCCCAAACATAAATTAAGGATCACAGAATTTTTTAATCATTTAATCCTTCAATTTTTAATCTACTTGATTTCGGCCCGTATCCTACTCAAACTTACCTGAGTAATCCCAAGATACGACGCAATATATCCCAGCTGAACCCTTTTTAGCAGTTCAGGTTGATACGCCATAATATCTTTATAACGTTCCAGAGAAGTTTTGAACTGTCTGGAAATAATCAGTTCTTCAGATTTTATCATTTCTGCTTCTGCCAGCTTTCGTCCCCAGTTGGCAATATGGATATCTTCATTGAACAGTTTTCTTAGGTTTTCTGTTTCCATTCTGTACAGATCACAGTCCTCCAGAAGTTCAATGCTTTCATAGCCGGGTTTGTCCTCCACATAGCTTTTCATCGAGAGAATACACTGTCCCTCGCTTCCGAACCAGAAAGTAATATCATTGTCAGCTGTTGAAGAATAAGCACGTGCGATCCCTTTTCTTATAAAATAAAGATAAGGAATCACTTTATCAGCTTCCATAAGACAAAAACCTTTAGGATGGGAAACTTCACTAATATGCTCTTTTAAGCTGTTTTTTGAGGTTTCAGGAAGAAGGTAAACCTTATCAAGAATCTGGTCTATATTCATAAAGGTGAATTCTAATAGTCAAAAATATCAGTTTTAACTAATGCAATACAAAATTATCCGATAGTTTTTGTAAGAAATATTATTATAAAGATGATCAAAATTATTCCGAATTCAACCTATTTATTGTCAAAATTACAATGGAAAGAACAGTAATTGCTCCATTTGGAGCGGTTGCAAAAATTTAACAAATTTTTGACGGGGTGGTTTGCGCAGCAATCTACTCTCTGTAAATCTCCTTTTCTCATCCCATATTTAGAAATATAACTCTCTTTTTTCCTTTAAAAATTAAGATTAACCGTAAAGACCAATTTTGTTTTACTAACTTTGCAGTTCGTAATATTATTTTTATGCACAAAGCTGGATTTGTAAATATAGTTGGAAAGCCCAATGCGGGAAAATCGACCTTGCTCAATCAATTAATGGGGGAGAAGCTGGCGATTGTAACGCAGAAAGCGCAGACAACCCGTCACAGAATTTTTGGGATTTATAATGAAGATGATCTTCAGATCGTATTTTCTGATACTCCGGGAGTATTGGATCCAAAATACGGACTACAGGAAAAAATGATGGATTTTGTAAAGGACTCTTTGCAGGATGCTGACGTTTTCCTGTTTATTGTAGATGTTACCGATAAAGCAGAACCATCAGAATTTTTAATAGATAAACTGAATAAAATCCCGGTACCTGTTCTTCTTCTTCTTAATAAAGTAGACCAGACGGATCAGGCAGGCCTTGAAAAATTGGTAGAAGAATGGCATAACAGAATTCCTAAGGCTGAAATTTTACCTATTTCTGCATTGAATGCCTTTAATACAGACGTTATTTTACCTAAAATAAAATCTTTACTTCCTGAAAACCCTCCTTACTACGATAAGGATCAGTATACAGATAAACCTGAAAGATTTTTTGTTAATGAGGCTATTCGTGAGAAAATTCTCTTGAATTATGATAAAGAAATTCCATACTCTGTAGAAGTAGTGACTGAACAGTTCAAAGAGAAAGAAGGAATTATCTTTATAGACTCTATTATTTATGTAGAAAGAGATACTCAGAAAGGAATTATTATCGGTCATAAAGGAGAAGCTATCAAAAAAGTTGGAACAGAAGCCAGAATAGACCTTGAAAAGTTTTTCACCAAAAAAATTCACTTAAACCTTTTTGTAAAAGTGAAAAAAGACTGGAGAAAGAACGACAGAGATCTTAAAAATTTCGGTTACAGATAGACTAAAATAGCCTGTAATCCCATTATATTAACAGATTTTTTAGTACCTTAGTGTAAATTTTTTAGTACATGAACTATAATAATTCAAATTTCAGCTCAATACCTAAAGATATTATTTTACTGGCTGTGAGAGTGTTTGTTGGTTTTGCCATGCTTTCTCATGGTTTTCCAAAGCTTCAGATGCTATTGGCAGGTGGTAAAATTGAGTTTTTTGATTTTATGGGATTAGGACCGCAGGTATCTCTGATTCTGACGGTTTTTGCTGAGTTTGTATGTTCAATACTACTGATATTAGGACTTTTTACAAGAATTTCTCTGGGATTTCTGATCTTTACCATGATCATTGCTGCTTTTGTAGTACATGGAGCAGATCCATTCGAAAAAAGAGAAATGAGCCTTATCTATCTTTCCGTTTATCTTTTGCTTATGGTAATTGGGGCTGGAAAATTTTCAGTAGATCATATGATTGAAAGAAGAAAAAGAGCTTCAGACTGGTAATTTTACAACAATACAAAATAAAGAAGGCACTTCATTTCGTGAAGTGCCTTTTCTGTTATTAATAATTGCACTGTGGTAAGCATTTTCAGATCAGAGCTCTGTTTTCATCTCTTACTCTGCAAGCCATCAAACCGTTATCACATAACGGAGCATTTCCTCCGTTGATCATTTTTTTTAATTTCTCATATTATTATTTGTAAGATAAACAATATAAAAAAAGAAATATGACACTAAAAGGAGTCTTATTTTCAGTGTTAAAATTCTTTTAAAATTCACTACATTCGTAGAAAATGAATTTTTTATGAAGATAAAACTGACTATTTGCCTTCTGGCATTTCTCAATTTTTATGATGCACAGGAAAATATTACGTATCAAAAACCTTCTGCTGAGATCTTAAAGCTGGCAGATTATGACAGACCTCCGGGTGTTTTGATGAACAGCAAAAAAGACTGGGTAGTTTTTACCTATCGTCCAACATATAAAACATTGGAAGATCTCAGCCAGCAGGAAATGAAACTTGGAGGACTAAGAATCAATCCGGTGACTAATATTTCTAGCACTGCAACTTATTCAAATAATCTGAAGATCAGAAAAATCAATGATAAAAATGAAATTCAGGTAAAAAATCTGCCATCCAATCCAAAAATTACCTACGTTTCTTTTTCACCGGATGAAAAAAAACTGGCTTTTACCAATACCACTGTTAAAGGAGTAGAACTTTGGGTAGTGGATATGGAAACTGCGTCTGCCAAAAAAATTACAGCAGATAATCTGAATGCCAATCTGGGAATGCCTTATGTATGGTATAATGATTCTCAAAGTTTCCTGATCAGAACACTTCCACAGAACAGAGCTGTTCTTATAGATGCCGCTAAAGATCTTCCTACAGGCCCTATTGTTTCAACAGCAGATGGCAAAGTTTCTCAAAACAGAACGTATCAGGACCTTTTGAAAAATCCTCAGGACGAAAAGAACTTTGAGACCCTTACTGCTTCTGAAATTTATAAGGTAGATCTTACAGGAAATCTTAATAAACTGAAAGATCAGGATATGTATGCCGGCTTAAGTTTTTCTCCGGATGGAAATTACCTGTTGGCTACTATGATCAAAAAACCATTTTCCTATATCGTTCCGCTCAGTAGATTCCCATCCACAACGGTTGTCTATGATATGAAAGGAAATATTGTGAAAACAGTAAATGATGTTCCCTTAAATGAGATCATGCCTAAAGGATTCTCTTCAGTAAGAACCGGGAAAAGAAATATGGGGTGGAGAAGCGACGCGCCTGCAACACTTACCTACGCTGAAGCTTTGGACGGAGGAGATCAGTCTAAAACAGCAGATTTCAGAGATGAGATATTTACATGGGAAGCCCCATTCACAGCAGCACCAAAATCTTTCTTTAAAACCAAGCAGAGATATCAAGATGTAGTCTGGACCAATGATCATTATGCGATTGTTTCTGAAGGCTGGTATGACACAAGAAATACAAAGTCTTACCTGATAGATATTAACAACGGAGAATCTAAAATTTTTGATGACAGAAATTATCAGGATGTATACAGTGATCCGGGAAGATTTAACACAACGAAAAACCAATATGGACGGTATGTAATCGATATGAAAGGAGGAAAAGCTTATCTGATCGGAGATGGATTTACCAAAGACGGACAGCATCCTTTTATTGATGAAATGGATGTAAAATCCCTGAAAAAGAAAAGGCTTTATACTTCCAATATAAAAAACGGTAAGGAAGAAATTATTGATATCCTTAACGCCTCTAAGGGTGAAGTCCTTACGACTCAACAGTCACCAAGCCTTTATCCTAATTATTTCAAAAAAAATATTAAATCTAATAAAGCAGAAGCTGTAACCAACTTTGCCAATCCTTTTGAAAGCATCAAAGATGTTTACAAAGAAGTGATTACTTACAAGAGAAATGATGGCGTTACTTTAACGGGAACTCTTTATCTGCCTGCCAACTACGACAGAAAAGCGAAAAAAGAGAAGCTTCCGTTGCTAATATGGGCTTATCCAACTGAATATAAGGATAAGAATACAGCAGGCCAGAACACACAAAACCCGAATGACTTTACTTTCCCATATTACGGATCTTTTGTGTATTGGACAACGAAAGGATATGCTGTTCTTGATGATGCCGCTTTCCCGATTATCGGTGAAGGAAAAACAGAACCTAATGATACTTTTATTCCCCAGTTGGTTGCCAATGCAGCGGCAGCTATTGATGCGGTAGATCATTTAGGATATATCGACAGAAAGAAAGTGGCTGTAGGAGGACATTCTTATGGTGCATTTATGACGGCAAACCTTCTGACCCATTCTAACCTCTTTGCATGTGGAATTGCAAGAAGTGGTGCTTATAACAGAACGTTGACACCATTCGGGTTCCAGAGTGAGCAGAGAAACTATTGGGATGTTCCGGAAATCTACAACACAATGTCTCCTTTCATGCATGCCGACAAAATGAAGACTCCGCTTCTTCTGATTCACGGTGATGCAGATAATAACCCGGGAACATTTACATTGCAGACTGAAAGATACTTTCAGGCATTGAAAAATCTGGGCGCTCCGGTAAAAATGGTTCTTCTTCCAAAAGAAGCCCACAGTTACCAGGCGAAAGAAAATATCTTACACCTTTTATGGGAGCAGGATCAGTTCCTTGAAAAGTGCTTGAAGAAATAAATAATAAAAGAGACTGTTTCCTATCAACAGTCTCTTTTTTTGATTAAAAAAAATAATAAGGAAGTTGGGGTGTTAGTTATATTGTAGTTAAAAGCGCTTCAAAATCTCATCAATACTCTTAAGCTCCATAAAATTCGGATGTTCCAGGTTTACATCATGCTGTTCATGACTCCAGGTGATATGATAAGGAATATGAGCGGCAGATCCACCGATTTCTAATACCGGCAAGACATCTGATTTGATAGAATTTCCAAGCATCAGAAAGTTTTCAGGCTGGCAGTCCAGATGCTCCAGAAGCTTTTTGTAATCGTGTTCTTTTTTATCACTCATGATTTCAATGTGATGAAAATAATCCTGTAATCCCGAATTTTTAAGTTTACGTTCCTGATCCAGAAGATCCCCTTTTGTAGCGACAACCAGTCTGTATTTTCCCTTTAAGCTTTCAAGGGTTTCAGTAACGCCATCAAGCAATTCAATGGGTTTCTGAAGAAGTTCCTGACCTAGCTGGATAGCTTTGTTTACTAGTTCCAATGATGCTGTATTATTAGAAACTCTACCGATGGTTTCAATCATGCAAAGCATAAATCCTTTTACTCCATAGCCATATAAATGAAGATTCTGCATTTCTGTTTTAAACAATTCCTGTGATATTGAATGCTGTGGAAGATAATCTTCAAGCAGCCTGCAGAATTCATTCTCTGCCTCCTGGAAGTAGGGTTCGTTGATCCAAAGTGTGTCATCTGCATCAAAGGCAATCGTAGTAATATGATTATTCATTTTTGTTTTGTAATTTTCTTTCCGCAAAATTCAATATAAAAACTCAATAACAAAAGGACATTTGTCCCGGGTGAATATGTTAAGAACGAATCAGGCATTTTTAAACTATCTCAATGATCTGTATGAAAAGCAGAATGATAGTGATAATATTATAGTAAAACTCTTTTCTGCAGGGGATAAAGTGCTTATACAGGATCATCAGCTTTCTCATGTCATGCTGATTAAAGAAGGCATTGTCAAATGTTATTTAGTAGAAGAGAACGGAAAAGAATATATTGTTGAGTTTCTGGGAAGTGGAGAAATAATCGGTGAAGTGGAATTGATTAAAAATATAAACTGCCTGTGTAGTATTGAGGCTCTTACGGAAGTTGAAGCATACTCAGTAAAAATTCCTGCTTTCAGATCTTTGATAAAAAATGATCTCGCACTCAATAATCTTCTTTTAGAGTCTTTTGCGGAACGAATTATCAATACATCCAGCAGAGCTTCCTATCAACAACTCTATACGGTAGAACATACTTTAAAACAATTGCTTCAAATGCAGTCTAAGCAGAATATTCAGATTTCCAAAGAAGATATGGCGGCTTACCTCGGAATTGCAGTAAGAAGTTTAAATAGAATTTTAAAAGATTTGAAATAATTTTTTTACAAATACAATATCTTGTATTTTAATAGTATTTCAAAGGGGTATGCTGGTTTAAATATTAAAATTTAATAAATTAAGTATGTGTTTTAAGGGGGTGTTTTTAAAATTTAGTATTTTTGTGTTACAATAAGTTGAATCCAATATTCATGGAAAAATTAAAGTTCAGAAATGCTGAGTTGGCTGATTTAAATAAAATCGTAGCCATCTACAACTCAACCATTGCTTCAAGAATGGTCACTGCAGATATGGAAGAAGTCTCTGTAGAAAGCAAACTAAAGTGGTTTGAAGAACACAATCCTCAGACAAGACCTCTTTGGGTAGTTGAAGATAGCCAGGAGCAAACCGTTGGTTGGGTAAGTTTCAGTTCATTCCATGAAAGAGCGGCTTACAATAGGACGGTAGAAGTGAGCATTTATCTGGATGAAACCTTCAGAGGAAAAGGGTATGGAAAAACTATTCTTCAGTATTGCATTGATAACGCCGGAAAGTTTGGAGTAAAAAACCTTGTAGCGCTTATTTTCCTTCATAATGAACCCAGTTTAAAACTGTTCAGGCATTTTGGATTTGAAGATTGGGGAAGTCTTCCTAATGTAGCGATTCTGGATGGCGTGGAGAGAAGTCTGAAGATTTTAGGAAAAAGAATAGATTAATTATAATTGTGGAGAAAGAGAAAAGATAAACTTGTAAAACGGGTTTATAATCATTTAATCTATAAAAAAGAATTATGCACAATCATCTGTGCTCATCCGTGAAATCTGCGGTTAAGCAAAAAAGCGAAAGAATATAAAAATAGCTGTCTCAAATCTGAAACAGCTATTTTGTTTTATGAATTCTGCTTAATTCTTTTCGCAGACATATTCAGGAATCGTTTCACTAGGAAAACAGCGGAGACTGTTAATCCCAGCCCAAGTGCAATCCACATTCCGAATGCGCCCATTTCCAAAGTAACACAGAAGAAATATCCTAATGGAATAGTAATTACCCAATAGGCAATGAAGGTATAAATAGAAGGAATTTTCACATCCTGCAAACCTCTCAGCATTCCCAAAGCTGTTACCTGAATTCCATCAGAAAGCTGGAATAAAGCAGCGATGATCATCAGTTTTGCAGCCAGGGTAATAACTTCCACTTCTTCTTTTTTCGTGAAGAAAGTCGGAAGGATATTTCTGCCTAAAATAAATACCAATCCACAGATACACATGAAAATAAAGGCAATTTTCAGGTTGTTGATTCCTACTTTTCTCAGTTCCACAAAATTCTGTTCCCCCAGTTTTCTACCAATCATTACCGTAGAGGCAACACTGAAGCCTACACATAAATTGAAGGTAAATGAAGCCATGCTTAAAGCAATCTGGTGAGAAGCAATATCGTGAGCAGAGATCAGTCCACAAATAAATGCTGCTCCGGCAAAAGCGGTTACTTCAAAGAACATCTGTAAAGCTGTAGGTAATCCAAGTCTCACCATTTTATCAAACATCTGCTTTGAGAAATCCTGAATTTTTAAAGAAAAGTCCTTGATATAACGTCTTGTTCTTTCTTCTTTTACCAACACAAAATAAAGGAAAACCACCATGAAGATTCTGGAAATCAAGGTGGCCAGTGCGGATCCCTGTACCCCCATTGCCGGAATTCCCCAAAGTCCTTTGATAAAGACATAGTTTAAGGCAATATTGATGATATTCGCAATAATGGTTGCTTTGGTAACTCCAATGGTATAGGATAAACCTTCAGAAACTTCTCGAAGCGTCTGAAATGCCATGAATGGAATCATACTGACTACCATAATACTTAAGAAACCTACGGTATCAGGAATAATCTTGGCAGGCTGTCCTGAATGATACAGGAGTGGCATTCCCAAAAGGAGAATAACCATCAGAATAATTCCGACAGACATATTGATAATAAAACCGTGGCTGAATACAGAATTGATCGTAGCATGATCCTCTTTGGAATGCGCCTCCGAAACCAATGGCGGTATGGCGAATGAAAACCCCAGGGCTAACACAAATATGGAGAAAAAAACAGCATTTCCCAATGAAACGGATGCCAGTGCATCAGCACCCAACAGTTTTCCGACAATAATATTGTCGAATAAGTTTACTGAAACCTGCCCCACCTGGGTAAGCATCACAGGCAGAGCCAAAGTCAGGCATTCCTTTGTATAGTTTTTGTTTAAAAAGTTCATAATATTTTAAGATTCATATAGTTTATCATTCAAATAGGGTCAAAAAAAAATTTGCAGTGGTAACACTGCAAATTTTTATAATATGGTAAATAATAGTTTATTATTTCCTTACAAAACTTGCAACGTCACCTTCAGAAACAGTGTTTCCACCAAGAATAATCAATCTCTCGACAACATTCCTTAACTCTCTGATATTTCCAGTCCATGAAAGTGCTTTTAAAGCATCAATAGCTTTATCATCAAACTTTTTCGTAGCAGTACCATGCTCATCAGCAATCATGCCTGAAAAATGCTCAACCAATAATTTGATGTCCTCTTTTCTTTCATCCAATGGCGGAACATAGATTTCAATAACAGAAAGTCTGTGGTAAAGATCTTCTCTGAATTTTCCTTCCTCAATTTCTTTCTGCATATTTTTATTCGTTGCTGCAATTACTCTTACATCAACTTTGATTTCTTTATCACTTCCCACAGGAGAAACTTTGCTTTCCTGTAGCGCTCTCAGTACTTTAGCCTGGGCAATAAGGCTCATATCTCCAATCTCATCAAGGAAGATAGTACCACCATTTGCCTGCTCAAATTTTCCCTGCTTATCTTTAATAGCCCCCGTAAAAGATCCTTTTACGTGCCCGAAAAGTTCAGATTCAATTAGTTCAGACGGAATCGCAGCACAGTTTACTTCTATCATAGGACCTCTTGCCCGGTCACTCTGATTATGGATAGCATGAGCAACCAGCTCTTTTCCTGCACCGTTAGGTCCTGTGATCAGAACTCTGGCGTCGGAAACAGCTACCTTTTCGATCATATCCTGAATCTTTTGAAGAGCAGGAGATGTACCAATCATCTGGTATTTTTTGCTTACTTTTTTCTTTAAGGTTTTATTTTCAGTCTGAAGATTTTTGTTTTCTTTCTTCAGAGTCTCTTTAACCAATGCGTTTTTTACACTTGTAATCAATCTGTTGATATCAATTGGTTTGGAGATAAAATCGTATGCACCCTCCTTTAAACAGGAAACGGCAGAATCAATATCTGCGTGGCCTGAGATCATGATAAAAGTAGTTTCTGGTTTTAATGCAAGGCTTTGCTTCAAAAGTTCGGTTCCTGAAACTTTAGGCATCTTAATATCGGAAATCACCAGTGCGAAATCTTCTTTTTCTACCTGTTTGTAACCTTCAAGGCCATCTTCGGCGATAACAAATTCATAATCGGTGAGTTCATCCGAAAGAATACTGTGAAGTACTCCCGAGATTGCTTTTTCGTCTTCTACTATAAGGATTTTTTGCATAGTTGCAAATTTAAATTTTTTGTTTCAATTATTAGCAAAAACTATACCTAAATATTCTATTTGGAGTAGTCTCTTCTCCCAAAAATGGCAGATCCAACCCTTACAGAGTTAGCCCCACACTCAATGGCTATAGGGAAATCGTCACTCATTCCCATTGATAAGGTATTTAAAGTTTTTAATTGATTTAATTCATCAAAAAGCATCTTTAATGTTAAAAATTCATTTCTAACCTGCTGCTCATCGTCAGTGAATGTAGCCATTCCCATCAGTCCGGTAACTTCAACATGAGGAAATCTGCCTTCAGTGTATTGTTGGAAAAGATTTTTGGCTTCGGAAATATCAAGCCCGAACTTGCTTTCTTCAGCTGCAATTTTTACCTGCAGAAGAACTTTAATGATTCTGTTATTCTTTCCTGCTTCTTTATTGATTTCTGTTAATAATTTTTCAGAATCCACACTCTGTATGGTATCTATGAAGGAAGCAATGTATTTCACTTTGTTGGTCTGTAAGTGACCAATCAGATGCCATTGTATATCCTGAGGAAGATGAGGGGCTTTTTCCATCAGTTCCTGTACTTTGTTTTCTCCAAAAACCTTTTGTCCAAGATCGTATACTTCCTGTACTGCAGAAGCCGGATGTGTTTTTGAAACAGCAACCAGCTGGACATCCGATGGCAGCTGGTCTTTTATAGTTTTATAATTTTCTTTAATACTCATAGTTGCAAATTTCCGAAAATTCCCTGACAGTTGCCAGTGATGAATACATTTTACACGGTACTTTTACAGTAAAATTAATTCAGAACCTCATTGATCTTTGGATACTGAGAGATTTTTCTGAAGACAAACCTGTTGCTCTTCTGCAGTTTTTCAATAAACATGTCCAGCTCATTGATAGAATCCGCATCTCTCAGATACTGATCGTGAGTAAGGAATACCAGGTGTCTGGATGTTTTCTCAAGATCGTTCAGGAAAATGCTGTCTACTTTCTTGATCATGGCCTCATGACTTCCTTTTAAAGTCATTTTTTGAGAAGGCCTCCATTCAAGATCCCAGCCAATTACTTTATAACCGGCTTTTTTAAGACCATCTGCTGCCACAGTAGAACTTTTAATATCTGTTACATTAATATTGTTGAGCCTCCAGATATTTCTTCCGGGAGTTCGTGCTATTTTATCGGTAAGTTTCAGGCTGTCTTTGGCGATATCAAAATCGTGAACTACAGCATCAGCATTTTTATAAAAATCTGTGTATTTGTTGTGGGCATGGGAAAAGCTATGGTTCGCCAGTTCTATCAAGGGGTTTTGCTTAAGCAAGAGAAGATCATCCTTCTGTTTTTTACTGCCATAAGCATGTTTCCCTACCAGAAAGGCAGTGGCGCAAACATTTCTTTTGTCCAGGATTTTTAAAAGATTTTCAGTTCCCTGATTGGGGCCGTCATCAAAGGTAAGGTAGATTACTCTTTTATCCGGATCAACACTTTCATCATCCATATTATTGGGGATTATTTCTGCGGAAGGATGTTCCTGTGAACTGACGACGGGGACATTGTTCACCTCATTCTTGAAATTACAGCTGTTTAATAAAGCCGAAGTTGCACTCATCAATGCAACCATCCCTAGAAAAGTCATATTTTTTGACTTTCCCGCAAAAATTTTTTTCATAAAGATAATGGAGTATTAAATTGTTAAAAATCGTTAAAAATAACAGCTGAAAATTAACAAATTATATGCCATGCTGTGCAGGTATTTTTCTTTTTAAGTTTATTTTAAGAACTTTATTTTAAACGATGTTTGCATTACCTGATGAATTGTAAATTTATGATCTGCTTTTCTGTAAAATTTAACATTTATAAATATGAAAACGATAGTTTTTTTCTACTAATGCTGGAATTTCAATATTGTTACTATATTGCATGATTATTTTGATATTGATGAGTTTTAGATATTTAATTATTGTTCTTTTGGCCGGGCAATTTTCTGCTCAGAAGATTTCTGGAAGAATTTTAACAGATAAAGAAGGCCCGGTGTCGGATGCAAGAATTGGAGTGGAAAATGAGAATGTAGGGGATATTACCGATCATGCAGGAAACTATACTCTTGATATTACGGATATAGCAAAAAGTAAAGTTGTAAAAGTAGAGATAAGTGGATATGAAACTTTCCGTATGAAACTTTCTGATTTTTTGGTTTTGCCAGATCATACTGTTTTACTTAAAAATAAATCCATTGAAATTCCCAATATCGATGTTATCTCTAAAAAATATGTAACGAAAAACTTCGGAACTAAAAATTCAAAGCGTTCTTATGGAGGGTACAATTCTGATAAGCCAGAAAGGCTATTCCGGGAATATGCTATTAAGGTAAAGAATAATAAAAGAATTAAAATAAAGAATATTAATATCAGCTTAGCTTATTTTTCTTTTGAACAGCCTGTTGCAATTATCTTTGATGTTCAAAATTCTATAAATGATCTTCCAGGTGAGTCTCAGGTGAATGAAACTTTAAAACTTACATTTACCAAGGATGATATTAAAAATAATACATTAAGTCTTGATGTTTCAGATAAAAATATCTGGATAGATCAAGATTTTTTTGTTTCATTTCGTGTTTCTGAAGATTTTAAAGGAGAGCTTTATTTTGGGGGAAATATCTTTGCCTTTTCAAAAAACACATACTACAGAAATTATTTTGGAGAATGGCAAAAATATTCTTCAGGAGAACCGTCCATCAATGTTGATGTTTTAATGGAAAAATAATGCATATCAATATATAAATGAGTTTTGTTATTACAGAAAGACAAAACTCATTTATTGGGTTATCCTTTTAATTAATACTCGAGATTAATGATTATTAACAAAGGTTTTCTTATTGACAGCCCTTCTACAGGCTCAGGGTGACAACCCGAATACCAGCCGGAATTTTTAAGCATTGTCAGGCTAAACCTGTTGAAACTGTTTTCACTGGAAGGGACACATCAATTCATATTATGTAGAAGATATTATTGTATATCCAGATCTACAGAATTTAACCTTAATGAATTCAGGATGACAGATAATGAACTGAAGCTCATTGCTGCAGCTGCAATCATAGGAGATAGCAGAATTCCAAAGAATGGATACAATAATCCTGCCGCTACCGGGACACCCAAAACATTATAAATGAATGCGAAAAACAGATTTTCTTTAATGTTTTTGAGGAGCTTTTCACTCAGTAATTTAGCTTTTGCAACACCTAAGATATCTCCTTTTAATAAAGTGATCTCAGCACTTTCAATCGCAACATCTGTTCCTGTTCCCATCGCAATTCCCACATCAGATTGTGCAAGGGCAGGAGAGTCATTAATCCCGTCTCCGGTCATCGCTACGATTTTACCCTGCTGCTGCAGTTTTTTTACTTCATTCAGTTTATCTTCAGGAAGACAGTTGGCTTTGAAATGTTTAATTCCTAACTCATCAGCAACGGCTTTGGCAGTATGTTCATTGTCTCCTGTCATCATGATGACGTCTATTCCTTCACTCATCAGCTGTTTTACGGCTTTTTTAGAGCTTTCTTTGATTTTATCTGTAAAGCTTACAAATCCCAGCACCTGCTGATCCTGTGCGATATAAGAAATCGTATGGGCTTTAGACTGAAATTCTAATGCTTTCTGTTTTAAGCTCTCCGGAATTATAATCTGATGCGAGGTCAATAGACTTTCATTTCCAAGATAAGCGGTCTTGCCGTTGATATTTCCTTTGACTCCTTTTCCGGATATGTTTTCAAACTGATCTACTTTTTCAGCCGTCAGATTCTCTTCTTTTGCTCTTTTTATGACAGCATTGGAAAGCGGATGTTCAGAATTCTGATTCAAAGAAAAAGCCAGTTTTAAGATCTGATGCTGATCTCCGTTTACTGTTTCAATATGTTCTACTGAAGGTTTCCCTTCTGTTAAAGTTCCTGTTTTATCAGTAATCAAAACATTTACTTTATTCATCTGCTCAAGAGCTTCTGCATTTTTGATAAGGATTCCGTTTTTAGCACCTTTCCCGATTCCTACCATTAAAGACATGGGAGTTGCCAGCCCAAGTGCACAGGGACAAGCCACAATTAAAACGGCAACCGCATTCACAAAAGCAAATAAGGTTCTTTTTCCTTCCGGACCGAAGAATTGCCACAAAACAAAAGTAAGCACAGCAATAAGAATGACTGCAGGTACAAATACTTTTGAAACCTTATCTGTAAGTTTCTGGATAGGAGCTTTACTGCGGCTGGCTTCATTCACCATTTTAATGATTTGGGAAAGCAGAGTTTCATCGCCTACCTTTTCTGCCTTCATAACGAATACCTGATTTCCGTTGATGGTTCCGGAAGATACTTTATCGTCTATATTTTTTTCAACAGGAACAGGTTCTCCTGTAATCATACTTTCGTCTACAATAGAATTACCCTCAGTGATTTTTCCGTCTACAGGAATTTTTTCACCAGGTTTTACTTTTAATAAATCTCCTATTTTTACCTGAGAAAGCAGCACTTTCTTTTCTTCACCATTCACCATAAGGTTAGCTTCATCCGGTGAAAGGTTCATTAATTCTTTGATGGCATTTCCAGTTTTTTTATGGGCTGCGGCTTCCATCAGCTGACCTAAAATGACAAGGGTTAAAATTACACAGACTGCCTCAAAGTACAACGGAATTTCCTGATGATGTCCGCGTATTTCATGTGGAATAATGTCTGGAAATATCAGAGCAACAATACTGAAAAAAAATGCTGCAGCAATCCCAAGAACAATAAGACTGAACATATTGAGGTTCCATGTTTTGAATGAAATCCAGCCTCTTTTCAACAGGAACCAGCCTGAATAAAACATCACCGGAAGTGTAAAAGCAAGTTCAATAAATCCCTGAATCTGATGAGAGAAAGGAAAGTTGATCAACATTCCTCCCATTGAGAGAATGAAAACCGGTATAGTAAACGCCAGGGAAGTAATGAATTTTCTTTTTAATATATTGTAGGTTTCATCTTCATCATTATCACTGCTGTCGGGCATTCTTACGAGATCCATTCCACAGATAGGGCAGTCTCCCGGTTCGTCACGAATGACTTCCGGATGCATAGGACAGGTGTATTTTGCGGTTTTCTTTTCAGGATATTTTACAAGGTCCATTCCGCAAACCGGACATCCTACATTGGAATCGTAGGTTTTGTCGCCTTCACAATACATGGGACAGTAATATCTTCCTGCCATTTCATCAGTTACTTTAGGCGTTTCATAACTATGGCTTTGAAAATGAGAGTGATGCTGGTGCGAATTTGCTTTTTGGGCAATTTCTTCCGTAATCGGTTCTAAATCCATATGACAAACAGGGCAACTTCCTTTCTCATCATATACTTTGTCGCCTTCGCAAAACATTGGACAATAATGCTTCCCTATACTATCTTTAAAGCTTTCAGGAAGGTTGGTTGATGAATAAGCTGGTTTATGATTAGGATCTTTAGCCAGCTTTTCTTCAATAGGAACCAGATACATTTTGCAGACAGGGCATCTTTCACCCTGTTTGAAATATACTTTATCTCCTTCGCATTCCATTGGACAATAATATACTGAAGAAGGCGATACACGGTCCTGAGGTTTTGCGAAGGCTGTCTTAGGAGTATTAGGATCTTCAAGTATGTATTTTCCTATTTCTGCCAGAGCATCATTTAATACTGAAAGTTTTACTTCATGATCGGAAGTGATGGTGACTGTATTGTTTTCCAGATTAACATCGGCTTTAACACCATCAACACTGTTCAGTTGATTTGATATCTTTTTCTGGCAGCCGGAACAGGTCATTCCGAGTATTTTATACTGTTGTTCCATGATTCTTAAATTTATACTGCAAATTTCCACAATGGAAAACGAAGGTTGTTATAAATTTAAGGATAATAGTTATAAAATTAGGTGGATTGGGAGAGTATAAGAGTAAGAGGGTTTGAGAGTTGTTGGGTGTGAGCGTTTGAGAGTTTGTAAGTGAAATAGGAATATTTAATTCCTTTACTCCTAAACACTCAAACTTATAGATTGTCAAGCGGTTTGCGATGATGTTCTTTGAGCTTTTTGAATTCAGTGGGTGTGAATCCGGTCACATTACGGAACTGGGAAGAAAGGTGCTGTACACTCTTATAACCGAGTTTTCCTGCAATTTCGGTAAGATTGAATTCGTTGTATAAAAGAAGCTCCTTCACTTTTTCAATTTTCTGAAGAATGAAAAACTGCTCTAATGTGATATTTTCGTTTTGTGAAAATGTTTTTGAAAGAGCGCTGTAATCTTTGTGAAGTTTTGAACTTAAAAATTCAGAAAGCAGAAAGTCTTCCGGGATATCAAGATCACTTATTTTGACAATAATCAGGTTTTTAATTTTTTCTACGGTCTGATGAGCAGAGTCCATAATCCTTTCAAAACCTGTATCAAGCAGCTCTTTTTCTATGATATGCATTGTTTGAGCAGAAACATCAGATTCTGTTTCAACTTCTCCCAGTAAAACATTCGCTGTCTTTACCTCTGCATTACGGAAAATAGTTTCTACCGCCGCAATGCATCTGTTGCAGACCATATTTTTTATAAAGATCTTCATAGGTTGTTGTTTAACCTGTCTTTTACAAATTCTATCTGGGTTTTGCCATGAGGAGCAGGATTGCCTTCTTCGTTAAGGTTCACCATGACAATTCTTTCTACAGTAATGATGGTTTGATGAGTCATTTTGTTTCTTACATCACATCTTAAAGTAATAGAAGAAGATCCGAAATGAGTAGCTTCAATTCCTATCTCTATAATATCTCCTTGTTTGGCTGAGCTGACAAAGTTGATTTCAGAAATAAATTTGGTTACTACTTTGGTATTTTCTAACTGAATAATAGCATAAAGAGCAGCCTCTTCATCTATCCATTGAAGAAGTCTTCCTCCGAAAAGTGAATGATTGGGGTTTAAATCTTCGGGCTTTACCCATTTTCTGGTATGGTAGTTCATCTGTTAATAATTTGCAGCACAAATTTAGTGTTAAAAGCTGATCTTTTCAAAAGAATAGTATTTATTGATCTGAAAAGAATCATTCATTTTCTCAATCATTTTCTTTTGGAGCGCGGGCTTTCGTTTTTGTTATAGAAGAATCATTCAGCAGTGTTTGATATTCTTTACTTTCTATGGCAATCATCGCTACTTTTCATTCCGGATTATGATGGAATACCAATCCATACTTTTTCGCTAAAGGAGAACATCTGAGGCAGGGGTGGCCCTTAGAAAAGAACTTTTGTCTTTCATTCTCTTTTTCGTTGTCTGAAATTTCATTTTTAATAGCATAGCATTTAAAAATTAGATGATCGGATGAATATTGATAGGAACTTTTATAAGTTTCTCATATGGTAGATTGGCGAGTGTTTTTTCTTTCTTTTCAGGATGAACCTGTGCCTGGAAAACAGAGCAGTCTTCGGCAATTTCAATGAGTGTGTTAGTATAATTGGTGGTGTATGGTTATATTTTTGTTTTAGCATTTTAAATGTTAAGTAGAATGGTGGGGCAAGGAAGTTGATAAATAGAATGATATGTATCTAGTAACTTGATTTTGAGTGCTCAGTATTGGCATTTGTTTTTAAATCTTTAACTAACTTTATGATTAAATATGTTTTTATTTAAGCACTTGATTTTCAAGTGTTTGAATTTGATTTATGTGCTTGTTTTATTTTTAGATTAAACATAATGTAAGAAATGTTTAAAAAAAGCTTTGATTTGAAATTTTTAATTGTATCTTGCATACGTTTATATTTGGAATCAATATTTGTTCATTAATTTATGTTGTTTTTCTTTTATATACCAAATTTTTATTAATTTTTTAATTTATTTAAAATGAACATTTTTGTTTCAAACATCAATTACGCAACTAAAGAGTATGAGTTGCACGATCTATTCGCAGAATTTGGGGATGTATCATCAGCTAAAATCGTTACAGACAGAGAAACTGGTCGTTCCAGAGGTTTCGGTTTCGTAGAAATGGGTGATGAAGAAGGAAAGCAAGCTATTGAATCTCTTAACCAGAAAGAATTCAACGGAAAAGCTCTAAATGTATCTGAAGCTAAGCCAAGAGAAGAAAAGCCAAGAAGAAGCTTTGATAACAACAGAGGTGGAGGTTATGGTAACAACAACAATAGAGGCGGAGGCTATGGTAACAACCGTGGCGGAGGCGGAAATCGTTGGTAAAAATATGAAGCGGCTTTTAAGCCGCTTTTTTTATGGAATTTAATTTCCAGTAAATCATTTAATTATAATCGGGGTTGGAATATAATGATGTTTTGGCATAATTTTAGAAATTATCAATCAATCAAAAAGTAATTATAATGAAAAAACATTTATTAGCATTAATGATGGTGTTTGGTGGATTATTAATCAATGCACAAAACATTTATCCAGGACAGAATATAGAGCAAAACAGAAAATACTGGGCAAGTAATAACCGATACTATCTGACTTTCCAGAATGATGGTAACCTGGTTTTATATAACAGAGCCGGAGTTGCAATGTGGGATACAGGTACAAATAACAAGGGAGTGAGAGCTGTTTTTCAGGATGATGGGAACTTAGTGGTTTATACTCCGGGAAATGGTGTGGCTTTTAGCTCTAATACTAACGGAAGAAGAGCTGAAAGATTAACGATTCAGGACGATGGAAACCTTGTTATTTATAATGGTTCCAATCCGTTATGGGCGTCAAAAAGTGATTTGAAAAACAGTGGAAGAGATAATGGTTTTGGCCGTGGAAACGGAAATATCAGTACCGGGTACAAATTCCGTAAAGGAGGAAAAGTGTTTTCTCCTAATGGCAGCTATTATTTGACTTTCCAGAACGACGGAAATCTGGTTTTATCCTATGATAATGGTGATGCTATCTGGGCATCCGGAACAGATAATAAAGGAAGCAGAGCTGAATTTCAGGCAGATGGAAACCTGGTTGTTTATGATTCTTATAATAAGGCGGTATGGAGTTCAAATACTTCTCGCAGAGGAGCCAATAAGCTTTCTGTACAAAATGACGGAAACTTAGTGATTTATAGTGATTATTCTCCATTGTGGAGTTCAGGAACTAATAGATAAGAATCTATTCAGATAAAAATAAAAGAGACTATCCGAACGGTAGTCTCTTTTTGTTATAATGCTTATTTTAATTTTATAAGAATATAAACATTTTCGTAATATATACTGGCAGTGTCATTATCCGAGTATTTCTCCCGCGTAATTTCACTGAAAATAATTTTGACATGATATTTGCCTACATCAGATTCCATTGCTATTTCCGGCACTTTTACGGTTCCGGTTTTGTCTTTATTTTTCTCAAATAGCTTGATAATCTGTGGTCCGAAATCTATTTCTTCCTGAGAATTTAAATTGAGTTTCAATGAGGATTTTTCTGTCAGTTCGTCTGTCAGTTCAAACTGGTCATTATTTAGTTTTTGGGTCTCTCTGCTATACCTATGGAAAGAAATCAAATATTGATAATTCCCGAGTTCTACGGCCTGTTCTTCACGAACAAGAACGAGTCTGTTCATTTCATATGCTCTGTTTTTTACAGTGACATCTACCTCCGAAAATTTGTTCTGAATATTATAATTGATATTATAAAATGTGCCGTTTTTAATATTATCATCTAATTCAGCCTGATCTTTTTCATTTAGCAGCGATGATAGAAATTTACTTTGCTTTCTTTCGGCCAGAAACTCAAATTTATCAGCAATTTCATTACGGACGGTATCTGTAACTTTTTGCTGAAAGTTAATCTTGCCGGCACTCATTAGCTGATACTGGTTTAAAATATTCATTAATTCTGTTTTCTGACTTCTCTTAGCTACACTGAATGCATTAAGGTAAGGGAAAATTAATGCAAAAGTTCCAAATAAAAATAAGCTGACAGGGATGAACTTTATCGTAGCTTTTTTGTTGAAAATAAAATAAACAACAATGATTAACAGCCATAAAGCAAGAAGGAGAACGAAATACCTTGGTTCTGTATAACCATACTCTAAAATTCTGGTAAAAATAGCAGTGAAAAGCAGAATGATCAAAGGAGCAATTGTGTAATAAAATGCTTTTGAGAATATTCTCACCCAAGATTTTGCATTTTCTTCTTTCAACGGATGAACCAGAAGTAATGCAAGAATGCCAACAATGCTGTAAGCTAAAACAAGGTAAGAAACCCAGCCTCTGGGAAGCTGCCAGTTGATCAGTATTTTAACAGAATAGAAATAAAGAATCGTTACATAGATAAGGAGTAATGGAATTAGAATAAACTGAGTGAAAAACTTCAAAACAACAGGATAGGTACCATCTTTCTCAAGGTTATTTAAGCCTTTGTCATTAAATAAAAGGAAAATAAAACTGCTTCCAAAAATAGCGAGAACAAAGAAGGTATCTCTGTAAATTCTGTCGTGGAAGTTAAAGTCAAAAAGTTTATCAACCGCTAAGATTGCTAATTCCACACCGCCAGTCAGAACTCCTGTAAATATGGCGGTGAGAAAGATATTGATAAAAAGATTTTTGTTGTACTGCCAGAATCTGAGTTCCCTGTCTTTCTCCAGAAAAGGAACAAATGATACCAGTAAGTGGGATAGAAGGGCAGTAACAGCGATGGTATAAGCATAAACTTCTGTAAAATTGTTTTTTTTATCGGGGAGAATACAATAAAAAACTATAAGGAAAATTATACCGGATACCTGCAGCAGTAACTCTTTCCCGATTCTCTGGGACAACATTTTTAATGCAAACATCAGAGAAATTCCAAGACAGGAACAAATGATGAATTTAATATAAGAAGTAATTTCACTGCGTTCGGTTTCCACAATGCAGATGACGGCAACAGAAGCTAATAAAGCCATTACCAAAACCATAGGATATCGGAAAATGACTTCATTGGCCCGGTTTAGAGTTTCCTGGAATTTTGTTTTCATGATTTGGTGTTTTTAGGATTGGGATTAATCTTTTTTCTTTTTTTTCTTTTTGTCCCTGTCTTTTTCTTTTTCCTTTCCCTTGGTTTTCTTCTCTTTTTTCGGACTTAAGATTTCTTCAGCAAACTCAAACTTAGGTTCTTCAATCTTGGCCGGCTTTATTTCGATTTTAAGATCAAAATAACCCTTCATATCTTCCTGGGAGATTAATTTTTCGCTTAATAAAAGCTCCAGAATTTCCTTCCCGGAATTATTAAAAAAGTTATGGGAAAGCTCTTTTAACAGAAATTTTTTATACTCTTCTAAAGGAACAAGCACGCTGTATTTAAAGATTCTTCCTTCTTTTACAGTAGATAGATAGCCTTTTTCAACTAATATTTTCAAATAAGTGGAAACCGTATTCTGATGTGGTTTCGGTTCAGTATGCTGCTCCATAACATCCTTCAGATAGAAAGATTCCATTTTCCAAAACAGCTTCATAAAGTTTTCTTCTGCGGCAGTAAGATGATTTATTTTCATAAAGTATTCTAATGTTGAAATTGAATATTGCAATAAAGATAGATAAAAGATACCAGAAAAGCTATTCCAGCCCCCATAAATACTTCTTTTACGGTATGTCTTTTTAATATAACACGAGTGACTCCAACCAAAATAGCGATTCCCAGCCACACCAGACCCATTTTCCATTCCAGGGAGAAAAAGAGTGCTGCCACAAATACATTGAAGGCAGTATGCATCGAGCTTTTGATAAAAAGATTGCTGATCTGAAGTGCGAAAAGAAGGACTAAAATAAACAGCATGACAAGATCAATATATCCGTTTCTGATGTAATTAAAAAGAAGGTAGGCGATCACACAGACTGCAATAAATATATATAAGGTCTTCCTTTGGACACGGTTGGAAACATCCATATTGGTATATCTTCCCGTTTTTACATTCCATACCAGCCATATAACTACAGGAATGATAATCATTAATAATACAGGCAGAAAATAAAGAATAGAATCTTTCAGAGAATATTCCCTGAGGCTCATGTATACAAAAAAAATAATCAGAGAAACTAAAGGATTAAAAAAATCAGAAATGACTTTTGAAATGTTGTGTAAGAATGAAGACTGCTTTTCTTCCATAATTTAGTTTAAAAATCAAATATACCATTATAACCTCAAAAAACAAGGAGGAAAAGGCGGTTGAAATGGATGGGTGAATTCAGAAAATAATTCATTATCAGTAGGTTTTAGTGAGTTAGACTTTTTTCATTTTTTTAAATTAATATTAAATTTTGAAGTAAATGTTTAATTTTAATTGATCTGTTTTAATCATCATTATCATGAAACATCTGTTCACTTTATCAATGTTAATCTTAGGATACTTTACTTTGGGTCAAAAAGATTCCAAGGAAAATATTTCTACGCTACAACCTATCCATCAATTTAAGAATATATGAAATTCCGAAGGAAAACAAACAGATATTCCATGACCGCTTCAGGGATCATGCGTTGAGAATAATGAAGAAATATGGATTTACGATTGTAGCGATCCGGGAATCGGAGTTTCAGGAAAAGACAGAATTTGTCTGCCTGCTTGAATGGAAAGATGAACATGCAATGACAATTTCATGGGAAGGATTTATGGCAGATAAAGAATGAAAGGAAATTAAAGCCCGAACTGCACAGCAATATGGTGATTTCGTCAATGAAATTGAAGACAGAATCCTGAAACTTACAGGTTTTCTCCGGAAAAGAAGCTGTTGAAATAACCAAAATATATATTAACAATAATTAAAGAGGAGTGAAATAGAAGAACAAAATGTAATGAATTCAAATATCTCCGAATCAACTGTTATTTCGGCAAAGCCTTATGGATAGGCTGATACCTCGTAGATCGCGGGAGGAAGGCAAAGAATAAAATGCTGCTTTTTCACCCTTCCAAGGGGTCGGAAATTAAGAATAATCCATACAGCCCGCAAATAGATTTTACAGAAAAATCGAAAAGTTATGTATGTATAGAATAAAAACAAAGTTTTTTTCATAATTTTGCTCAACTATTTCATCATAAAAAAGCAAGAGCTAACACATGAAAGAATTTTCTAAAGAGGTATACCTGAAGTGGTATGAAGATATGACAATGTGGAGAAGGTTTGAAGACAAATGCCGTTCTCTTTACCTAAAACAAAAGATCAGAGGATTTTTACATTTGTATAACGGTCAGGAAGCTATCCCTGCCGGCTTTACACATGCAATGGATCTTACAAAGGATAGTATGATTACTGCTTACAGATGTCACATCCATCCAATGGCTATGGGAGTAGACCCTAAAAGAATCATGGCTGAACTTTGTGGTAAAGCTACCGGAACTTCCGGAGGTATGGGTGGATCTATGCACATTTTCAGTAAAGAGCACCGTTTTTACGGAGGGCATGGTATCGTTGGAGGACAAATTCCATTAGGTGCAGGTATTGCTTTTGCAGATAAATATTTCGACAGAAAAGCAGTAAATATCTGTTTCTTTGGAGATGGTGCTGCAAGACAAGGTTCTTTACACGAAACTTTCAATATGGCAATGAACTGGAAACTTCCTGTGGTATTTGTTGTGGAAAACAACCAATATGCAATGGGAACTTCTGTAAAAAGAACTGCCAACCACGAAGATATCTATAAATTAGGATTAGGATACGAAATGCCTTGCCTTGCTGTAGATGCAATGGATCCTGAAAAAGTAGCGGAAGCTGCCTACGAAGCTATTGAAAGAGCAAGAAGAGGAGACGGACCTACTTTCATTGAAGCAAGAACTTACCGTTACAGAGGACACTCTATGTCTGATGCTGAGCCATACAGATCTAAAGAAGAAGTAGCTCTTCATAAAAATGATGACCCAATCGAATTGATAAAACATAGAATTTTAGAAAACGGATGGGCTACAGAAGCAGAATTGGAAGTGATGGATAACAAGTCCAGAGACTTTGTTGAAGAGTGTATCGAATTTATGGAAAACTCTCCGTATCCGGATGCAGAAAAAATCTATGAGTATGTATATGCTCAGGAAGACTATCCATTCCTAGACAAATTAGAAAACTAAAAGATAATGAGTTAATTTGACAATTTGAGAATTTGAAAATGTGATAGATGATGTCCTTTTTTAATTTTCAAATTTTCAGATTGCTAAATTTTCAAATTAAAATAAATTATGGCAGAAGTAATTACGATGCCCCGCCTGTCTGACACGATGACGGAAGGTAAGGTGGCAAAATGGCATAAAAAAGTAGGAGATAAAGTAAAAGAAGGAGATATTTTAGCTGAAATTGAAACTGATAAAGCAGTTCAGGATTTCGAATCTGAAATAGAAGGTACCCTTTTATACGTAGGTGTAGAAGAAGGAGCTGCTGCTGCTGTAGACTCCGTTTTAGCTATTATCGGGAATGAAGGAGAAGATATTTCAGGATTAACAGGTGGAGCTGCTGCTCCCAGTGCTGGAACTGAAGAAAAAAAATCAGAAGAACAGCCTAAAGCAGAAACTGCTGAACCTGCTGCAGAAGTTCCGGCAGGAGTAGAAATTATTACCATGCCAAGACTTTCTGATACAATGACAGAAGGTAAGGTAGCTAAATGGCACAAAAACGTAGGTGATACAGTAAAAGAAGGAGATCTTCTTGCTGAGATCGAAACAGATAAAGCGGTACAGGATTTCGAATCTGAATTCAATGGAGTATTATTGAAGCAGGGTGTAGAAGAAGGAGGGGCTGCTCCGGTGGATTCCGTATTAGCAATCATTGGCCCTGCAGGAACAGATGTTTCCGCTGTAGGAGCTCCAAAAGCTGCCGGTCAGTCCACTGAAAAACCAGCTGAACAAAAAACAGAAGCTAAAACAGAAGAAAAAGCGGCTCCGGTTGCGAACTCTTCATCTTCTGACAGAGTAGCAATCTCTCCACTGGCTAAGAAAATGGCTCAGGATAAAGGCGTTGATATCAACATTGTTCAGGGATCTGGTGAAAACGGAAGAATCGTTAAAAAAGATATTGAAAATTATCAGCCAGCTGCAAAACCGGCTGCTTCAGCTCCTGCGGCAACTGCTGCTCCTGTTGCAGTAAGCTTTGTACAGGGTGAAGATACGGAGACTCCAAACTCACAGGTAAGAAATATTATTGCAAAACGTCTTTCTGAAAGTAAATTCTCTGCACCTCACTATTATCTGATGGTGGAGATCAATATGGATAAAGCAATTGAAGCAAGAAAAGAAATCAATTCTTTACCTGACACTAAGATCTCTTTCAATGATATGATTATTAAAGCAACTGCAATTGCTTTAAGAAAACACCCTCAGGTAAATTCAAGCTGGGCAGGAGATAAGATCATCCACAGAGGAAATATCAACATTGGTGTAGCGGTAGCTATTCCGGACGGATTGGTGGTTCCTGTATTGAAAAATACAGATCAGATGACGTATACTCAGATTTCTGCATCCGTAAAAGATATGGCTTCAAGAGCTAAGAGTAAAGGTCTTAAAGCTAATGAAATGGAAGGATCTACATTCTCTATTTCTAACTTAGGAATGTTCGGAATCGAGACATTTACAAGTATCATCAACCAGCCTAACTCTGCAATTCTTTCAGTAGGGGCAATTATTGAGAAGCCAATCGTTAAAGATGGCCAGATTGTAGTTGGAAACACCATGAAGCTTTCATTAGCGTGTGATCACAGAGTAGTAGACGGTGCTACAGGTGCTCAATTCTTACAGACATTAAGAACCTATTTAGAAAGTCCATTAACATTGTTACTGTAATTTTCTGAAGTGAAGATAATAAAACCTCCCAAATCGGGAGGTTTTTTGTTTTTTGTAAATTAAAATACAGATCTCTAGTTAAGCCTGTAAGGTTTCAAAAACCTTACAGGTTTAGAAAAGTGAAATTCTGAAAAGAGAAAGCATTATTTTTTGTATAAATTTTACATAAAAATTTCCCGGAAATAATTAAAAAATTAAAGAAAAAGTCTGATATAAATGGATTAAGAAAATCTAATAACCGTAAAACTGAAATAAAATATAAACGGCTTCAAAAAGCGGTTTTTTATTTGCAGGCAATTCACTATTTTTGAATCATGATTAAAGCAAGAAATATCCATAAATCTTATGGGAATTTAGAAGTACTGAAAGGTGTTGATATTCACATCAAAATGGGCGAGGTGGTTTCTATCGTAGGAGAATCGGGGGCAGGTAAGTCTACGTTGCTGCAGATTTTAGGAACTTTGGATCATCCAACCCAGTCAAACAAATATGATACTGAGATTGAAATAGCGGGAGAATCATTTATTAATATGAATGATAAGCAGCTGTCGAAATTCAGAAATCAGAATATAGGGTTTGTATTTCAGTTTCACCAGCTTCTTCCGGAGTTTACTGCGCTGGAAAATGTCTTGCTTCCGACTAAAATAGCAGGAGCCAATGAAAGAGAAGCTCTTGAAAAGGCTTATGCTTTATTTGAAGATCTGAAGATTGAACAGAGACTGAACCATAAACCCAACCAGCTTTCAGGTGGAGAGGCGCAAAGGGTAGCTGTAGCCAGAGCTTTAATCAACTCACCGAAAATCATTTTTGCAGATGAACCTACAGGTAACCTGGATTCTAAAAATGCAGATGATCTTCACCGATTGTTTTTTGACCTTAGAGATAAATATAACCAAACTTTTGTGATTGTAACACATAACCCGAATCTTGCAGAGATAACAGACCGTAAGCTCGTTATGAAAGACGGAATGATTATAGAGTAGCAGTATACCATACCAGATGATGAAATACTTTATTTTTCTTCTTTTAATTGTAATTTCCTGTTCAAAGGCTGAATCTCAGCAGTTGAACCCATTGGGTATTCCTCAGACAAGGATTTCGGAGATTAAAAATTATATTAAAGGAAAAGAGTACAATCAGGAATTGGCTGTTTTTATCAACTTTAAAATTCCCTCTGGAAAGTATCGTTATTTTATTTATAATCTGAAAAATAATACAATTCTACAGAAGGCTGTAGTTTCTCATGGTTCAGGTTCTGTTATTCCCAAGTCGGATGCTTTGAGATTCAGCAATGTTGAAGGCTCTTATCAATCATCTCTTGGAAAATATGCTATTGGAGAAAGCTATGTAGGAAAGTTTGGTAAAGCTTACCGCCTGGCAGGGCTGGATGCTACCAATAGCAATGCCATGCAAAGAGCAATAGTTCTTCATTCTTACGGATGTATTCCGGATGTAGAATCCCGGGCTCCCGCATGTCTCAGTTTGGGATGTCCGATGCTTTCAGTAAATGCACTTAAAGAAACAGCAAAATATATTGATAGTTCTACAAAACCTGTCATTTTATATGTTTTCTATTAATTGATACTATTCATCTATAATTTTTTCCATGGCCATAAAACTCCTAGCCGAAGATGACAGACCGAGAGAAAAGTTTTTGCAGAAGGGCAAAAGCTCACTTTCTGATTCTGAACTCCTGGCAATTATTATGGGAAGTGGGAATAGGGAGGAAGATGCTTTGGAATTGGCAAGAAAAATTTTAACTTCTGTCAATAATAGCTGGCATGAATTAAGCTTACTTTCTGCCAAAGATCTGATGAAATTTAAAGGCATCGGAGAATCAAAAGCCATTTCAATTATTTCTGCTTTAGAAATCGGAAAAAGAAGGGCTTTGCAGGAAATTCCGGAAAAAACAATCATTGGGAATAGCCATGATGCTTATGCAGTTCTTAGAAACCAGCTTTCTGATCTGAGAACAGAAGAATTCTGGGCAATTTTCCTTAATAACAGTAATAAAGTGATTCATGTTTCCCAACTCACACAGGGAGGTATCAGCCAGTCTATTGTGGATGTAAGAACCCTTTACAAAGGCGCATTGGATCATTTTTCAACAGGCATTATAATTGCCCACAATCATCCTTCCGGGAGTTTAAAGCCAAGCAGGGAAGATATTAATATCACACAGAAAATAAAAGAAGCTGGAAATACATTAAGTATTCAGCTTTTAGACCATATTATTGTCACGCAGGATTCTTATTTTAGTTTCTCGGACGCAGGATTATTATGATTAGAAGATTGAAATACCATGAAATTGATTTTGCAAAATATGCTCAATGTTTAGAAAATTCCGAACAGAGAAAATATTCTGCTGCAAAACATTTTTTAGATACTACTTCTACAATGCCCTGGGAAATTCTTGTTTATAAAGATTACGAAGCAGTAATGCCTGTCCCTTTTGTAAGGAAATACGGGATGAAAATTGTACACAATCCTAAGCTTTGTCAGCAGCTTGGTGTTTTTTCCGCCAAAGATAATGTGGATCTTAATGAGGCTTTTTTAGAATATCTGGAAAAAAATTATATGATCAGGGCATATTCTTTTAACGATGTCAATCAGCTTCGTACAAAGATCAGAATCAAGAAGAACTTTTTGTTATATCCTGAGGCTTATGAGAAAGTATATTCGAGATATTCGCCCAAAAGAAAGCGAAAACTTCGGTTAGATGAAGTTGTTTTAAAAGAATCCGAAATCAAAACGATTTCTTATGAAAAAGCAAAAGCTTTTATTGAATCCAATACGATAGGAATGAACAAAGACCATGATCTTTTTGAATTCATGAGGATTTTTGAAAATTTTTATAAGCTAAGTTACCTGAAATTTACAGCTTTTTACTATAAGCATAAGATTGTTAATGTGATTGCCACTTATTCGGACGGCAATATGGTAGCGCTTTTAGGGAATTTCAATGATAAAGATTATGTGAAATTATCAGGAGCATCTGTATTGATTGATCATGTTATTAAAGAAAATATTGAAACTCATATTTTTGATTTTGAAGGAGGAGATCTGCCAAACATTGAAGAGTTTTTCCGAGGATTCCGTCCCGAATTAAGACCTTACGGAATTATTGAGAATTCAAAAAAAAATCTTTTCAAAAAGTTAGGATATCTTATGTTGAGAGGAAAGCCTTTTTTATGATGAAAAGCATTGTTTAGATTGGTTCTAATTAAGTAATATTCCGTAACTTTATAAAATACTTAGTAAAACAGTTATGTTACAAAAGATTCGTCAGTACAAATTATCATACATGCTTTATAACTTGTTTAAAAGGGACAAATTAAAGCACAATATTCCATTGTATAAAAAATATGGAATCAAAAAGAACTATTTTTCAAGTATTTCGAGTAAAGATTTTGCTCATCTTCCGTCCAGGGAAAGAACGCTAGATGATACAAAACTTAGGGAAACTCCTTTTTTTAGGAAGCTTTCTGAAGAGAATAAAGAAAGTGCTCTTCAGTACGATGAGAATGGTTATATGATTCTGAGAAATTTCCTCACTCCGGAAACGGCGGATCAAATCAATACTGAAATTGATAAACTGATGGAGGACGGGACTTTGAAATTTATTTACGGAGGAAAACTGATGTTTGCGATTCATCATTCAGAAATCATTAAAAATATTGGAAGTGATAAAGAACTGTTAGACTTTTTATCTGTTCTGCTGGATGGAAAATCCAAACTTTTCCAAAGTATCAATTTCATTAACGGAAGTCAGCAGAAAACCCATTCTGACAGTATTCACATGACTACTTATCCGTTAGGTGGATTATTGGGAGTATGGATAGCTCTGGAAGATGTAGATGAGAGTAACGGAGCGCTTCATTATATTCCTAAAAGCCACAAACTTCCTTACTTCCTGAATTCTGATTACGATAATGAAGGCACAGCCCTGAAAATAGGAAAGAAAAGCTACAGAGCGTATGAAACCTTTCTTGAGGAAAAAGTAAAAGAATTAGGATTAAAAAAAGAAATTTTTAAAGCCAAAAAAGGGGATTTATTAATCTGGCATGCCAATATTCTTCATGGTGGAGAACCTCACACAGATAAAAACAGAACGAGAAAAAGTCTTGTATACCACTTCTTCGATGAAAATAGTGTTTGCTATCATGAAGTAACACAAAGACCCGCTCTTTTTGAACTTTAATGGGAAGAACCTTCTTTATAAAAACTTTCCATAAGCACATTTACAGGATAGTTTTTTTACATTTGTATTTTTAATATCAGTGTATGGAAAAAAAGAAGAATATTCTTGTTTTTATATTTTCAATGTATGTATGCGCCATGTCATACTACCTGTATACCCACCATTATTACAACACTGATATGGAAGCCTATATGGGACTGATCTATAAAACGGAATATCCTGAAATGAAAATTGAAGAAATTCATCAGAAGGTTTATGAAGAGCTGAGGGAAAAGAATCCCGATTTTGCAGGATTAGGTCCTGTAGATCCGATGGTGAAAGAAGTAGCAGAAGGCGAAAGTACTTATTATAAAATTATCTCGCAAAATCCTAAAGCTTATGAAGAAGAGCTGCAGCTTTTTGTGGTGAAACCCTTTTATAACTTTATCAGCTGGTCATTCTTTAAAATGGGTTTCAGTGCTTCTGCCTCTATATCCCTGATTTCAGTTATCTCTTATGTATTGATTCTGATTCTGATTTTCAGCTTTTTGATAAAAATTCTTAGAAATTATCCTCTTGCCTTCATCCTTACTGTTTTAATTTCACTGTTCAAGCCTTTGCCAGAGTCGGCCCGACATGTTTCAGCAGATTCTTTATCATGTCTGTTGCTTCTTCTGAGCTTTTATGTATTTTTAATAAGAAAAAATTTCTTTTTCGCAGGCATATTGGCCATGCTGTGTGTATTCACAAGACCGGAATATTTCATTCTTTATTCATTCATGTATGCTCTTATTTATTTTTACAGAAACAGACTTCAGGTTAAAACAGCTCCATTATTGATATCATATGGCTATCTGTTTCTTTCCTTCTTTTTAATACAGTTTTTTAATCAGGTTTCATGGTCTGCACTTTTTATGAATCAGTTTACCAAAGTTCAGATCTATCCTGTTTCACAGCCTGATCCGTTTTCCTTTGCAGATTATATTCACTTTATTAAAGGCAATATAATGTTGGAATTCAACTCTTCCTATTTTCCAGTCTTATTGATTTTTATCGTGATTATTTTGGCTGATCGTTTTTCATTTTATAATAAAAAAAGCCAGGCCCAGATCTTGTTTTTTGCGATTATTTATGGAACTGTTATGTTGAGATTTTTGGTTTTTCCGTCTCTGGTAAACAGGATGATGCTTGGCTTTTATCTTTTAATTATCCTTGCATTGGTGTATATACAAATTTCTAAAGTGGATATCTTTAAAAACTCTTTAGAAGACGGAAAATAATTAGTAATTTTGCAGTCTAAAATTATGACGAGTCTCTCAGGATATTTACCCTATGCATTTGCATTGATTATTGCAATTCCTTTTCTGGTTTTGCTCAGACAATTTGTACATTCATACATTACTCTTAAGAACCAGGAAATCAAACTACTCACTGTGAAATCAAACTCAGAGAACAAAGCACATTCTTATGAAAGAATGACACTATTTCTGGATAGAATGAAACCGTCAAACCTTATACAGAGATTTGACAGAGAACTGGCTGTTCATGAATTTATTTTCCTTACGGAAAAGGCAATCAATGAAGAATTTGAGTATAACTCTTCACAGCAGTTATACATCACAAAAAACTCATGGAAGAACATTGTAGACTCAAAGAATGCCATTATAGAACTGCTTCATAAAACGTATGACGGATTGAAAGGAGATGTTCAGCTGGATGAGTTCAAAACGATTTTCATCATGAACTATATGGAAAGCAACGATTATATTGCTGAAACTATTGAAGATTTAAGAAAAGAAATTTTAATAATAACTTAAAAAAATAACAGATAAATAATGATTCCAAATTTTAAAGCACATCCATGGCACGGAATTTCTGCAGGAGAAGATGCGCCAAATGTTGTAAACGTATTTGTGGAAATTGTTCCTTCAGATACTATTAAATATGAAGTAGATAAAGAAACAGGATATTTGAAGGTAGACAGGCCGCAGAAATTTTCTAACATTATCCCTGCTTTATATGGTTTTGTTCCAAGAACTTACTGCCACAATGAAGTTATGAAACTTGCTATAGAGGCCGGAGCTGATGATGTAACAATGGGAGATCATGACCCGCTTGATATCTGTGTTTTAAGTTCTCACAATATCCACGCAGGAGGTTTATTGATGGAAGCTATTCCAATTGGTGGTTTCAAAATGATAGACGGAGGTGAAGCAGATGATAAAATTGTTGCAGTAATGATCAATGACCACGCTTTCGGACATTTCAGAGATATTGCTGAATTACCAGAAGCTGAAGTGAGAAGATTAATGCACTACTTCCTGACGTATAAAAACTTACCGGATGAGCCTGCAAAATGCAGAATCCAGGAAGTTTACGGAGCTGAGCATGCAAGAAAAGTGATCAAAGCTTCTCAGGCTGATTACGCAGAAAAATTCGGAGGATAAGATTGTCTTCCCAATGCATACAAAAAAGCAGATGAATTTTCATCTGCTTTTTCTTTGTGAATATTTTGTGATATATCAACAGAATTAGTTTCTTTTGTATACTGAATTTCCTTCTTTTATAGTTTCAAGAACCTTAATGTTTCTGAGATTTTCAGGACTTATCGTTAAAGGATTCTGATCCAGAATAACAAAGTCAGCTATTTTACCTGCTTTAATAGAACCTTTTCTGTCTTCTTCCTGCAATTGATATGCTCCATTAATGGTAATTGCTTTTAAAGCTTCTATGGGAGTGATCCTTTCATTGGATCCTAAAATCATTCCTGAACGCGTCTTTCTATTCACTGCTGCGTATACAGCAGTAATCAGGTCTGGTGGTGTAACCGGGGCATCATGATGAATGGTAAACGTAATTCCTGTTTTTAATGCTGAGTTGGCCGGACTTATAAAAGCAGCTCTTTCAGGGCCAAAAACACTTGAATAATGCCAGTCTCCCCATAAATACGCATGAGTAGAAAAGTAAGAAGGAATTACTCCCAATTCTTTTATCTTTTGAATATGATCGGGGCGGCTGTTTTGTACATGAATTAATGTTGCACGCAATTCCGGTTTGTAAATATTTTCATCTTTTAATCTTTCAATAACGCGTATAGCCTGATCAATTGCGGCATCTCCGTTCACATGAAGCTGTGCGGTGATATGATTTTGAAAAAGTATTTTCAGATCGTTATATAAAATTTCATCCGTGAAGATGGGAAATCCTTTGTAATCTTTAGACTGGCCTTCAGGTGGCACTAAATAAGGCTGGGTAAGCCACGCCGTTTTACCTTGTGGAGAACCATCATCAGAAAATTTAAACCCTGCCAGTTTCAAGTGATTTTCATATTTCATATACTTCGGTTTGAAACGGCTTAAATCCTTTTTGAAATACTCATAATCGGGAAAGTAAACGATATCGGCTTTAAAAAGATTTTGGGACGCTGCTTTTTCTAATAAAGCAACACTTTCTCCCATAGTTCTCCCATCACAAATAGTAGTCTGTCCGTAGCTGAGCCATTCATCCTGGGCTTTCATCAGATTTTTTATGGCATGAGCATGAGTATCTTTGCCTTTATTCATTTTTTCCATTAAGGTCAATAAAGCGGTGAAACTCGCATTCTCTTCTAATTTTCCATTCAGTTTTCCTGTCTTTTTATCCCTGCCGATGTGTCCTCCTTCAGGATCTTTTGATGCATCTGTTATTCCCAGAAGTTGCAGCATTGCACTGTTTGCTACACTGGCATGACCTGAGGCATGAATAACAATAATAGGATTGGTTTTGCTAATGTCATCCAGTTCCGTTTTGGTAGGATGACGGTGTTCCGCCATAATCGCATCATCATACCCATTTCCGATAACCGGCTGTTGATCTGTACTTGTATTGTCTTTAATGAATTTCTTAATCGTAGTCTGTAAATCTTTAATTGAATTCACTGTGCCATAAGGTTCCGGAGATAGGTCTACAGCATCCATCATCCCGGCTCTTGAAGTAAGATGTCCATGAACATCTATAAACCCCGGGAGAAGGGTTTTTCCATTGAGATTAATCATTTTGGTGCCTGGCTCTGAAAAACGCTCTGCATCCGATTTTGTTCCGGCAAAAAGTATTTTACCATCTTTAACGGCTACAGCTTCAACCTGGGGAGAAGAATCTTCCATTGTAATAATAGGACCTCCAAAATAGAGTATCTCAGCTTTTTCATGAGGTATCTTATTATGACAGCTGCTTATGCCTGCAGATAAAAGAAGAGTATATAGTATCTTTTTCATAAATAAATAATTAATTCAAATCATGGTGAGAAACAAATTTACAAAATAATAGATTATTATTAGTGAATTTTATTATGTGTTTATAATTTCATTATATTTATAAGACTAATCTCAATTTTTTAATATAAAATAATAAACTATGGATCTATTTATGTTAGTGCCAGTTTTTGGTGTCATAGCTTTGCTTTATACATTTCTTCAGAGCAACTGGGTTAATAAACAGAATGCCGGAAATGAAAAAATGAAAACAATCAGCGGCCATATTGCAGACGGTGCAATGGCTTTTCTAAAGGCTGAATACAAAATCTTAACGTACTTTGTGGTAGTCGTCGCCATTCTGTTAGCAGTAATGGGATCAACGAATGCCAATTCACACTGGAGTATCGGGCTTGCTTTCGTGGTAGGAGCCGTGTTCTCAGCATGTGCAGGCTTTATCGGGATGAAAATAGCTACCAAAGCCAATGTGAGGACGGCAGAAGCAGCAAGAACTTCACTCTCAAAAGCACTTAAAGTATCTTTTACCGGAGGTTCTGTGATGGGAATGGGAGTAGCTGGGCTTGCTGTTTTAGGTTTGGGAGCTTTGTTTCTTATTATTAAACAGATTTTTGCCCCTGAAGCCACAGTAGATTCCCACGAAATGGAAAGAACAATTGAAATTCTTACCGGATTTTCTCTTGGAGCTGAATCTATTGCTCTTTTTGCAAGAGTAGGAGGTGGTATCTATACAAAAGCAGCAGACGTAGGTGCAGACCTTGTGGGAAAAGTAGAAGCCGGAATTCCTGAAGATGATCCCCGAAATCCTGCTACCATTGCAGATAACGTAGGAGATAACGTAGGAGATGTTGCGGGAATGGGAGCTGACCTTTTTGGTTCTTACGTAGCAACAGTTTTGGCCACCATGGTATTGGGCAGAGAAACTATTTCTGATGATGCCTTCGGAGGTTTTGCCCCAATTCTTTTACCTATGCTGATTGCAGGAACAGGAATTATATTTTCAATGATCGGAACTTTATTTGTAAAAATTAATGACAATGAAGGTTCATCCACTTCCAGCGTACAGAATGCATTAAATCTTGGAAACTGGGGAAGTATTGTAATTACTGCCATTGCTTCCTATTTCCTGGTAACTTATATCCTTCCTGAAAAAATGGTTCTAAGAGGACATGAATTTACGAAAATGGGGGTATTCGGAGCGATAATGGTTGGATTAGTGGTAGGAACCTTAATGAGTATTATTACAGAATATTATACTGCTATGGGGAAAAGACCGGTTTCCAGTATTGTGAGACAGTCTTCTACAGGGCATGCAACCAATATTATCGGCGGACTTTCCGTTGGGATGGAATCTACCTTACTTCCGATTATTGTACTGGCAGGAGGAATTTATGGTTCTTATCTGTGCGCCGGACTTTACGGAGTAGCTATTGCAGCAGCAGGAATGATGGCTACTACAGCCATGCAGCTTGCCATTGATGCTTTTGGGCCTATTGCAGATAACGCAGGAGGTATCGCCGAAATGAGTGAACTTCCCAAAGAAGTACGTGAGAAAACAGATATTCTGGATGCTGTAGGAAATACAACCGCAGCTACCGGAAAAGGATTTGCCATTGCTTCAGCTGCTTTAACGGCATTGGCTTTATTTGCAGCTTTTGTAGGAATTGCAGGTATTGATGGTATTGATATTTACAGAGCAGACGTTCTTGCCGGACTTTTTGTGGGCGGAATGATACCATTTATCTTTTCATCACTGGCAATTACCGCAGTGGGACAGGCTGCAATGGCGATGGTAGAAGAAGTAAGAAGGCAGTTCCGCGAAATTCCGGGAATTCTGGAAGGGAAAGCACAGCCTGAATATGAAAAATGCGTTGCCATTTCTACCGATGCTTCCATCAGAAAAATGATGCTGCCCGGTGCGATTGCGATTGTTTCCCCTTTATTAATCGGATTTATTTTCGGCCCTGAAGTATTAGGAGGATTTCTGGCTGGTGCTACGGTATGTGGTGTGTTAATGGGAATGTTCCAGAACAACGCAGGAGGTGCCTGGGATAACGCCAAAAAATCTTTTGAAAAAGGAGTTGATATCAATGGACAGACTTATTACAAAGGTTCGGAACCTCATAAAGCATCCGTAACAGGAGATACAGTAGGAGATCCTTTTAAAGATACATCAGGGCCATCTATGAATATCCTGATCAAACTAATGTCCATCGTTTCTCTTGTTATTGCACCTACTTTGGCTGTTTTACATAAAGATAAAATTGAGGCCAACAGAAAATCAAAAATTGAAAGTCTTACAGGGATAACTACCGCTGCAACAGGTGTAGGTGCTGATACCAAAATAATTGCAGTAGTTCCGGGAGAAATTAAAGGACATCTTAATGAAAACGGAGACTTTGTGTATGAAACAGGAAATATTCAGAAAATAAAACTGGACGGAGGAAAAACGATTGCCATAGGCGATGGAAGCCAGCTTTACCAACTTTATACGATGGTGAAACAAAATGATAAATCGGTTTTAGATCCTGATAAATGGTACACTATTGAAAACCTTTATTTTGAAACCGGTTCAAGTGACCTGAAAGCAGAATCTGCACTTCAATTGAATACTTTATCAGAAATTTTAAATGCTTATCCGGATCTGAAAATAAAATTGGGCGGATATACAGACAACAGTGGTAATGAGGATAGTAATCTTAAATTATCCAATCTGAGAGCACAGACAGCCAAACTCAAACTTCTTGAGCTGGGGATTGCATCAGACAGAATAGAAGCTGAAGGATATGGATCACAGCATCCGGTATGTGAAGCTAATGATGCTGAAGAATGTAAAGCAAAAAATAGAAGAATTGACGTAAGAGTATTGGCTCTCTAAAATCAATATAAAATATACTAGAAAAGCATCGCTCCGGCGGTGCTTTTTTCGGATCTATTCAAATCATAAAAATATAAACATGCAAAAAATATCCACCATTATCTGTAAAAATCTGTGCGGTCTGTGGGAAACATCAAAGATTCCTTTTTAAATGTTCCAGTGCCTGAATAATCAATTCATCTTTTTTAGCAAAACTAAACCTTACATAATCAGAATTTTGCCTTGAATTATAGAAAGCAGAAAGCGGAAGGCAGGAAACCTTCTTCTCAATAGTAAGCCATTTCGAAAATTCTCCATCCGTCATGCTTTTAGAAATATTTCTGAAATTTACCACCTGAAAAACACTTCCTTCGGCTGGTTGTTCAATCAGAAAAGGTGTTTCTTTAATCATTTCATTAAAAATATCTCTTTTCCTTTGCATGAGTTTTTTATTGATATCCGGATTGAATATATCGAGATATTTTGCGATAGCATATTGTGCCGGAGCATTCGCACTGTAAGAAATATACTGCTGATGACATTGAAATCTTGTGGTTAAACTTTCAGAAGCGAGCATATAACTCACTTTCCAGCCGGAAGTATGAAACATTTTACCAAAAGAAAAAATACAGAAAGTCTTTTCCCTGAGTTCACGATGGATGAAAGAACTGTAATGTTCAGTTTCATCATAACAATAAGTATCATAGATTTCTTCAGAAATTAAATAAATATCGTGATCTTTAATCAGTTCATAAAGCTGATTCCAGTCTTCTCTCTTCCATACTTTTCCGGTTGGATTCTGTGGAGAATTAACAATGATGGCTTTTGTTTTTTTAGTTATACATTTTTTGAACAGATCCCATTGGATTGTAAAGTCGCCATCAAGATCATAATAAACAGGAATTCCTCCATTCATAACAACAGCAGGCCCATACGTATAATAAGAAGGCTGAATAACGATAACTTCATCACCTTGATTAAGAATAGATTTGAGGGAAGTATATAAACCAAAGGTTGCACACGGAATAATGGTGATTTCTTTGGTTGTAAGAGAAATTGCATGGGTTCTTTTTGCATTGAAACGGATAATGCTTTCCCTCAGAAGAGGATTTCCTGCAAGAGGTTCATAATGATGAGTACTATTTTCTGCAGCTTCTTTTAAAAATATTTTCAGGCGCTCATCAATATCAAAATCGGGAAGTCCCAAAGATAGATCAAAGCTTCCGTGTCTGATTGCCAGTTCTGACATGTCCGTAAAAAAAGAGTAATGAGTAAATCCGTAAATTTCATCCATATATTTTGTATTCTAATCAAATATAATAAAATTTTAATATCAAAATCATATTTAAGAACTGTGTATTGTTAGATTTATAATGAACGGCATATTATTTTGTTCTATTGACTATTGATGCTGGGATTCAATAAAAATTGTTATTTTTAAGAAATTTATTCTTTATGAGAAAAATACTTATTCCGTTATTCACAATGGCTGTAGTGATCAGTTGTGGAATGGCAAAAATATCTGACGGGAATGCTTCGCATCCTGTTTCAACAAAACATAACAAAGCATTTAACAACGCCTATAAAGAGATTAATGCAGAGGATTTAAAGAAAAACCTGTACGTTATTGCAGCAGACGATATGGAAGGGCGTGATACCGGAAGCAAAGGACAGAAAAAAGCGGGTGAGTATATGATTAATTATTATAAAAACCTGGGTATTGCAGCTCCTAAAGCATTAGGCTCTTATTATCAGAAAGTACCGTCTGAATTCATGAAGAAAAGAGGAGGAAGAAATCTTCCGGATTCTGAAAATATTTTAGCTTTTATTGAAGGAAGTGAAAAACCGGATGAGATTGTAGTAGTTTCTGCGCATTATGATCACGTAGGAACAAAAAATGGAGTCGTATACAATGGGGCAGATGATGACGGAAGCGGAACTGTAGCGGTAATGGAAATCGCCAAGGCATTCCAGCAGGCAAAAAAAGCAGGAAAAGGACCTAAAAGATCAATCCTGTTTCTGCACGTTACCGGTGAAGAGCACGGTCTGTTTGGTTCAGAGTATTATTCAGAGAATCCTGTTTTCCCATTAGCCAATACCGTTGTTGACCTTAATATTGATATGATCGGACGGGATGATCCTGCCAACAGAGGAAAGCAGTATGTTTATGTAATTGGTTCTGAAATGTTAAGCTCTCAGCTTAAAGTAATTAACGAAGCAGCTAACAAAAGAACCAACAACCTGGAACTGAATTACAAATACGATGACTTGAATGATCCTGAACAGTTATATTACCGTTCAGACCACTATAATTTTGCCAAGCATAATATTCCTGTAGCATTTTTCTTTGACGGTATTCATGAAGATTATCACAAACCGGGAGATGATCCTGAAAAGATTGATTATCAGTTGTTGGAAAAAAGAACCCAGCTCATCTTTACAACAGCCTGGGACATTGCCAACAGAGAAGAAAGAATTGTCGTTGACAGAAAATAATCACCAGTTTTTATTGGAATTGTTATCCTTGTCAAGGTTTTAAACCTTGACAAGGGTTATAGATTGAAAGACGTTTTCAGCAGGATTGAATTTTATCGAAGATAAAATCCTTGCACAATAATACCATTACCATGAAAATTATGATCCGGGAAGCAAAACCAGAAGACATTCCACAAATACAGAGGGTAAGAAACTCTGTGAAAGAAAATACACTGTCGGATCCGGGATTGGTTACCGATGAAGACTGTAGTGAGTTTTTGTTTCAAAGAGGAAAAGGGTGGGTATGTGAGATTGAAGATGAGATTGTTGGTTTCTCCATTGCAGATCTCAAAGAGAATAATATCTGGGCACTCTTTGTACATCCGGATTTTGAAAATCACGGAATTGGCAGAAAACTCCATGATATCATGCTGGACTGGTATTTTGAACAAAATAAAGATTCCGTATGGCTGGGTACTTCACCTGAAACAAGAGCTGAAATTTTTTACAGAAAATCTGGATGGAAAAAAGTAGGGACTCATGGAAAAGGAGAAATCAAATTTGAAATGACCTTTGAAAACTGGAAAAATAAAGTAGTATGATCCCGAAATTAAAATCCATCAGACCTTTTATTGGAGCACAAAACTTTGAGATCAGCAGAAATTTTTACAGAGATCTGGGATTTGAAGAAGTTGTTCTGGAATCCAAATTATCCCTGTTTATACGTGAAGAAATTGGCTTTTATCTTCAGGATTACTATACAAAAGACTGGATTGACAATACCATGATCTTTATGGAAGTTGCCAATACAGATGAATTCTGGAAAGATCTTGTTTCTCTGGAACTTACGGATAAATATGAAAATGTAAGACTCACCCCTGTAAGAGTGATGGATTGGGGGAAAGAATGTTTTGTACATGATCCATCAGGGATACTGTGGCATTTTGGTGAGTTTTTTAAGAAAGAAGTATGATTTACGCATTTGATACCTATTATTATGAGGATTATGCCAATACCGTGTGTATTGCATTTGAAGACTGGACCTCTGAAAAGGAAGTCGAAACTTTTACAGAACAGACTCCTGTGAGTTCGGAATATGAAAGCGGAGCCTTTTACAAAAGAGAATTGCCCTGCATTGTAAGCCTGTTGAAAAAAATAACATTAAAACCAGAAGATATCATCATTGTAGACGGATATGTTACCCTGGATAATGATGGTAAAATTGGTCTCGGCGGACACCTTTACGAAGAGCTGGGAGAAAAGTATCCTATAGTTGGGATTGCAAAAAATGAATTTGCAACACCGGATTCACAGCGGAGAAGTGTAGTGCGTGGAGAAAGTAAAACGCCGCTTTTTGTGACTGCCAGAGGGATGAATGTAGATGATGTTCAGTGTAAAGTTGCACAGATGCATGGTGCTTACAGAATTCCAGCATTATTAAAAAAACTTGATCAGCTAAGCAGAGCATAAATGATAAAGTCTTACTAAAAAGTAAGATTTTTTCTTATTTATAAATATACCGATTGGTATATTTTGATTATCTTTGTTGTAATTCCACGATAAAAAATTAAGGTTTTTTTAATTAAAAATATACCGATCGGTATATTGTAAAAATAAATTATATGAAAGAAGTATTTATAGTAGCAGCAAAACGAACCCCGGGTGGTGGTTTTATGGGAAGTCTGTCAGAATTTACAGCGCCGCAATTGGGAGCTTTTGCCATTAAGAATGTTTATGAAAGTGCCGGACTTTCTCCTGAACACATCGACAGTGTGTATATGGGAAATGTACTCAGTGCCGGACTTGGCCAGTCACCAGCGAGACAGGCGGCGATCTTTGCTGAAATTCCGGTGGATAAAGATGCTGTCACCATTAACAAAGTCTGTGCTTCCGGGATGAAATCAGCGATGATTGGGGCTCAGCAGATCCAGCTTGGGCTGGATCATATCGTTATGACGGGAGGAATGGAAAGTATGAGCAATGTTCCGCATTATGTCAAAATCCGTCAGGGGACAAAATTGGGAGATACGAATCTTACTGATGGATTGATCAAAGATGGATTATGGGATGTTTACAATGATTTTCACATGGGAAGTGCAGCTGAACTGGGGGTGAAAAAATACGGACTTACCAGACAGGAGATTGATGAATATGCGCTTTTTTCCTATCATAGAGCGCAGGAAGCTGCTAAAAATGGTAAGTTTGCAAATGAATTGATCCCAATATCGATTGAAGGCAGAAAAGGAACTACAATAGTTGATAAAGATGAAGATATCGATAAACTGATTCCAGAGAAAATTTCCCTTCTGAAACCTGTATTTGAAGCTGACGGAACTCTTACCGCTGCCAATTCAAGCAATCTGAATGATGGTGCAGCAGCTGTCTTATTAGCTTCGTCTGAAGCTATAGAACAATATAATTTTAAACCACTGGCAAGAATAATAGCCTATGCAGATGCCGCACAATCTCCGGAATGGTTTACCACTTCACCTTCCATAGCCATTGAAAAACTGTTGAAGCAAACAGGCCTTATGCTTTCTGATATTGATTTTTTTGAAATTAATGAAGCCTATTCCTCGGTGATTTTATCCAATCAGAAAATCCTTGGCTATGATGTAAACAAAGTAAATATATATGGAGGAGCAGTGGCATTAGGGCATCCGATCGGAGCTTCAGGAGCAAGAATTATAACCACTTTGATGAATGTTTTATGTCAGGAAAAAGGAAAGTACGGAGTCGCTGCCATCTGCAATGGTGGAGGAGGTGCTTCTGCAGTTCTTATTGAAAATATAGGCTAAAAGGGATTAAATAGCTTGAAATTTAATTAGTACATTTAAATAGCTCTTTCTCAAAATCAAATCTGAGAAAGGGCTTTTTCTTGATAACAGATTGATTATCTACGGATAAATCAAATCATTTGACATAGTTATCAGAGTTATAAATATTTTATTTTTGTTAAACTGACAAATATCATTACGTTGTTATTTTTATTCATTCTAAATAAATATAAATTTGTCTCAGGAAATTTAATAAAGAAAATGAAAAAAATAACTACTCTTTCTGGTATTGTACTTGCATCGCTGATGAATGCACAGCTGCAATACTGTATGCCAACCTTTCAGTATGGAGCTGACGGCAATATGATCAGCAATGTTACTTTCGGAACGATTAATAATTCATCACCAGTCAATTCCTCAAATGCACAAATTTATGAGAACTTTACCGCAATATCTACAGATCTGCAGCCGGGAAATTCCTATCCTATATCTGTGGAAGGACCATCCAGTACATTTCCCAGTGATGTAGTTGTTTTCATAGACTTTAATCAGAACGGAAATTTTGATGATGCAGGAGAAAGCTTTTATATCGGAAGACTTGGAGCAGCCAATCCAGCCAATGCTTTTACAATCAATACCACCATAATAATCCCTGCGAATGCTGCCAGTGGAAGTACAAGAATGAGAGTTCTTAAGAATACCAATGTTCAGGCTTATTCAAATCCGGCAGCAGCTAATTCTATAAGTTCAGCTTGTGACAGCAGCTTGAGAGCAGGACAGACAGAGGATTATACAGTCAATATCACAGGGAATACCCCAACTTTCCCTGCTCCTTACTGTGGTACTGAAAATATTACAAGTTTGACCGTGAGTGAGATCAGTACGGTAGAATTTGCCGGAGTTGTAAGAAACAGTGCACTCGATGGGAATTCTGATGTACTTGAAAACTTCACAGCAACGGTTTTCAATGTCAACCGTGGGAATAGCTATCCTATAAGTGTTACAGGAGGTACGCATGGCCAGATTACCGTATCTGCCTATGCTTATATTGATTTTAACCATAACAATCAGTTTGATGCTGATGAGCAATTTAATCTGGGCTATCTGGATAACTCCAATCCGGTTCCTGGTCAGCAATCCGGAGTTACAACAGGTAATATCACCATTCCGGCAGGAGCACAGCTGGGAGAAACCCGTTTCAGATTGGTAAAAGCCTATGAATCCAATTCATGGATGGGAGCTTTGAAGAATCTTCCGTGTCCTTCAGATTGGTTTATTGGTCAGGCAGAGGATTATACTTTAAATATTCAGCCTGAAAATCTTTCAACATCAGAAGTTTCCAAAGAGGCATCAGCCCAGGTGAAAATATATCCGAATCCTACCTCAGGTTCATTGACAATCAAAATGAAAGAAGGATTAGCGAAATATGAAATTTACAGTATGTCCGGACAAAAGATGCTGGAAAGTAATTCTATGACGGTTTCTATGGAAAGCTTTGTTCCGGGAACCTATCTGATTAAAATTCAGACTAAAGATCAGAAAATAGTCACAGAAAAGATTATTAAAAAATAGACACATCATATCTAAATCATATCCATATCAATTTTTGTTTTTTAATCGACAGGTCTTTTACCTGTCGGTTTTTTTATTTGTCGGCTTATAAGCTTGTATTACGATTCAGATGCCAGTAAATCCATAAGATCTTGCCTGGAAAGTCCCTGAAACTTCTTTCCGTCCGTGGTCAGCAGATTCTGAGCCAGTTCTTTTTTCTTTTTCTGCAGCGTAAGAATTTTTTCTTCTACGGTATTGGAGCAGATCATTCGTACAGCAATTACATTTTTGGTTTGTCCTATACGATAACTTCGGTCAATAGCCTGGTTTTCGGCGGCAGGATTCCACCATGGGTCTACAAGGTAAATATAATCTGCCTGAGTAAGATTGAGACCCACACCTCCGGCCTTTAAGCTGATCAGAAATATGCGTATATCCTTATTTTTCTGGAAATTCGATACTTTTTCCCCTCTGTCTTTAGTTTGACCCGTTAAATATTCAAACTGGATGTTGTGGCGCTCCAGTTCTGCCTTTATGAGATCCAGCATGCCCACAAACTGTGAGAAAACAAGGATCTTGTGATCTTTGGACTTCCCAAGGATCTGTTCCATCAGAATTTCGATTTTAACGGCATTTTCACCGGAATATCCCTCTTTCATCAGAACAGGGGAATTACAGATTTGTCTGAGCCTTGTAAGTCCCGTAAGAACATGCATGCTGTTTCTGTTCAGATCATCTTCATCATTAGCCGCAATAAACTCACGAAGCTCTTTTTCATAGGCATCGTAGATTTTGCGCTGTTCCGTATTCATTTCACAGTAAATGACTGTTTCAGTTTTCTCCGGAAGTTCTTTGGCAACCTGCTTTTTGGTTCTTCTGAGGATGAATGGTTTTATCTTTTGCTGAAGTTCTACGGCACGTTTGCTGTATTCGAATTTATCAATAGGAATGGCATAAATATCTTTAAAATACTGTTTGCTTCCCAATAATCCCGGACAGGCAAAAGAGAGCTGGCTGTAGAGGTCAAAAGTGCTGTTTTCAACAGGTGTTCCCGTTAATACAATTCTGTTTCTGGATTGTAGCAGACGTGCTGCTTTATATCTTTCTGAATTTGGATTTTTAATCACCTGTGATTCATCCAGAAATACATAATTGAAATTAAGGTTTTTCAAAAACTGAATGTCCGAAAGAAGCATTCCATACGTAGTAAGAACAACCTCGTATTCAGGCATGTGAGCCGTTGTTTTTGGCCGGTCTGCACCATAATGAAGCAGAACTTTTATGGAAGGAGCAAATCTGTTCATCTCTTCCTGCCAGTTGAAAAGCAGGGAAGTGGGAACGACAATCAGGTTGGTTGTATGGCCTCGTTTTTCTCTTTGAGAAAGGATGAAAGCAATGATCTGGATGGTTTTTCCAAGCCCCATATCATCAGCCAGACATCCTCCAAAGTTGAAACTGTCAAGAAAATTAAGCCAGTTCAGACCGTCGTGCTGATAATCTCTCAGTTCAGCATCCAGATCAGCGGGAACAGCTACTTCCGGAATGTCTTTTACCTTTGAAAACTTTGTGGAATAGCAAGTAAGTTCTTCCTGAATTTCTTTGCTCAGGATTTCTTTTTCAAACAGTGACGTCACCTCTGAAAAATTGATTTTCGGAATTTTTAAAAGTTCTTCATCAATTTCTCCTGCACGGAAGTAGGCGGAAATTTTTTCCATCCATTCTTCAGGAAGAATTCCCATGCTGCCGTCATCCAGCTGAACGAATTTACTCTTATTCCGGATGGCCCGGTGAAGCTGTTTCAGAGAAGCTTCTTTGGGACCAAATCCCACTTTCAGTTTAGTATTAAACCAATCCAGTCCGCTGGTAATCTGAATATTGATTTTTGCCCGATGAGGATTTAATTTATTGTTTTTTAATTCATTAAAGCCCAATATGATAATTCCTTCATTTCTCCAGGTTTCAAATGCGTCAAGAAACCAGTTGTTATCCAGAAACTTATCCCTGTGAAGGTAAAAATACTGATAGCCATCCATCTGTTCTTCAAAATCAGGATGCTGCTGCATCACCAATGAAATAAAACGGGCTTCGGCTGATTCATTTCTTTCTATTTTAAAAGGATTTCCATTCTGATCCGTATCGAAGAGCTGCTTCCTGGAATACACCGGAACTTCTACATCACCGTATTTCATGACGGGAGTAATTCCTATATAATTTTCCTGCTGGCGAAGATAAATGACTTTTTCAGTCTGATAATTCTTGTCTTCAAGCTGTACTTTTGTTGCGGTCTGTATATAACTGTAATTTATATGAATACGTTCTTCTATAACAGAGAGAATGTTCTGCATAAACGCTTCATATTTTGAAGAATGAACCAGTAAAATTTCATTATTGGCCTTAAAGAACCGGATAATTCTGAGCATGTCCGGATCGTCTACAAAGCTGAAAATGTTTCGGTTATAGACGAAATACTCATTTCTGAGAACAATATTTTTAAAAGGAATGGAAATATCATTAAACAGCAATTCTCCGGTAATTTCAAAAAACGGATCTTTCTTAAATACAGACAATTGAACCTCCGCATCTAAAGTATTTAATTCAATCGGAAAAAGTGATTTTGAAGAAACTGTTTCTGCAATTTCCCGGTCGTGATAATAGACTTCCAGTTTCAGAGGATTTTGTACAATAAGTTTTAAAGCTTCCAGTTCTGACGGATTGTAATCTTCATTATAATTATTCTGAAAGGAGGCAATGGCAGTATAAAATTTAATGTCTGCAGGCTTTTCCGCTTTCCATATCAGCTGAAGGGCATCTGTGGGACTAACCGGATTTTTTATTTTTCCTGTCTGTGTAATTTCTGCCTTCATCAGCGAAAACGTCATATGGTTGTAATAACGGTGCTTTCCGATAACCAATATCATCTTTTTACCTGTTTCCAGCATGGCCAGCTGATCAAGTTGGGAAGAAGATTGAGGAAGAAGCTCCCTAGTCAGCATTAGATCGTCTACAGGAAGCATTTCCTTGATCTTAGGCAGTATTTCAATTTTATCATCCTTGTATACCAGTTCAAAATACTGATCCAGATCCGGTTCATTTTCCAGGCCATATCCTTTGGCTTTAGTAAGGAAGGTCTTTTTGCGTAGTGCTTCATCAAAAAACAACCGGAAATTTTTATTCTCAATAATGCTGTGAATGACCTCTGTCTGATGAGAACAAAGCATGTTCTTTTCATTGTCGCAGGTACAGGAACAAATCAGGGTGCTGTTTATTTTACTGATGGTAACTGCCGGGAAATCCTGTAATGAAGACTGTTTGGTAAATATTCCTGTATTGTTTTCAATAGCAGCCGGATAGATTTCACGGAAATCCGTTAATCCGATAAACGCGCTGTCTGAGGTATGTTTCAGCAGGTCATATACGGAAAGTGTACTGATATTGATCTTGTCAAGAATATATTCTGCCATAAAAATAGATGGAGACAAACTTACAAAAAACAAATGTATTTCAGCATCCGTTTTGGCTACAGCTTGCCCCATTTTGGCGACTCCCGTGTGGGTCCTGATGCTGAACTTTATCCTGTAATTTTAAACCAAGAAAAATGAAAACAATTTTTATAAGAGGTGCTTCTACAGGATTAGGAAAAGCAGCAGCCCAATTATTTCAAAACAGATAAAACACTTCTGAGTTACACGCAATCTTTCAATTAATACAAAATATCCGGTTCAAATATCTGGTGTTTTATTTTTTGTCTGTTTATCGTTTTAGTCCTGCTTTTGTTTTTCTTTGATCAAAGATTCAATCTTGCATTTTGCAGTTGTCCATTCATCATCCAAAATACTGTAATATGCTGCATTTCTTGTACTTCCATTGCTGAGAACTTTGTCTTTACGTAAAATACCTTCAAATACACCGCCGATCTTTTCAATTGCTTTTCGCGATCTGAAATTATCGTCTTTCGTTTTCAACTGTACTCTGTTTGTTTTCAATACATCAAAGCAGAAGCTGAGCAGTAGTAATTTGCATTCAAGGTTGATGGCTGTGCCCCAGAATTCTTTAGTGATCCATGTCCATCCGATTTCCAGTTTTCTGTCGGCAGGGAATATTTCAAAAAATCGGGTGGAGCCAATCAGTTTTCCGGTTTCTTTATGACGTATTACAAACGGGTACTGATTCCCGGTTTCTCTTTCTGATAAGGCGAATTCATAGGTTTTATAGAACATTGTCTCTTCTGAACAGTCTGTAGGAATCAGTTTCCAGAGTTCTTTATCTGATGCGGCAGCGTATAATTCTTCAAAATGCTGTTTTTCAAGAGGAATTAATTCAACTGTTTTTCCTTCCAAAATGGTAGGATAGGGAATCCATTTTTCTTTCATGATTTATTTTTATCCCTCGAAATTAACAAAAAATGAATATCGGTGTTCAAAAAATCAGGTGATTTTCTACCAGATAAAGTCTGTATTAATGTTATTGGTTAAAATGGAACATAAAAATGACAAAAATGAACTACATTTTAATGACGTAACGTGTTTAAATTTGCAAAAGGAATTTTTATTACCCTGATATAATGAATGAGAGCGCACCTTTTAATGCAAAAATGCCGACAGCCTGTTTTTTACTTTTCTTTGCCCATGGGCTTGTTTTTTCTTCCTGGGCGAGCCGGATTCCTATCATTAAAACGGCTCTTTCCATCAATGAAGCACAGCTGGGAACACTCTTGCTTCTTATGCCGATAGGACAGCTTTCCACAATGGTTTTGGCCGGAAAACTGATTAGTATTTACGGAAGCAGCGGGATTATTAAAAGATGTTTTTTACTCTATCCTTTTTTTCTTTTATTAATTGGTCTGTCCCCTTCTTACTGGACGTTAGGCATTGTTCTGTTCTTCTTTGGAGTTTCCGGTAACATGTGCAATATTGCTATCAATACGCAGGCTATTGAAATAGAATCTATCTCGAAAAGAACGCTTCTCTCTTCGTATCATGGAGCCTGGTGTTTTGCAGGTCTTACAGGTGCAGTAATCGGTTTACTGATGATTAATTTTCAAGTGGGAACTTTTTACCATTTTGCTGTTATTTTCATTTTGGTGGGAATCCTTTGGTTCTACAGTAAAAGAAACCTTACCAATATCATTCATAAAGCGGAGCCGCAGACCCGGTCCCTATTCAAAGCTGTGAATCCAACACTGTTTGGTTTGGGAATTATAGGATTTCTGAGTATGGCGATTGAAGGAGCAATGTTCGACTGGAGCGGGGTGTATTTTCAAACAATAGTTAAAGCACCTGAAAATCTTGTCATACTGGGATATACAAGTTTTATCTTAATGATGACTTTAGGCAGATTTATTGGAAATAAAATCATTGAGAAATATGGAAAAAAGATTGTTCTGCAATGTTGTGGCTTATTGATGAGCGGAGGTCTTTTTCTAAGTGTTTTCTTTCCGGAACTGTGGATCTGCATTATTGCTTTCATGATTATTGGCCTTGGAAGTTCATTAAGCGTGCCGTCCGTTTACAGTACCGTAGGAAAAGTGAGCACGGTAGCTCCAAGCATTGCTTTGTCATTTGTCTCCAGTATTTCGTTTTTAGGATTTCTGATGGGGCCGCCTCTTATCGGGTATATTGCAGAAAGCTTTGATCTTAGATATTCCTACGGTCTTTTTGCCTGTTTTGGAATTTTACTGGCCCTAATGGCGGGGCAGATGAAAGTATTCAGGAAGTCATAATGAATCTTTTCTGCATTGTTTATTGTTAAATCTATCATATTTTTTGACCTGTCCCTTTTAGCAATAATAGCTTCGACAGATCCAGCCTGACAACACTTAAAAATTTCGATTGGTATTCGGTTTGTCACCCTGAGCTTGTCGAAGGGCTATCAATAAGAAAACCTTTGTTAATCATTAATATCGAGTATTAATTAAAGGGATAGTCAATAAAATCAAACCCATTATGAAAGCATTGATTCTTATCACTGCGTTTCTTTTTTCAACAGTATGATTTCGGCAATGGAAACGAAAATCATGATCAGAGCCAAAGGAAGAGAAGCCAAATTTATCGGAATCTCATTGGGTCAGCACGAATTATAAAACCTGAAGCTCTTTAAACACTTCAATAATAGCTTCAATAAGCCCCTTGTCTATATCTTTTTCTGAAGCGGCATCCGGCAGAAGAGCCCTTAAGTCACCGTGATCATCACGCTCAATAATAACTTCAATTCCATTTACATCTACGTAAAGCTTATATCCGTAAGAAAATGTAGCGAGCTTTCCATTGAAAATCATGTCTTTACCCTTGTAGGTTACCGGTACTTCAAATTCTTCCATGCTTAAGCTTCTATTATAATTGGGGCAAATGTCGGAAAATTTTAATTCATATCATCATATAAACTGTAATGATAAAGTAGAATAATGTTAATTGTTAAAAATATTAATGTGCTAAAAACTGTATATTTATCGTTCGTTATGGAGTCATTCCAAAGCAGGAATGATCGATGAATTTGAATTAAGCTATTATGAAAGATACAATCACCATTTTCTGGTTCAGGCGTGATCTGAGATTGGAAGACAATATAGGACTTCACCACGCTCTGCAGTCTGATGCACCGGTAATACCCATATTTATATTTGATACTGATATTCTTGAAAAGCTGCAGGATAAAGAAGACCGAAGGGTAGATTATATCCATCAGGCTTTGGAGAACATCAATATTGCATTGAAAAAATACCACTCAAAAGTCAATACGTATTATGGTAAGCCGATAGACCTATTCAGAAAATTATCCGAAGAATATACTATTGAAGGTGTTTTTTGCAACCGTGATTATGAACCTCAGGCGATTGAACGTGATAAAGAAATCTATTATTTTTTTAAAGAAAAGAATATTCCTTTTAAAGCTTATAAAGATCAGGTGATTTTTGATAAAGACCAGATTATTAAAAAAGATGGTTCACCCTACACGGTTTACACCCCTTTTGCAAAGAAATGGCGGGAAGCCTTAACTCCTGAACATTATCAATCTGTTGAATTGGATTTTAAAAATTTCTTTACACAGGAATATTCTGAGATTCTTACTTTAACAGAGATTGGTTTCAAAAAAACGGATTTTGATTGTAAAAAGCCGTTTCTGGATGTCTCCATTATAGATAATTATGACCAATTTCGTGATTATCCGGCACTGCAGCATACCACACAACTCGGAATTGCTTTACGCTTTGGGACCATCAGCATCAGGAAATGCGTGGATTTTGCACTGAAGCATAATGCGGTATGGCTTTCGGAGCTGATCTGGCGTGAGTTTTTTATGCAGATTCTATATCATTTCCCTCATGTGGTTTCTCAGTCTTTTAAAATACAATATGACAATATCCAATGGCGGAATAATGAAGATGAGTTTAAACACTGGTGCGAAGGAACTACAGGATATCCGATCGTAGATGCCGGAATGAGAGAACTGAATCAGACGGGCTATATGCATAACCGGGTACGAATGATTGTTGCGAGTTTTTTATGCAAACATCTGCTGATCGACTGGCGTTGGGGGGAAGCTTATTTTGCCTTAAAACTGAACGACTACGATCTGTCTGCAAACAATGGAAACTGGCAGTGGGCCGCAGGCTCCGGCTGTGATGCCGCACCTTATTTCAGGGTTTTTAATCCTACCGCCCAGATGGAAAAATTTGACAAAGATTTACTGTACATCAAAAAATGGATTCCGGAGTGGGGTACCTCTGCATATCCTAAGCCAATAGTAGAACATGCTTTTGCCCGCGAAAGAGTGTTATCAGAGTATAAGAAAGCACTGACATCAATATCAGGATAAACAAAATGCCCGGTAACAAATTGTCACCGGGCATCAACCAATTGATATTTAATATGAAAAGTTACTTACCGAAGTAACGGAATCATCAGATTGTTTTCAGGTACAGCTCCTGTAATTCCTTTGCTGTAAATTCCTTCGAAGGTAAATTCTGTACGAGTTCTCCCTGTTTCATAATGCCGATGTTGGTAGCAACACTTACAGCATTGAAGATGTCATGGGTTGCCATTAAAACAGTTCTGCCTTCTTTGCCCAGCTGACGGACAATTTCTGTAAACTCTGCTGTTGCTATAGGATCCAGTCCGCTGGTAGGCTCATCCAGTAGAAGTACTTTGGCATCTTTTGCAAGAGCTATGGCAATACCTACTTTTTGGCGCATTCCTTTGGAATATCCTCCTAATGCTTTTTGATGGGCGGTTTCCTGTAATCCTGTTCGTTTGAGTAATGCGGATAATTCATCCTTCTGATAATCAAAACCTGCAATTTTAGAGAAGAAATCAAGGTTTTCTATTCCGGTAAGGTTAGGGTATAAAAGAACGGTTTCAGGAATATAAGCGAGATATTTTTTTATTTTCTGAGGTTCCTCCTGCACCGAAACAGTATTAATAAATGCATCTCCGGAAGTAGCTTTAATGAGTCCCAGAAGGATATTAATAGTTGTGCTTTTGCCTGCTCCGTTTTGCCCGAGTAGCGCAAAAATTTCTCCTCTCTTTATTTCCAGATTAAGAGAATGGAGCGCTGTAAAATCGTTGTATTTTTTATGTAGGTTGACCGTTTTTAACATAGTTTTCTGAATTTGTATTGTGAAAGGATGATAAATAAAGCAATAAAGATGAGATAGGGAAGAATGATCTGTATCCATTTAACAGATGAAGAAAATCTGAATACCTGTATGGTCTGTTGTGACCAGTTAATGGACTCTGCATTCTTTCCGGAGAAGATAAGAGGGTAGAAAAACAGCCGTTTTTGCTCATGAAATCTCTTGAGTGATGCAGCATATTGTAAATGATTCTGCATATCAGATTTCGCCAGATGACTTTCTGTAAGCTGGGTATGAAGATTCGGAAGAAGATAACCCAAATAAGTTGCCGCCTGATTCCGCTTTTGCATTTTTTCTGTGTATTGTTCCGACGATTTCGCAGATTCAAGATCTCCCATATGCTGCATGGCATAATACCAGGTCCAGGTGAATGCAGCATTTTCTTCCACGGTGAAATTTCTGTATTGGGGATAGGCTTTGTAGAATTTTTCCATGGTTGGCTGCTTAGCCTCATCCCATTTATTATGATAGCCTTCTCTCTGTTCCATCACTGCTTTAAGGGATTCATGAACGGGATAGAGCTTCTGTATCAGGATATTACTGCTCATCGGGATAATGAAATTGATTCCTACCCATACAGTCAGGAGAATTAATGCATTCTGAGCTGATGATTTCCGAAAGGAAATAATCCATCTGCAAAGGGTAAACCAGAATAAAATATAAAGCCAGCCGCTGATGATAAAAGCGATATAATAGAAATCTAAAGGTATTTTAATCCATACCGAAGCGATGATAATTAATGCAAGATAAACAACTGTCACAGCCAAAAGACGTATGAACATCTTATGATCCAGAAGCTTTTGTAAATTATTGCTCTGAACCGAAAGCAGCTTCCAGGTTCCTTTTTCTTCTTCCTCAGAAATCAGGTTATAGCAGAATGCCACAATTACCAGTGGAAAAAGGAAAACAACAACGAAACTAAAGTCAAAATTTCCAACTGCTGCATTGGCGGGATTATAAAAATCCGCATTATAACGCTGTTCTTCAAGATTCCTGATGGTAACCCCTTGAATAGAGGGATTTAAATCACGCATTCCGATATTTAAAGCTGCCAGTTTGGGCGTTTCATTCACCAGATTGAATTTAATATAATAAAGCACCAGTCCCAGATCATCTTTATGAAATTTTGTGTTTCTTTCTATACTTTCTTTCTGAAATGTTCCGCTTTTGGAGATGATATCTTCGTTTCTGTCCAGAAATTTTTTTCCGGTATAAATAGCCATCAGTCCGGCTATCAATAAAAACAGCAGTGCAATGATATAGGCTTTGTTACGGTAAAATTGGGTATATAAATAACGGTTCATTTAGATTAATTTTAATTTTCTTCCACTGAGTTCAATTGCAATAATGCAGACAGCCATCCATAAAACTAATGCCGCTGCGGGTACTGGCTGTTGTTTCATACTGTTCAAAACAGAAGTATACCGGTATTGAAAGTCCGGAAACTTTTCCCAGTTATGTTTGTCGATGACAGCAGGCGGTCCGCCGTTTTCCGGTTTAATATTGCTGATCTGCTCAATTTGTAAATCATTTAGATGCTGGGCCATCTGATAACGATACTCTTCTGCCTGTTCCTGAAACTGGTTATAAGAAAAGAAATCTGTACCTGTAGCAATCATGGAGAAGTTTTTAATAGCAATCGCAGGATTAATCAGTCCTGAAAAATCTGTCAGACTTTGCTGTTTGTTGTAAATGGTCTGCAATTCCTTTTGATGTCTGATATAAATCTGTGAACTTATTTTTTCTCCTTCCTTCATGACGAATCCTCCGTAATTGAAAGGAAGTTCATTGGTTGTTTTCACTTGATACCTTGCCAGTAAAGAATCTTTGATCTTTTTGAAATGCGGATCATCCGGATTATGACTGTCTCCCGATTTTAGAATATCCTTTTCCAGAGTGGTTTCAAAAGCAATACGGGAAGGAGCCGGATATATATTCTGTGCTGCAAACTGAATTCCTTTAGGCAAAACGATTATGAAAAGAAGCCAGAAACCAATAAGGCTGATCAACGCTGATGATGTATTTTTACTGTTCGCGGAAACCACAACGGTCAACGTACAGATAAAAAAATAATAGATCATATAAGCAGGCAGGATAAATGATAAGCGTAATAGAATATCCGTAGAATTTGTAGTTTCTGACATTAATGCAGCCATGAAAACAACAGGAATAACCGGAATCAGAAAACAAAGAGAAAACAGCCAGAGTCCAAGAATTTTCCCCCAGATAATATCCCTTCCGGAAGCTCCCTGCACACTGATGATCTTTAAAGTGGCATTCTCACGTTCCTGTACAATTAATCCAAATCCTAAAAAAAGTATAATCAGTGGAACAATGCTCTGCAAAATAAATGCACTGCTAAATGCCCCGAATCTGACCAAAGTACCAGAACTTCCCGCTTCCGAAAGGTTGGCAGTATTCTGTTTATGGGCTTCCAGAAATATGACATTTCCCAGATAATCATCCAGTCCGTTATCAAAAATATTCAAAGGATGCCCGATTCTGAAAACCAGATAACCATAATGAGCCATACGGTGCGGATGCTTATCAGGTCTGTGTTCCCAGCTTTCCCTGACTGCTTTCCTGTATTCTTTTATTTTTGAAAAAGAGTCCGTGTATTTTGTATATCCTATGCCAATACTCAGCATACAGAACAGGATTACAGCAATAGTGGTGAGCAGATTCTGTTTTCCTTTAAACAAATCCTGCCAGGTTTTTCTCACCATCAATTGTAAGTTTGAAATAGCCATAATTTAAAATTTATAAGTAGCAGTTAGTAAATAATTCCTTGGAGTTCCCGGAAATAATCTTAAGTAGTTCTGAGCCCCAATCCAGTATACTTTGTTCGTGATATTATTCAGATTAAAAGAGAGCTGGACTGTTTTTTTGGGAGTATAATATAAAGCAGCATCTATTGTAGTATAGGCAGGAAGTTCAAAACTTCTTGTGAACCATGGAACTTTAGAACTCTGATAAAGCATTCCGGCACCGATTCCAAAGTCTTTCAGGAATTCTATAGTTGAAAAATTGTAACGAGTCCAGATATTCACAGAATTTTTAGAAGTGTTTTCTTTCCTTTTTCCCACGAGATCACTGTTTGTATCATCCAGTATTTTAGCATCAATATAGCTGTAGCCTCCGTAAATATGCCACTGAGGAAGAATATGACCGGAAAATTCTGCTTCAAATCCGCGGCTTCGGTCTGCCCCGCGCTGTACAAGCTCATCAGGTTCTGAAGGATTATTGGCATTGATTAAAATATTTCTCTGGTAGATTTCATACACTGCAAGATTCAATGAAATCCTGCCAAAAAGCTGTGCTTTGATTCCCAGTTCTTTAAGATCAGAAGTTAAAGGTTTAAATCTTGCTGCAGATCCTGTAAGACTTGAAGTATTAGGCATCAATGTTACCGTATTGGACTGGGGCTGATAGCCTGTAAGATACGTTCCGTAGACATTGATATTATCGGTTAAACGATAGGTGATCCCGAATCTGTAAAGAAGTTTGTTATTATTAAAAGAGGTCTCATTGGTTTCTTTGAAATTGGTGATATCCTGAAACCATTCCTGACGGATTCCCGATAATATTGTAAACTTTTTCCAGGTAAAAAGATGCTGGAAATAAGCTGCATGGGTAGTCGTAAGAGCGGAAGTTAAAGGTGTGATTATATTAAGCGTATTAAAATCAGCACCCTGATAGTTGGCAGCACCCGGATTCAGATCAAATGGCGTAACATTAGGCTTAGGAATGATTGTTCCATTATAATTTACGGTTTGATATTCTGAAGCTTTTAAAGGATTATAAGAAGAAGCAATAGAACCGTTTTTCAAAAGAAAACCTCTTGCAGCATTTTGTTGTCCGCCTTTACGTTTTTCCCAGATCTGGTTATCATAGCCTATCAAGGCCTGATGCAGAACAGAACCGGTTTTGAATTTAAAATTAAAATAAGCATTAATGTTATCTGTTGCCCAGTTTTGTTTTCTCTGCACAAACTGCATCATAGCAAGACTGGAAACCGGTTTATTATCCATATCAGGCACAAAAGAGTTAGTTGTTCTGTGTTCTTGCAGGTTTTCTCTCCAGTATTGCTTCATATAAGAAGCATTAAAACTGATGGATTGGTTAAAATGATGGGCAACAGTTCCCATTATTATGAGCTCTCTGGTTTTAAAAAAATCATCCGGAGCCCCCAGATTCAAAGACCTCGGAGTGCTGTACAAATCTGTTTTTCCTGCGACAGCCCCGAAAATAGGCTGTCCACGATCCAGATTTCCATGAAGATCATTGAAAATCATTTCCACATTCACGGATGTTTTTTCATTTGGAACAAAAGTGATAGAAGGTGAGATCAGAATACCGCTGTTCTTGACATGATCTCTGAATGAATGAGCATTCTGATACGCTCCGTTGAAACGATATAATAAGGTTTTGTTCTTATTTAAAGGACCTGTAAGATCTGTAGTGATACGATAAGTTTCAAAACTACCTCCCGATAAACTAATTTCGTGACGAGGGTTTGACAATGGCTTTTTGGTAACCATATTGATCGTTCCTCCGGGATCTACGCTGGACATGGTAATACTTGCCGGACCTTTAAAAACCTCCACACGTTCTATATTGGAAGTCATAGGCTGTAAAAAATAATATTGTCTTGTCCGCATTCCATTGATGATCTGGCCTTCCTCATTCTGGCTGATCCCGCGGATGTTGTATTGATTATAGTAGCTGGAAGGAGAAACTCCGTTTACATTTTTCATGACCTCTCCAAGCTGAAAAGCCTGACGGTCGGTGATCAGTTCTTTGGTAACGGTATTAAGTGTTAATGGTAGTTCTTTGTTTTTCATCGCAATTTTAGTGGCGGCAAAAGAATAGTCGGAAGTATAATCTTTGGATTTTCTTCCGATAACTTCAACGGTTTGAACTACTGTAGATAATGAATCTTCAGAACTGGATTGAGCATGCAGAAATGATGCTGATATGATGAAACTTACACTGAAAAGTTTCACAGGATTTAGGGAAATGCAATGAAATATTCCCAAATAATTAAAATTACTGGTAATCATGAACAGGGATGTACGGGCAGTGAATGTGCCCATTAATAAAAGGATATCCTTAAGAATATTAAGACTTAGGTATCCACGGAATTACAGTACAGACTATAAAATCTGTAAACAAAATATTAAGACAGCATAGATTATGCTGCCACAGAGAATACGGCTGGGGGAGCTCTGGAGCTGAAAAAGTCCAGAAGACAACGATATGAAATGGCTTTTGGTTGTGGCATTTCATCATCATTGCTCGCGTTAATGGTAAAATCTAAATTCAAAGGTTCAGGGAGAAGAATATTGGTCATATGCATATGAAGTGCACACTGACATTCGTCGTCCTGTGAAAAGGTAGGAATTTTCTCTTCTTTTGAATCCTTTTTATAAATTACTTTACTTTTGGCGTGCCTGTGGTGATCAAGACATGTGGTAACACCACTGACATTTGAAATAAATATCAGGAGTAAAGAAAAGACAAAAAAGACTCTGAGAAATTTTTGCATAATTGGAAAACAAATGTACAATTAAATTTGATAAAAATTGAATCGTGAAGGAAAAGTAACGGATGTTTTTAGTTTTCACTTTGTGTAAAGGTAAATAAAAAAGTCTGACATCACTCTACTTAAGCAATTATATTCTCTAACTTGCTTTGCTATAAATCAAACATTTTCATAAAATAAGGGATGAAATTCAGGTATTGTTTACCTGCAATTTATTAAATTAGAAATAGTTTTTACGATATGACTGAGATCATATTCGATGATGTAGACACTTGATTATATTTGGGCATTGAAAATTTCATATTTCTGACAAATTACAGTATAACCTTCCGATGAATCGGGAGGTTTTTTAGTTTTAATGGCTCAGGCTTTTGATTTGTAGCCCCACCAGGAATCGAACCTGGATCTAAAGTTTAGGAAACTTTTATTCTATCCATTGAACTATAGGGCCTTAGCTTAAATCATAAAATTACAAATTATTCACCGGAATAGTTTAAACTACTGAGTGTTTTATATATTTTTAAGAATTACTGTCCGATAAAAAGTATAAATACATTTAAAATATCAATATTTACGGTATGAATTAACAGGCCGCTCCCCCGAAGCTGTAATTTTAAAACAAATACTTTCTATTAACAGTCAGTTCTCATAAGAACTTGATTTGATCCCATCAGGATTTGATGTTAGTAGAAAAAACGAAGTCCCGTAAAAAATAAAGCTCCGGAGGAGCGATCTGTTAATAATGCTTTAATTTAATCAGACAAGAATTTTTAAGATATATTTTCAACCATAAATAGTTTAATAATCTTTCCATTTTATATAAAAGTATATTTATACACTTTAATATTTACTATTTTTTTTGTTTATTTTTAAATTAATATATTGAAAAACAGCATTTTATACTTTTACTTGATTAAAAAAAAGTATATTAATATACTTTATCTCATTTTTTAAGTATATTTGTATACTAATTTGTTTGCTATGAATTTTGATCTAATAAAATCAGTTGTAGAAATTGTTCAGCAATTTGTAGAAGAAAATGAAGAAAAAGCTATCTATAGCAATGATCTTCATGGTTTTACAGAATGGATCAAGGCTTCTCAAAAAACGAATTCTGAGATACAAGATCCGGATTGGATAGGAAGAGAACTGGGAAGAAGTTCTGATAGTGTCATCAATACATTATTAATAAGAATGAGCAGGTATGCAAAATCCTACTCCCGTTCTGCAATGAATAATTCAGTTTTCTCAAGCCAGGATGATTTTATATACCTCATAAGCCTGAAAACAATGGGACCAATGTCAAAGATGGAATTGATAAGGTATAATGTACATGAAAAATCTTCAGGGATCCTTGTTATTAATCGCTTAATAAGTAATGGCTGGGTGGAGCAGGTTGCCTCTCAAAAAGATAAAAGAATAAAGCAAATTCAGATCACCGAACAAGGATTGATAATATTGAATAATCACATGGATGAAATTCGAAAAGCTTCTCGGTTAGTAACAGGAAATTTAAATCAATCAGAGAGAATGCTGCTCATTTCTATCCTGTCTAAACTGGATGAATTTCACTATTCTGTGTACAGAATGAATCTGGAAACAAAGGATCTGATTGATATTGCCTGTAAAAAACTTAACTAAGCTCAGTCAGTCTTAAAAGCTCTGTAAAACTATTAATTAAATAACAATGGATACTGGAAATTCAAAGAAAAAGATCGCGGTTATAGGTTCTGGATTTTCCGGACTTTCGGCGGCTGCATATGCTGCAAAATCAGGAAATGAAGTACATGTATTTGAAAAGCATAATCAGCCCGGCGGCCGGGCGAGACAATTTGAAACAAATGAAGGATATATCTTTGATATGGGACCCAGCTGGTATTGGATGCCTGATATTATTGAAGGTTTTTTCGCTGATTTCAATTATAAAGTTTCTGATTTTTTTCAACTGGTTTCTTTAGACCCTCAGTTTGAGATGGTTTTTTCAAAAGAGAAAATTTCAGTTCCTGAGAAAAATGATGAAATCCGCGGGCTGTTCGAAAAGATAGAGCCGGGAGCAGCTGTTAAGTATGATAAATTTATGCAATCAGCAAAATTTAAATATGAAGTGGGAATGAAGGAATTTGTTAACAAACCTTGTTACAGCTGGCTGGAGTTTGCTTCTTTAAAAATTGCCGGCAGTGCCCTCAGGCTTGATCTTCTGAGTAACTTCCGAAAATATGTATCAGGGTATTTTTCTGATGAAAAATTAAGGTCTCTGATGGAGTTTCCTGTTATTTTTCTGGGAGCTTCCCCGCAAAATATTCCTGCTCTTTACAGTCTTATGAATTACGGAGGCTATGTTTTAGGAACGAAATACCCGATGGGAGGCTTTTATCAGCTTGTTTTGGCCATGAAAAAAGTAGCAGAAAAACAGGGGGTAACTTTTCATTTTAATCATGAGGTTCAGAAACTTTATACTCAAAACGGAAAGATTTCCTCAATAAAAGTAAATGGTAAAGATTATGAATTTGATGCAGTCATCGCTTCATCAGATTATCATCATACGGAAACATTAATTCCTAAATCCCTCAGGAACTATAATAATGCCTATTGGGAATCAAAAACCTTTGCTCCTTCATGCTTAATTTATTATCTGGGAATCAAAGGAAAAATTCCCCATTTGAAACACCATACTCTTTTCTTTGAAAATGAACTGGACGATCATATAAATTGTATTTATAAAAATAAAAAATGGCCTTCAAAACCGCTTTTTTATACATGCTGTCCTTCAAAAACAGATCCGGGAGTAGCTCCTGAAGATTGTGAAAACCTTTTCTTGCTTCTGCCTCTGGCGCCGGGAATACATGATGAAGAATCTCTCAGGGAAAAATATTTGATGAATATGCTTGAAAGAATTGAAAAGCATACCGGAGAAAGCGATCTGGCATCAAGGATTGAATATAAAAAGAGCTACTGTGTAAGTGATTTTATTGCAGATTATAACGCTTATCAGGGAAATGCCTATGGCTTATCCAATATTTTATCCCAAACAGCGGTGTTAAAACCTAAAATAAGGAACAGAAATATCAGTAATCTCTTTTATACTGGGCAGTTAACTGTCCCGGGTCCCGGAGTACCACCATCAGTTATTTCGGGAAAAATTGTAGCATCTGAAGTTAATAAACTAAAACTAAATTAATATGAAAAAATTGTTTGATGAGTTGTCTTGTGAGGTAAGCAAGTATACTACACGGAAATACAGTACCAGTTTTTCATTAGGAATATTAGCATTAAAACCATCCATCAGATCTGCTATTTACGCCATTTATGGTTATGTACGTCTTGCAGATGAAATTGTTGACAGTTTTCATGGCTATGATAAAGAAAAGCTGTTGAAAAGGTTAAAAGCTGAAACCTATGATGCATTGGAAGACGGCATTTCGATCAATCCTATCCTGAACTCATTTCAGGAAACAGTTCGCCAATATGATATTGATATCCAGCTTATCAATCAGTTTTTACACAGCATGGAAATGGATCTGCAGAAAATAGATTACAATTCTGATCTCTATAATGAATATATCTACGGCTCTGCCGAAGTGGTAGGTCTTATGTGTCTGCAGATATTTACAGGAGGTGATAAACAGCAATTTGAAAAGCTTAAACCATTCGCCATGAAGCTGGGATCAGCTTTTCAAAAGGTGAATTTTTTACGTGATCTGAAAGATGATTACCAGATTTTGGGCAGAACGTATTTTCCATCATTGAATATGTCTGTGTTTGATAATACCGTTAAAGCTCAGATTGAAAAAGAAATTGAAGAAGAATTCAAAGAAGCCCTGCAGGGAATTAAGAAGCTGCCCGGGTCTTCTGTTTTTGGAGTATATCTCGCATACAGGTACTATCTGTCATTATTTGAAAAAATAAAGAAAACAAGTTCGCAGAATATTCTGCAGCAAAGAATCAGGATTGCCAATTCACAGAAATTATTGGTAGCATTCAAAAGCTATATAAGATACAAATCTGCTTATTTCTGATAGCTCCTTTGTTTAGAAGAATGTTTTTAGAATTTATAAATCAATAAAAAATAACGATGTACAGATTATACAGAGAACAGCATTTGAACTGTGATATTGAGACAGCATGGAAATTCTTTTCCTCTCCTCATAATTTATCCGAAATAACACCTAAAAGCATGAATTTTGTGGTTCTTTCAGATATACAGGACGGATCTATTTTTGAAGGCATGGAAATAGATTATACCGTATCTCCTGTATTGGGAATTCCGATGAAATGGAAAACGATTATCAGTCAGGTAAAAGAAGGCAGAAATTTTACAGACTTTCAGAAAGAAGGACCTTATAAATACTGGAATCATTTACATGAGTTCATTCCAGATGAGAATGGTGTATTAATGAAAGATACTGTATATTATGAACTTCCATTAGGGGTTTTTGGAAGGATAGCTCATAGTTTATTTGTTAAAGAAAAGCTCAGAGGCATTTTCGATTTCAGATACAAAGTATTGAATGAACTTTTTAACCACAAACACAATTGACATGAATTTTCTGGTTGTTTTGCTTGTTTTTATTTCTATGGAAGGGGCTACGTGGCTTATTCATAAATATATTATGCATGGTTTTCTTTGGAGTCTGCATCGTGATCATCATGATCACAGCCATAACGGAAAACTTGAAAGGAATGATCTGTTTTTTTTCATTTTTGCAAGTCCCGCTATTGCCTTATTGTATTTAGGCGTAAAGCAGGAATTCAGTTACTGGTTTTTTATTGGTCTCGGAATTAGTCTTTACGGAATGGCTTACTTCTTTGTGCATGATATATTTATCCATCAAAGAGTAAAAATGTTTACAAAAACCAAAAATCCCTATTTCCTTGCCATAAGACGTGCTCATAAGCAGCACCACAAACATTTGGGTAAAGAAGAGGGAGAGTGCTTCGGATTTCTGTGGATTCCTGTTAAATATTTTAAAATGTATTTCAATAAAAAATGATGCCTTATACTTACATACTGATTAATTTTTTCACTGTCATCATCTGCTTTTTAGCCTCTTTTGACAGGAGGATACAATTTAACAAGCTTTTTGGAAAGTTTCTGTTGTCATCTACAATCGTTGCAGTTCCCTTTATTATCTGGGATATATGGTTCACCGCAAAAGGAGTATGGTGGTTTAATCTTAATTATACATTAGGAATTAAGATATCAGGGCTTCCCCTTGAAGAATGGCTGTTCTTTTATTGTATTCCTTTTTCTTGTGTTTTTACCTATTACTGCCTTGAGAAATTTTTTAATATGAATGGGGCTAATGCTTTTAATAATCTCATTGTATTTACCTCCGTCATTGTTCTCAGTGTAACAGGGTTTCTTTATTATGACAGAATTTATACTTTACTTACGGTAATTGTAACCCTATTCACGCTTTGCTATCTGCATTTTATTGTTAAAAAAGAATGGATAGGAAAGGCCAGCTTTGTATACCTGCTATTAATGCCCGGATTTTTTGCAGTGAATGGAATCCTGACAGGATCTTTTATTCCGTCTCCAGTTGTAAACTACAATCCTGATGACTTTTTAGGCATCAGAATGGGAACCATTCCTGTTGAAGATGCTGTTTATGGTTACAGTCAGTTTTTATTAAATATTTATTTCTTTAAAAAAATAACTAAAAATGAAAAATAAAATCATTCTTACATTACTATTAAGTTTGGGGCTTCTAAACATTTTTTCATCCTGTTCTTCCATGCCTGAAAAAGCACAGCCCGTGAGCCAGTTTGATGTCAACAGATATTTAGGAACATGGTATGAAATTGCCAGATTCGATTATCGCTTTGAAAAAGACCTTGATAATGCAATCGCTCAGTACAGCCTTAATGCAGACGGAAATGTAAACGTGGTCAACAGCGGATATAATTTTAAAAAGAACAAATGGGTTTCTGCCAATGGTACTGCTAAATTCAGAGGAGAAAAAAATGTGGCTGCTTTGAAGGTCAGTTTTTTCGGGCCTTTTTATGCCGGTTATAATGTAGTTGCCCTGGAAGAATACAAGTATGCCCTGGTTGCAGGGAAAAATTTAGACTATCTCTGGATTCTTTCCCGTGAAAAAACCATCCCGGAAAATATAAAAAAGAATTTTATTTCCAAAGCTCAGGAAATTGGCTATGATACCTCTAAGCTCATCTGGGTGAAACAGGATAAAAAAAATCCTTTTGACAAATAAAGCTTTAATTTTAAACTCTAAACCTATGCTCAAAATACAAGCTCAATCAAAAATACCTACTGATTATGGATTATTCACAGTATATGCATTTTCAGAACATGAAGAAGACTGGAGTCCAAATTTGGTTCTGGTAGCAGAACATACAGATTTTGATAAGACAGTTAATGTACGTTTTCATTCAGAATGCATTACCGGAGAGGTTTTCCATTCTAAAAAATGTGAATGCGGGCAGCAGCTTGATGCCGCAATGAAATATATGTCTGAAAACGGAGGCGTCATTATCTATCTCCGCCAGGAAGGTAGAAATATCGGAATTATTAATAAGCTCAAAGCGTATGCCCTTCAGGAGCAGGGGCTGGATACCGTTGAGGCTAATCTCAGGCTGGGTCTTCCCGCTGATGCAAGGAACTTTGATGTGGCCGTGGAAATGCTGAATCTGCTGAGCATCAGAAAAATTAATCTCTTAACGAATAATCCTGATAAGATTAAATCAATAGAGAACAGTGAAATGATACTCAATAGCAGAATTCCCCTAGAAATAGATCCCAATGAAGTTAATGAAGGTTATCTTGTTAAAAAAAAGGACTATTTTGGTCATCTCTTGGAAAAAATATAATAACCATCAGGCAGACACAATGATATAAACCTGTGAAATCCAATAATTATGGAAAAAATACTGCTTACAGGAGCTACCGGCTATATTGGTAAAAGAATGATCAGTGTAATTGCTGCACAGGGATATAAAGTAGTCTGTTGCTGTAGAGACGTTAGTCGTTTTACCAGAAACATGGATATCGATGAACAGCTTATTGAAGTCATTGAAGTTGATTTTCTCAAGCCGGAAACACTTAAAAATATTCCTGAAGATATTGCGGGTGCTTATTATCTGATGCATTCTATGAGCAATTCTGCTGATTATGAAGATTCAGAAAAAAAATGTGCCTCTAATTTTTCTGGTTATATAGAAAAAACACAATGTAAACATATTGTGTATCTTTCAGGGCTGGTGAATGAAAAAGAACTTTCAAAGCATCTGAACTCCAGGTATGAAGTTGAAAAAATCCTTATGGAGTGCAGGGTTCCCGCAACCGTTCTGCGTGCAGGAATTATCATTGGATCAGGAAGTGCTTCGTTTGAGATCATCAGAGATCTTGTTGAAAAGCTGCCCGTCATGGTAGCTCCTAAGTGGCTGTATACAAGATGTCAGCCGATAGGTATTGCCAACGTTCTGGATTTTCTGATTTTTGTACTCTTTAAAGAAAATGCTTATCAGAAAAACTTTGACATTGGATGTGATGATGTGCTAACCTATAAAGAGATGTTGTTACAGTTTGCAAAAGTAAGAGGTCTTAAAAGAACTATTTTTACACTGCCCGTAATGACCCCCAGATTATCTTCCTACTGGCTCTATTTTATTACTTCAACTTCTTATAATCTGGCAAAAGCATTAGTTGGAAGCATGAAAATAGAAGTGGTCTGCCGTCCTGAAAGTCTTACTGAAATTAAATTAATTACCGGCATTCAGCCGTTTTCGTATAATACAGCACTGAAACGGACTCTTGCAAAAATTCAGGCTAATGAAATTATATCCAGCTGGAAAGACAGTTTTATCAGCAGCCGTAATGATTCAACATTAAAACAATATCAGGACGTACCGAAATATGGTTGTTTTACAGACCTCAGAAGTGAAGAATATGATGATAGGGAAGCTTGTATGGATCGTGTTTTTGAGTTAGGAGGAACTCATGGATGGTACGGGCAGAGTCTTTGGAAAATAAGAGGATTATTTGATAAAATGGTTGGCGGCCCGGGATTGAGAAGGGGGCGCAGGCATCCTACAGATCTTATAGAAGGTGATGCACTGGACTTCTGGAGAGTACTGTATGCCAACCGTAAAGAAGGAAAACTCATCTTATTGGCGGAGATGAAACTTCCGGGAGAAGCATGGCTGATGTTTAAAATTTACAGAAATAAAATCTGGCAAAAAGCTGTCTTTCGGCCAAAAGGTGTTTGGGGAAGGTTGTATTGGCTGATGGTACTGCCATTCCATGGATTTATCTTCAAAGGAATGATTAGAAGACTCAGTGGAAAGCAAAAATAAAATTCTCACTTAAAAAATTCTACAAATTTCAATTTTGGGAATATTTTAACATAGTATGTATTTTTTAGGCATGAAGGTTGTTTATTTATATACCAAATACTTAAATATTATATTATGAATAATTCAGATTACAACAAAGCGGAAAAAGCGGTAAACGAAACAGAAAACACTTTAAAAAATGCAGCAAATGATGCAAAGTGGAAAGTGAATGACTTAGCAGATAAAGCCAGAGATTATATCAATGAAAAAAGAAATAGTGATGAAGAAGCAACACAGGAAGATTGGCTGGAAAGAGTAAAATCAAATATTTCCGACACTTGGGATGATATTAAAGATAAAGCGGACGAGGCTTGGGAAAAAACAAAAGATGCTGCAGAAGATGTAAAAGCCGAATGGAGAAAGAAAACAAATTAAGGTTAGTTTGATGAATGACCAGAACTCTTAAAGTTCTGGTCATTTATTATTTTATATAGTTTATTTGTATTCTATATTCTGATGTGTTTTATCTTTCCAGCATTGTTATGCTAACCTGATATAAAATTTCACACTCTTCATAGAGTTTATCAATAAAAATAAGCGGATTCCCCAAAATTTGATTTTACCCCAAATATTTTGAATACATATTCTTTTGTTTTCATAAACTTCTTCTCTTTATCCTGCCAATTATAATCTGAAAAATGATAATGCGAATGCATAGTTTCCGGGGAAAAAATGTGGTATGAAATACTTACTCATAATCCTTTAAAAATTGCTATGTTTTGAAATATTGTGAGTATTTTTGAGGTTTAAATATCTGTAACTAATTATTGATTTTAACTTCTATGATTTTAATTGTTGATGACAATCAAAGTAATCTTTATTCACTGCAAAAATTACTTGAATCCAAGGATTTTCAGGTGGAAACAGCCAATTCCGGTGAAGAGGCTCTGGGCAAAGCCCTCAAAAACGACTATGCCCTCATTATTCTGGATGTTCAAATGCCTGATATGGACGGCTTTGAAGTGGCGGAAACACTGGCAGATTATAGCAAAACAAAAGAAGTTCCCATTATATTTTTATCGGCTGTCAGCACAGACAAAAAATTCATAACGCAAGGCTATGCTTCCGGTGCTAAAGACTATGTAACCAAACCTGTGGATCCTGAGATCCTTTTGCTTAAGGTGAAAACCTTCTACAATCTTCAGGAACAGAATATAGCCATGAAAAAGACCCAGCAGAATCTTGAACTGGAGGTTAAAGGAAGACGTGCATCACAAGTGACGATGAAGTCTCAGATAGACCATTTTCACTTAATGCTGGAATCGCTTCCACAAATTGCATTTACGCTGAATGAAGCAGGAGCCGTTGATTTTGTGAATGGTAAGTGGTACGAATATTCAAAAACCGAACAGAATTTCCCTGAAATACATCCGGATGATCCTGATATCACAGACGAGTTTGCAAGATGCAGGAAAAAAGGAAAAGCTCTTGAGCTGGAGATTAGAATTAAAAATGTCATTTCAGGTAATTACCGCTATCATTTGCTAAGAGTAACTCCGGTTTATGATGAAGGTCGTATTAAAAACTGGGTTGGAACTTTTACTGATATTGATGACCAGAAGAAAATCGAAAAAGAAAAGGACGAATTTTTAAGTATTGCAAGCCATGAGCTGAAGACACCTCTAACGAGTATTAAAGCATATGTGCAGTTATTAGAAAGAAAGTTGAAACTTGATAAAGAAAGCTCAGAAGCAGGATTTGTTATGAAAGTTCAGGGACAGATTGAAAAGCTGAATACCCTTATTACAGATCTGCTGGATGTTTCCAAAATAGAAAATGGTAAGCTTAAAATTAATAAAAAACCGGTTAACCTCGAAAATTTGATCAATAATGCTATTGAAACAATATTGCAAACCCATGATCAGCGCGAAGTGAAAATTGAGCGTCATGGAACAAAACCTGATATTTTAATTCCTTTAGATGAGATCCGTATAGAGCAGGTTCTCATTAATTTTCTCACAAATGCCATTAAATATTCACCAGATAACAATCAGGTTATAGTTACCACTTTTGTAGACAAGGAAGCGGAAGAAGTACGAGTGAATGTAACCGACTTTGGGATTGGAATTCCTGATTTTAAACAGGATGCTGTATTTAAGAAATTCTATCGTGTAGAAGAATCTTCATTGCAGTTTCAGGGTATGGGGATCGGATTGTTCATTTGTTCTGAAATCATCAAGCAGCACCATGGAAGTGTTGGCGTTTCCAGCATTCTAGATGAAGGCTCTACTTTTTATTTTACATTACCACTAAATTAATTTTAATGCCAAAAAAAATAATACGAAATCTTCAGTTTGGAGTAGGTCTTTCGCTTTTGATTTTAATCGCAAGTTCACTGGCTTCCTATTGGAGTATCCGGAACCAGATGAATCATAGGGAGAATCTTTCTAAAAGCAGACGTTCTGTAACAGCAGTGAAAGATGTGCTGGTTGCTTTACTGGATGCAGAAACCGGAAACAGAGGTTATCAGCTTACCGGAAGAGAAGACTTTCTTGAACCCTATAAAAGGGGATTGAAAGAATATCCTGAAGCTTTGATACGCGCTGAATCTTTGGGTATCAATGATCAGAATCAATTACAAAGACTTGCCGGTCTGAAAGCAGCAGTGGATCGGGTAATGGATAATCTGAAGCATTTGGTTGAGAGCAGACGAAGAGGTATTATAATGACTCAACAGCAGATTATTGAAGGCAAGGCCTATATGGATCAATCCCGGAAAATTGTTAATGATTTTGTACAATACGAAGAAAGGCAGCTGCAAATTAAAAATAAGGATCTTAACCGTTCATCCCAGACAACGGTTCTGTTTATCATTTTTTCCGCAATTGCTGCAGTTGTTGTAACTGCATTTTTCTATATAAAAATGCGCGCAGATCTTATCCGAAGAGATAAACTGGAAAAAATGCTTAAGGAGAAGGATGAAGAAACAACGCGTCGTGTAAGTGCTATTCAAAAAATTGCCAACAGAGTAGCTAACGGTGATTACAGTGAAAAAGTAGTGGATAACGCTCAGGATGATCTCGGAGACCTTGTTGAATCTCTGAATAATATGACAGAGTCTCTCAAAACCTCCTTTGATAAAATTAATAGAAGTGACTGGCGTCAGAAAGGTCTTGCTTTGCTGAATGAATCACTGGTAGGAAATAAATCGGTGCAGGAAGTTTCTGATAAAGCTTTAATGCAATTGATTGAATATGGAAACTGTATCAACGGTTCGCTGTATTTATATGATGAAGGCCTCTTAAAGCTTAATAAAGCTTACGGACTGGAATCCAATATGAAAAAATCTTTTGAACCTGGAGAAGGAATGGTGGGGCAGGCTTTTGTTAAAACTAAAACACAGGTTTATAATAATCTTCATGAAGATGATTTTGTAGTGACTTTTGCCAGCAGTACGATTAAAATTTATGGAATTATACTGCTTCCACTCTTTGCAGACGGTCATATAATCGGAGTTCTGGAACTTGGCTCCACTTCTAACTTTGATGAAGACAGAATAAGTTATTTTGAAGAATGTTGCGTTAATATAGGAATTGCCCTGAGTGCTGCAAAAGGCCGGGAAAAAGAACAACAGTTACTGGAAGAAACCCAGGCACAGTCTGAAGAACTGCAGGTTCAGCACTCTGAACTTGAAAATCTGAATACTGAACTTGAAGCACAAACACAGAAACTTCAGGCTTCGGAAGAAGAGCTCAAAGTACAGCAGGAAGAACTGATGCAGGCCAATGCAGAACTGGAAGAGCGTTCCAGATTGCTGGAAGAGAAAAATCATTTGATTGCTGAACGTAATAATGAGATTCAGAAGAAGGTAGAGGAGCTGGCATTAAGTACCAAATACAAATCTGAGTTTTTAGCCAATATGTCTCATGAATTGAGAACTCCGCTGAATTCAATCCTTCTTTTATCACGACTAATGACGGAAAATCCGGATGAAAACCTCAATGAAGATCAAGTAGAATCTGCAAAAGTAATTCATAGTTCCGGAACCAGTTTATTAACCCTTATTGATGAAATCCTGGATCTTGCAAAAATAGAATCCGGTAAAATGACTCTTGAATATCAGGAGGTGATTATCGAAGAAGTGGTAAAAGATCTAAAGAGTCTTTTTAACCCTGTCTTTCAGGAGAAAGCCCTTCCGTTTAACATTGAAATTGAAGCAGACGTTCAGAACGTTATCGAAAGTGACCGTCTTAGAATTGATCAGGTCTTAAGAAATCTATTGTCCAATGCTTTAAAATTTACCACAAAAGGGAGCATCGATTTACACATCAAAAAACATTCTGAAAAACCTGATTTCATAATATTTTCAGTTAAAGATACAGGTGTTGGTATCGCAGAAGATAAGCAAAAGATCATCTTTGAAGCATTCCAGCAGGCAGATGGTTCTACCAAACGAAAATTTGGAGGGACAGGCCTTGGTTTATCAATCAGCCGTGAAATTGCCAGGCTTCTGGGAGGAGAGCTGGCTCTGAAAAGTGAGGTAGACAAAGGAAGTGAATTCAGTTTTATCATTCCTGTACATGCCGTAACGGAAATTGCTCATTCTGAGACGGATCAGAATCTTGTAGAAGTGATACGTGAAGATGTGGAAGAAATCCAAAATATACTTGATGATGGAGAAGAAAAAAACACTCTGTTAAATACCCTTGAGATTCCTGATGATGTGGCGGATGACAGAGAAAATATTCAGGAAGGGGATAAAGTTATTTTAATTATTGAAGATGATATCAATTTTGCTAAAGCCTTATTGAAATATGCTCATTTGCAAAACTATAAAGGAGTTGTTGTAGTGAGAGGAGATTATGGTCTTTCAGCAGCTCAGAAGTACCACCCACATGCCATTTTACTGGATGTTCAGCTTCCTGTAAAAGACGGTTGGGAGGTAATGGACGAACTGAAATCTGATCCTTATATCAAACATATTCCGGTTCATATGATGTCTGTCCTTCATCTTAAAAAGGAAAGCCTGATGAAAGGTGCTGTAGACTTTATTAACAAGCCGGTAGCGCTGGATAAAATGACTGATGTATTCAGAAAAATCGAAGAAGCCTTAAAAAAAGGATCTCAAAAAGTGCTGATTGTAGAAGAAAACGCCAAGCATGCCAGTGCATTGTCTTATTTCCTGAGCAATTTCAATATCTCTTTATCAGTAGAACATACGGTGGAAGATAGTGTAAAAGCTCTGACTTCGGATCTTGTTGACTGCGTTATTCTGGATATCGGAAGCTCAAAAGGAAATGATTATCATGTAATAGAATCAATCAAAAGTCATGAAGGGCTGGAAAATCTTCCTATTATCATTTTTACAGAACACCATTTATCTAAAGAAGAAGAGCTTAAAATAAAACAGTATGCAGATTCAATTGTTGTAAAAACAGCACATTCATACCAGAGAATTTTAGATGAAGTAGGGTTGTTCCTGCATTTGGTGGAAGAAAAAAATAATTCCTCAGAAAATACCACAGGCAGAATGTTGGGATCTCTCACTGAAGTGCTGAGTGGTAAAAAAGTACTCATTACGGATGATGATGTCCGTAATATTTTTTCTTTAACCAAAGCCCTGGAAAAATATAAGGTGGAAGTGATTGTAGCCATGGATGGAAAGCATGCCCTTGAGCAAATTCACCACAATCCTGATATAGATGTGATCTTAATGGATATGATGATGCCGGAAATGGATGGCTATGAAACCATAAAGCAGATAAGAAAAATGCCGGCATTTAAAAAGCTTCCTATCATAGCCGTAACTGCAAAATCAATGATTGGAGATCGCGAGAAATGTATTACAGCCGGAGCTTCGGATTATATCTCAAAACCCGTGGATATTGATCAGCTATTGTCGCTTCTTCGCGTTTGGTTATATGAAAGTTAAACAGATAAAATTCTGATGAATAAGAAAATTTTAATTGTGGATGATGATCCACGCAATATATTCGCATTGAAGCTAACTCTTAAGGCTCGTGGATATGCGGTTGAAACCTGTACTATGTCTCAGGAAGCTTTAGATATGCTAAAGGCTGATGCTCAGTTTTCAGTGGTACTGATGGATATGATGATGCCTGGAATAGATGGCTATGAGGCAGTAAGGATTATAAGAAACACCCCTGAAATCAAAGATATTCCCGTTGTTGCCGTTACTGCACAGGCAATGCCTGAAGACCGTCAGAAATGTATTGAGGTAGGGGCTGATGATTATGTTTCGAAACCCATTGATGTAGACCTTTTAATAATGGCAATAGAAAAACTTTCATAGATGCTGGAACCAAGTATCATAAAAGATAAAGAAGTAGAATATCTGATCAACGATGTTTATGAGATGTATGGCTATGACTTTTCCGGTTATAGCAGGGCTTCGTTTAAAAGAAGGGTGAATCGTATATGCCTTTTAGACCGGTTTACCAGCTTCGCGGAACTGAGATATACCATCATGAATGACGCCGAATATTTAAAACGGTTTGTAGAGGAAGTTACAGTAAATGTCACAGAAATGTTTCGCGATCCTTCTTTTTTTAAAGCATTAAGGGAGAAAATTTTGCCTCAATTAGGAACCTATCCTTTGATCAGGATCTGGATTGCAGGATGCTCCACGGGGGAAGAAGCATACTCTATTGCTATTTTGCTTAAAGAAGCAGGTCTTTATCATAAATCCCTTATCTATGGTACTGATTTAAACCCTGCAGTTCTTGAGACGGCCAGAGCCGGAGTTTTTCCGCTGCAGCAGATGAAATTGTACTCCGAAAATTATATGCTTTCAGGTGGGAAAAGTGATTTTTCTGATTATTATACGGCCAATTATGACAGTGTAAAGTTTGATAAAAGCTTACAGGAAAAACTTATTTTGTCTACTCACAATCTGGTGTCAGACAGTTCTTTCAATAGTTTTCAGCTGATTATATGCAGAAATGTTTTGATTTATTTCGATAGAGACTTGCAGGAAAGGGTATTCAGCCTTTTTGACAACAGTCTGGAAAATTTAGGTTTTCTGGCTCTTGGAGCTAAAGAAACACTTAGGTTTTCTACCATTGAAAAGAATTATCACCAGGTGGAAGACCAGAAAATCTGGAAAAAGCTTGATCACCATTAATAAATACTGCTATGAAATCACAGACGAACATTGAACTGATTGTTATAGGAGGATCGGCAGGAAGTCTGCAGGTCATTATTGAAATGATCAAAAATCTTGATGATACTTTGAAAATCCCAATAGTTGTTGTGCTTCACCGTAAAGCCCAATCCGGAGATATTTTGCGGGCTTTACTACAGCAGTTTACTAAAATAGCGGTGATAGAAGCAGAAGATAAAACTGAATTAAATGATAACGCCATATATATTGTTCCTGCTGATTATCATTTACTGTTTGAGAATAAGAAAAATATGTCATTGGACAGCTCAGAAAAAATGAATTATTCCCGCCCTTCAATAGACGTTACCTTCAGATCTGCAGCGGAAATTTTTGGAGAGCATATGACCGGAATCCTTTTATCAGGTGCCAATGCTGATGGAGTAGAAGGCTTGTGCTATATCAAAAAAAATAACGGACAGGTGTGGATTCAGGATCCGGCCACGGCAGAAGTAGAATATATGCCCAAACATGCCGTAGAAGAAATTAATTATGATCTCATTATCAGACCGGATAATTTGGCAGATTATATCAATCAATTGTAATAAGAATAACCTAAATAATATGAACAAAAAGAAAATTTTAATTTTTGATGATGATGCTGCTATTTTGGAAGTAATTACCATCATATTTGAAGAGAATGGCTACGAAGTTAAGATTTCAGAAACTTCACATGACATTCTGGAGAAAGTAGCAGAATATCATCCTGATGTTATTCTGATGGATAACTGGATTCCGAAAATAGGAGGAGTAGAAGCTACAAAACTTCTTAAAAGCAGTGAAGAATTTAATCATATTCCTGTCATCTATGTTACTGCAAATAACGATATCGCGGCTTTAGCTTCCGAAGCACAGGCAGATGATTATGTATCAAAACCTTTCAATCTGGATGACCTTGAAGAAATGGTGGCAAAACATCTAAAAGAACAGGTATAAATACCATATACTTTTCCAGGCATCAATAATCTCTCAAATTTTGAGGGATTATTGATTTTTCAGAGTAGAAATTATTTCATTTTTTGTCAGATAATAGCTGTTGATATTATGAATTAAAGAGCGTAATAAAAGATATAACTGCGGGTTGTCTATTATCGTATTTGAGAATGTCTGCACAAGAATTAATTTTTTTGAAACTATATTATGTGCAGTAATATATTCAGAACTAAGATCAATGTCGATATTCAATTCCCTCTTTATTTTGAAATTAAAATATTCATCTATTAAATACTTATCATTAATCAGATCCAATAATTCTATTTTTGTTTCATCCATACTATTGATAATTATACTTTAAAGTACAAATCTTATACCGTATAAGGGGAAAATACTTAACATTATAATAAAATAAGGTATATTTGTATACTATTTTAATCAACATGAATTTTGCCCTTATTAAAGATTTTATGACGCTCCTCGAGCAATTTGAATCAGAAGCTAATATATATCCCGATGTCTATCCTGCTACAATAGAAGGCTTTAAGACCTGGATTTCTGATCAGGAGACTACCCAGCAGACTGATACTTTTGATGAGCCTTATTGGGAAGGTAAAGAAAATGGACGAACACCGGAAAGTGCAATCAATACATTACTTGTTCATCTTAACCGATATGCAAAAACTTACTCAAAATCTGCGATATCAGATTCTGAATTTTCTACCCAGGAAGACTTTATTTATTTAATCAATTTGAAGGCATTTGGTGAAATGACCAAAATGGCCCTTATCAAAAAGAATATTCATGATAAACCGGTAGGCATGCTTATCATTACAAGACTATTGCGTCAGGGGCTTGTTGAGCAAACAGATTCTGATCTGGATAAGCGAAGCAAATTAATCCGTATTTCTGAAAGAGGGTTGTTAACCCTTGAAAAACAAATGGAGAAGATCCGGCAGGCTACCAACATTGTGGCAGGAAATCTTAACCATAAAGAGAAGATGGATCTGATTCGTATTCTCAATAAACTGGATCGTTTTCATTATCCTATTTTTTCGCGAAACATCAACTCAGATCAGCTTATTAACACTGTTTATGACGAATATGCATTTGAAAATTCATAGTAAATTCTTACAAGTACTATTTGCAAAACTACCTAAATAAAAGAATCTGCCCTTTAGGGGCAGATCCAGTAGATAATACATCTCATTTTTTTAATTAGACAACAATAAAAAGCACAGCCGACAATGCTGTGCTTAAATTTTTATTTCAAATTTAATTGCAATTTCAAGAGTAGTAAGAAAAGCAAATAAAGTTTCCACTTCGATGTTTATTACATAGTAAATGTAGTAATAATTTTAATACGGAATATGAATTTAATGTTAAAATTCACAAGTTATCCACAAAAAAATGTGGATAACTTATTGGGTTTTCTGAAATCATGGTTCAGAAAGGTATTGTAAAACAAAATCATTCAAGGTTTTTTTCTCTTCATCAGTTCCTTTATCGTCCATATGTCCATGATTGATCTGCGTAGGCTGTACGGTGATATGGTACTTATTCCGGTTCTCTTCATCAGGCAGAACGCCTTCATCAGCAGGGTAATCATTGGAGCGTAATGTGTAAATCCTGGGAAGGGAAGTTCTCGGCAGGAACATTCTGCGGTTATCCATTGTAATCAGTTTATATACCAGGTTAGGATGCTGATTGGTGAATAATGCTGCCATATCCCCTCCATTAGAATGGCCTATAAGAGTCAGATGCGGATAATCCAGCTCCGGGTGAGTCTTTTTGAGTTCATTCAGTACAAACAGAATATTATCAGAACCACTTTGCCAGAAAGGTCTTCTTACAATCTGCAAATTTCCTTCGGTTGGTAAAAGACTGTCTGTCGTAAGTTCATGTTGAATGCTTACTGTAAAATAGCCTTTTGAAGCCAGTTTTTTCGTTAAATAAGAATATACAAAATAATCTCCACCTTTGTTGGCTCCATATCCATGACTAAAGATAACGACTGGCTGATGTAGGATTTTTTTAACAGTTTTAGGATGGTAAAAAGCAACAGGAATCTTTCGGTTTCTGCTCTGGTCAAATAAGGTTAATGTATCCAGCTTTACTTCATAATCATTATTTCCAGTATTTTTCTTTTGTACGGAACAGTTGAATATGAATAGAGGAATGGAGCTAATAATGATTTTAGAGTATTTCATGATTTGTTTTTTATAATCCGGAATTTAGTTCATCTGCAAATATAGGAGGTAGTTCCGGTGAGGAAAATCATCTTCCTTTATTTAGCTTTTTAATGCAGGTTCTGTTTAAGGCTGCCATCAAAATTATTACCGCTGATTCATCTTACAGGGAAACTCTTTCCAACGGAAATAAATCTTACAGACTGCAAAGGTGAAGATGTCTGTGCTGCAGATCTGGCAGCGTTTCTGGTTTCTCAGATGGAAGACTTATTTCTTACAGCCATACATCAGGATGCGCTTAAATGCATAGATGGCCGGATATTTTGTAAATCTTTTTGCAATGCGTGATTTAAATTCTGAAATGAAATTTTCTTTCTGTTCCTTTTTAAGACGTTCTAAATAAGGTAACAATGCTGTTCCGGAAATAAAGGTGTATAATGCCTCAGAATCATCTGCAATAATAGGGTATACCTTCTGAAATATTTCAATATCCTGAATTCCGTTATCAAATAATATCTGGGCATAATCATCCATTGAAAGCACCGGAGAATCACGGTTGAAATGATTTAACTGGGATACGTAGGGTTCTTCATCTGCCATTTCTGTAAGAATCTGATTGAGAATATTTTCTTTCTGAACAGGCATTTGTATGGCTAATTGTCCTTTTTGTGAAAGCAATCCAATAAGTTTAGGAAATAGGGCTTGGTGATCATCAGCCCATTGTAAAGCGGCATTACTGAACACAAGATCCCATTTCTGATCAGACTGTGCTGTTTCTTCAATAGACTGAAGCTTAAAATGAAGGTTTTTATTTTCATACTTCTTTGATTTTTCAAGCATTTCTGCTGATGAATCAATTCCTAAGAATGTGGAACCTGTCAGTTTTTCCGTAAGGATAGAGGTCTGTTCTCCGGTTCCACAGCCTAAGTCAATAGCTTTTATATTGTTTCCGGGCTTAATCAATGCTGCTAGATCATAAAAAGGCTTGTAGCGTAGATCTTTGTACTGATCGTATAATTCAGGATTCCAGGGCATAAAGAATAATTTTGTAATGGTTTAATACGTTGAATAAATATAGAAAATCTCAATAAAAAATCGGCTGTTTCAAAACAGCCGATTGTATGTATTTATTGTTCCAGTTTTTCTTTGATGTATTTTGCCGTATAGGACTTTTTGTTTTTAGTCAGATCTTCAGGTGTTCCTGCAAATACAACTTCTCCACCGTGTTTTCCAGCTTCCGGGCCAATATCGATAATATAATCTGCACATTTGATGATATCTGGCTGATGTTCAATAACAATCACCGAATGTCCAAGATCAATCAATGCCTGTAATGATTTCAGTAATTTCTGAATATCATGGAAGTGAAGTCCTGTGGAAGGCTCATCAAAGATGAATAAAGTTTTATCTGTTGTAATCCCCTTTACAAGGAATGAAGCCAGTTTCACACGCTGCGCCTCACCACCGGAAAGGGTAGAAGAGCTTTGTCCCAGTTGTAAGTAGCCTAAACCTACTTCCTGTAAAGGTCTCAGTTTCGTTACGATCTTCTCTTCATTATTGTCTTTAAAGAACTCCAATGCTTCATCTACGGTCATGTGAAGAATATCAGAGATGTTTTTCTCATCAAATCTTACTTCAAGGATCTCATTTTTGAATCGTGTGCCTTTACAAACTTCACATTCAAGTTCAATGTCTGCCATAAACTGCATGGAAACGTTGATTACACCTTCTCCTTTACATTCATCACATCTTCCGCCATCTACGTTGAAAGAGAAATGTTTAGGCTTATAACCCATCATTTTAGCCACTTTCTGCTTGGCAAAAAGATCACGGATGTCATCGTAAGCTTTTAAGTAAGTTACAGGGTTTGAACGTGATGATTTTCCAATCGGGTTCTGATCAATCAGTTCAATATTTTTGATCATTTTCTTCGGGAATTCTACAGAGTCATAATCTCCTTTTTTACCCCCCATTCCAAGCTGGATCTGGATGTCATTGGTAAGGATTTCTTTCATCAAAGTAGATTTTCCACTTCCTGAAACTCCGGAAATGACTACCAGACTTTCCAAAGGAACGTCTACATCTATATTTTTAAGGTTATTCTGACGGGCTCCTTTAATGTGAATCCATTCTTTTCCTTTTCTCCTTTTCTTCGGAACTTCTATTTCAAGTCTTCCGGTAAGATATTCTGAAGTAAGCGTGTTTGCATTTTTCAGATCCTTATAATCTCCGGCAAATACCAGTTCGCCGCCAAGATAACCCGCTTCCGGGCCAATATCAATAATATAGTCTGCCGCTCTCATCACATCCTCATCGTGTTCAACTACAATGACGGTGTTTCCAAGATCACGAAGATTTTTCAATACTTCGATCAGGTTTTCCGTGTCTTTAGAGTGCAACCCGATAGAAGGTTCGTCTAATATATAAATAGAACCTACCAAAGAACTTCCTAAACTGGTTGCCAGATTAATTCTCTGACTTTCTCCTCCCGACAGGGTATTCGATGTTCTGTTTAATGTTAAATATCCTAATCCTACTTTTAATAAAAACTCAAGGCGGGTAGTGATTTCATAGATCAGTCTTTTGGCCACTTCTTTGTCGTGATCGGAAAGCTTTAATCCGTTAATTACCGGAGCGAGTTCATCCAAAGGCAGTTCGATCATCGACTGAATATTATGTCCGTCTACTTTTACCCAGCTTGTTTCTTCACGAAGTCTCAATCCTTCACATGTAGGGCAAAGTGTTTTTCCTCTGTAGCGGGAAAGCATTACTCTGTACTGGATTTTATAAAGGTTTTCTTCAAGCATTTTGAAGAAATTATTGATGCATGGGAAGTTACTCTTTCCGTCACCTTTCCAAAGGAAGTTTTTCTGTTCTTTTGTTAATTGATGATAAGGTTTGTGGATAGGGAAGTCACCTGCTTTTTTGATGAAATCTTTTTTCCATTCACTCATCGTTTCTCCTCTCCAGCAGACAACAGCATCTTCATAGATAGAAAGCGTTTTATTGGGAACTACAAGATCTTCATCAATCCCGATTACTTTTCCGTATCCTTCACATGCCGGGCATGCTCCGTATGGGTTATTGAAGCTGAAAAAATGAACGTTGGGTTCAAGGAATTCCATACCGTCCAGTTCGAATTTATTAGAGAATTCTTTTACTTTTTCGGTATCGGTGTTTTTTAATGAACAATATCCGCGTCCTTCATAGAATGCCATTTGAATAGAGTCTGCAAGTCTTTGTAAAAAGCTTTCGTCTTCTTCGTACGAGAAACGGTCTATTACAAGGTTGATCGTCATTCCTTTTTCCGGAGCAAAACCAAAACTTTCCAGATCTTCAATTCCGGCTACATTTCCATTGATTTCAAGTCTCGTGAAACCGGCCAGTTTTAAAACATTTAATGTTTCTTTAAAATTATTAATGTCATATTCCAAAGGAGCGGTCAATAGAAATGAAGTATCTTTTTTTGAAGCCTTGATGAAGTCAATTACATCAGAAACCGAATCTTTTTTCACTTCTTCTCCGGAAACCGGTGAAAAGGTTTTCCCAATCCTTGCAAACAGGAGTTTCATATAATCGTAGATCTCTGTAGAAGTTCCCACTGTAGAACGAGGATTGGAAGAAATTACTTTCTGCTGAATAGCAATAGAAGGAGCAAGTCCTTTGATATCATCTACTTTTGGTTTTTCTAATTTTCCCAAAAACTGACGGGCATAAGAACTTAAGCTTTCAACATATCTTCTCTGTCCTTCCGCATAAATAGTATCAAAGGCTAAAGAGGATTTTCCGCTTCCTGAAACTCCTGTGATAACAATAAGCTTATTCTTCGGAATCAGGACGTCTATATGTTTCAGATTGTTAAGATGGGCATTCTTAACGAAAATCTGTTTTTTTATATCTATTTCTGTTGTGTTAGCCATATTTTGTTTATTCATAAAAAGACTGCACAGCATTAAGGCTGCCAGTAATGGTGTTTGGCTACAAATATTCTGCAGCCGGTATCAATTGAACTTTTACCTCTATTCTGAATTCATCCGAAACCTGTTGCTGCATTTTTATAAATGCGGACAAAAATTACTGTTGAAACAGAATACTTTCATCGTAAAATTAAGACCCACAAAATTACGAAATTTTAGCGAAAAATTTACGCTTATCTTATTGTTAAAAATTGTTATTATCAACATGAAATAAGAATTCAAAAAAAGAAAAAGACCTGTAGATAAATGATAGAAATAAATGTTTTTTGTGGACTTAATTTTGTTTTATTATTTGTTTTACAGTGTTTTATGTATATTTTTAAAATGTGTTGTGTTTTTTTATGTAACTATTGTTTTATGTTGTAAAATTATTTAAAATTGTAATTGTAAATATGTAATATAGAAATGAGAAAATTATTCAGAGATCTAGTTACACATTTAATGAAAAAAAGATAGAATTACTCCCTCACACAGATGCAGCATTACGCTGCATCTTTTTTTATGACAACTATCATTTGCCTGTCTTGGTGAACTCCCTTACTTTTGGACTCTGTTAAAAAAACTACGAAAACGGTTATGATCAAAAAGATAGGAAGTGCTTTTTTTCTGGGAACTTTACTTTGGGTAAATGCACAGGAAAAGACAACAGATATTGAAAGCATTGAATTTCAGGGAAAATTTATCTCTACACCTTATAAAAGCGCTAATCAGAACATCAGCGTTATCACCAGAGAAGACATTGTAAATTCTCCGGCTAAAAGTATCGATGAAATTCTTCAGCAGGTGCCAGGGATGGATATCAGAAGGAGAGGAGCTAATGGGGTGCAGAGTGATATCGGTTTTCGTGGAAGTTCTTTTGAGCAGGTTCTGCTGTTGTTGAACGGAATCAGGATGAATGATTCCCAGACCGGACATAATAGTATGAATATTCCGGTAGATCTTGATGACGTAGAAAAGATAGAGATCATAAAAGGCCCGGCAGCAAGACGTTTCGGACAGAATGCATATGCCGGTGTTATTAATATTATTACCAGGACTACACCAGGCAAGAAAGTAAAAATCAGTGCAGAGGGCGGAGATTACAGCACGTATGGTCTTGGATTTAATGCGCAGATTGGAAATGAGAAGTTCACGAACTCTCTTCAGGCAAATTCTGCCTCTTCAGAAGGCTATATGTTCAATACAGATTATGAAATCAGAAATGTATTTTATCAGGGAAAACTGAACATCAAAAACGGAGATGTAAGAGTACAGGCTGGTTTTTCGGAAAAGAAATTCGGAGCCAATGGTTTTTATGCTTCCAGTGCTGCTACAAAACAATATGAGGAAACACAAGCTTCTATCGTAAGTGTGGCTCATCAGCAGACTTTTGGAAAACTGAAACTTAATTCTAATGTATACTGGAGAAGAGGACAGGATATGTACCTTTATGACCGATGGAATCCTATTTTTTACCGAAATATGCATATTGGAAATAATGTGGGTGGAGAAGTGAATTCCAGTTACCAGTGGGGATTAGGAACAACCGGAATTGGAGTTGAGCTTAGAAAAGAGGTTTTGGTAAGTAGTAATTTGGGAGACAGAAATCGTTTTGTTTCTCAGGTTTTCTTTGAACATCATTTTTCATTGCTGGACAAAAAACTGAATATCAGTCCTGGAATTTCTTGGGCTAATTATTCTAAAGAAGGAAACTTTTTCTATCCTGGCCTGGATGTAGGGTATAACTTTAATTCTAATAATAAAATCTACGGAAATATTGCAAAAGTACACCGTATACCAACATTTACCGAACTGTATTATGTAAGTCCCACGGAACATGGAAATCCTGATTTGCTTCCTGAAAATGCAGTTTCATCCGAGGTAGGATATCAGTACCAGAACAACAGAATTTTGGCTAAAATCAGTGGTTTCCTGAGGAATTCCAACAATTCCATTGACTGGGTTAAAAAGGAGCTGAGTGATAAAGTATGGTTTGCTCAGAATGTGGGAAATATTAAAACGAAAGGAATAGAAGCAGAGTGGAGCCATAGACCTGCAGACTGGTTAAAATATACCGTTGGATATACTTATATTGACAGCAGATATGAAGAAAAAGCGGGCTTGTTTTCTCGATATATTCTGGAAAATCTGAAACATCAGTTTGTTTCCAAATTAGAAGTAAAATTCCTGAAAAACTTTACCAATGAGCTTGTTTACCGTTACAATGAAAGAGTCAATCTGGGAACCTATAATCTTGTAGATGAGAAGCTGAGCTTTGCCAAGAAAGATTATTCGGTTTATGTACTGATTAACAACGTAACAAATACAAAATATACGGAAGCATTTGGAGTAGGAATGCCGCAAAGATGGTTCCACATTGGGTTTTCTTATACTATTAATATTAAGTAGCTGTTAATTTAATATTAATGAAAGTTAATATTAACAAATTGTTAAAAAATATACATTTGCAAAAATTTTTTATGAAACGTCTTATAGGCCTAGGTTTACTACTTGGAATTTCTTTTTTTAAAGCACAGGAACACATTTCCAGCTTCAATGCAGTAACTCTGACCTATAAGTTTCATCCGAAATTTTTCCTTTATGCAGAAGGTCAGCTGCGTGGTAACGAAGATTATACTTATCCCGATTATTATGAAATAAAAGGAGGATTAGGGTATAATCTTACCAAAAACCACAAACCTTTTGTAGGGCTTGGAAGATATGTTAACTATAAAGAACACAGTCTGAGCAGAGAGGAGTTCAGAGTTTGGCTTCAGGACATTATAGATATCAAGAAAGGTATCGTAAAGTTTGAAAATCGTTTCCGTGCTGAAAAGAGCTGGTTCTATGAGCCGAAAACAGACCAGACTTCACAGAGAATGCGTTACAGATATCGTCTGAACGTAAGTGTCCCTTTAAACGCCAAAACCATCAAGAAAGGAACTGTTTTCGCCAATGCTTATGACGAAGTATTCTTTGTCTCTCCGATGAAGCCTACTTTTGCCAGAAACAGAGTCTATGGCGGTTTCGGCTATCAGATTGATGATTATTTTGGCATCGTGAGCGGATATCTGTGGCAGCGTGAATTTGAAGCAAAAGGAAACAAAAATTTACATTTCGTTTACCTTGCGTTAAACATCAATATCGACGGAACAGATCATCACACGAAGACTTACGATTTCCCGGGGGCGGATTAATTATTATTCAAACCGGCCTGAAAGTTTAAAAGCTCCAGTTTAGAATTAAGATAATGATCATTCAGTAATGTCTGATATTTTTCAATCACTAACGATATGGCACTTACTTCATGTTCAAGGTATTTGTCTTTATTGAAGTAGATGTATTCAGATTTTACAAATTCCTGTAAAATATTTTTATCATCAGGCTTTAAAGCTTCTTTGTAAGCCGAGTTTTCAATCAGTTGTTGCGTCTTCAGTTTAAAAGGTTCTTCTGCTTTCAATAGTTTAGCCCTGTGTTTACGGATTTCTTCAAAAGGTAAAGTGGCAGCCATAAACTGGAGGTATGGTGTAAAATCATTAAGACTTTTCTGAAAATGATCAAATTCTTTATCGATTACCGCAAAATTTTTGTACTTTTTAAGAAGGTCTTTTTTAATATCTTCATCGGAAATATGATAGTAGTATTGAAAAACAGCCTTGTCATTTTCCAAAAGTTCGTCTTTTACTCTTCTCAGTTCATTTTCCAGTTGAGGGATAAGGCCTGCAGCATCTTTTGCTTTGTATAAAGTGCCCTCAAATCTGAATGTTTTTATTTCTTTCGGGTGGGAATCCAGGTATTGCAGGATCTGTATATCACCTTCTATTCCTGATTTTTCATAGACTAAAGATACCTTTTTGTCACTGAAAAGATCTCCATCATCATGAGCCGCAGCATCAGGAATACATGATTCAATGTTTTCTATAACAGGATTGTGCCTTTCGTAATATCCGTTAAAATTGGAACTGAAAGACTGATAGATATTATGATCCAGATAAAGCTTGATGAAAGTTTCATCCTCTATCACTTCACCCACGTTTTTCACCATGTGTAAAGTGAGGTATTTTGACGTCATAATTTCACAAATCTTATCAAACCCGCTGATAATTTCTTTTGCAAATCTGTGGTCTGCGGCTGTTCTTCTGGTTTCGTTTGTTCTAATTCTTTCAATTCTTTTTAAAATATCAGGATGTGAAGTCCACTGGTCTTCAATTTCTATTCTGGATTTGTTATAGCGGGTAAGATCTTCAGCATCAATTTTTGGAAATCCGTTGATATAAGGATGGTTATTCCTTTCGGATAAAATTTTCATTAAAGAGATCTGATTCTTGTACAGGTCTTTTGGAAGATATTTCTGATTACTTTCAATGTAAAAATTAAAGGAAGTATTAAAAGCAACATCACTCAGTTCCAGTCTTAATAAAGATGAAGTCTGCTCATCAGGATTGGTTATATAGGTTGAAATAGCATCTGCGTGGTATTCCATTTCTCTTTGCAGGGAAGCATGATTTTTGAAAAGAAAGCTGGACATGCTTTTAAGAACAGATTGAAATGCATTAATGAAACTAACGGAAATCAGACCGAAAATTTTAAAAATAGCATTCCCTCCCGAAAACTCCATGATAAAGTTTTCATAGTCTTTATTATTGTAAACGGTTTCAAAAATAATCTTTTCTGCCTGGCTTACATAACCGCCTATTTTCATGCTTTTTTGAGAGAAATGTCCAAATTCGTGAGCCAGAATTGTCCGCAATTCTCCTACACTTGTAGTGTTGATCAACCCAACGCCAATCGTCAGATTTTTCTTCACCGGCAAAAACATGCTCCAGAAAACAGAGTTATAGCTTACACTGGCATTTACATCCGGAGAAAGAAAAACTTTTTGAGGGGCTTTCACTCCTGTTTCAGCCACAATTTCATCAATAATTGCAAAAAGCTGAGGCTGGTGAGATCTGTTAATTTCCAGCAGGTGACGTGTACTGTAATGGTTTTTTCTGAAAATAAATTTGACAAGGAAAATAAAAACAAAAATCCCTACACTTAATAATCCTGCCGCACCAAAAACGGTAAAGTAATTGAGAGAAACACTCAGCATTTTTATGGCACCATATCCTAATAAGAATATCATGAGCAGAGACGCGAGAATAAGTATCAGATAGATCAGAAAAAAAACTGAGATGGATACAATAGCAGAAACCAGCTTAGATTGATAAGCCGATGAAATTTTAGGTAGGTTATTAGTCATGTGTGTTTTTATTAAATTTTTCTTGATTAATATTTCTCTATCAGGTAACGATAAGCTTTCAGATATTTGTTGAATCTTTTGATGTCTTTAGGAGTAAGCTCTCTGTTTACTCTTCTGAGATCCATATTGTCACGAAGGTCATTCAGTTTTACAGCAACGGAAAGGAGAGATCGTTCTGTTCTTTTGATGAATTCATCATAATCTTCTTCAGGATCAAGCTTTGTAAGACAGCTGATGGCAAAAATAATATATTCAGGAAACCCTTCCGATCTTAAATAATCCAGGCTGAATTCCAGTGGGTGATCCTCTACCACATCGTGCAGAACGCCAACAATCTTTTCATCCAGTGTTTTACCATAATTCATTACACGCATTACGTGGGCAATGTAGGGAGCATGGTATTTATCGGTTTGTCCTTTATGAGCCTTATCGGCAATTTTGATTGCTTTATTCAGTAATTCTTCTTTTGTCATTTTTTACGAAAAATAGATTACAAAAATAAAAAATGCCTTAAAAACTAAGGCCTTTTTATGAAGAATATTTCAGATGATTTTACAAGTTTGTTTCGTCCTCTACAGGAGCATGCGGAACATTGTTTTTTACAGATTCTATCCCGTTTTCCATACCATTGTCAGATTCATACATCTGGCTGGTTCCAATGATCTGTCCGTTTCCTGCTTTTAAATTAAAGTAACACCTGCCGTCATTCACTGTATTTCTTTCAAATTTTGCATCTTCCTGTGCATTGATTTTTACGGATCCGATTCCGTTTTCACAGGATGGTTTGGTACTGTATCCCTGACTGGTTAAAATGATCTGTCCGTTTCCTGCTTTAAGATTAAACTGGAAGTCTCCGTTTGTTTTTTGAGAGATAATAAACTTTCCCATGGTAATAATTTTTATTTTGTATTGTGTTTATTTGGATGGTATTATCTTTTTCCTGCTTGGCTGAAGCTTATCAGAAGTAATTGAATTTAAAATTTTATATTGTGACTCATCCTTTGATGGTTCTTTTAAAGCAAGATATAGAGCAGTATCTTTAGGCTTAACTGTCAGTATTTTGTAAAGTTCTTTCTGAGCATGCTCAGGTTTCAGAGCAAAATATCCCGGGAATTTTCCTTTAGAAACTATTTTGGTTGTATCAACCTTGGGAACAGGGATTACATTTTCTTTTTTTTGTGCCGTAAACATGGCCGAAATGAAGACTAGGGGAAATAATAATTTCTTCATGTGTTATTTAATTTAGAATAAAAATAATGATTTTTTTTGAATATACTTATTGGCTGCCAATAAATCCAATGATAACCATAAGAAATGTGGGCTAAAAATAAAAGCGCCCCAAAATTGGGACGCTGAATCAAATTTATGGTATTAAAGACTAATAAGCTCCTTTCTCAATATAGTGAGCTGCCACTTTTTCAGTAAGTGCTACTACATTCGGATGGTTGGTATATTTAGTAAATCTTCTTAATCCTGAAAGCATCATTCTCTGCTCATCTCCTTCAGCGAAAGAAACAATTCCTTCTTTAGCTGCCGTGATGATTTTCTCTACAGCTTTGTAAAGGTTCAGCTGAGCCATAGCTGCTTCTACAGATTCAGGAGAGAAATGTTTCTCTGCTCTTAATACTGCAGATTCTGCCATGTAGATCTGGTTAAGGATTTCAGAAGCATTTAATAATAAGTGCTGTTGTTTTTCAATATCCATCATGTATTTCTGAAGAGCTGCTCCGGAAACCATTAAGAATACTTTCTTAAGGTTAGCGATAATTGCTTTTTCTTCACTCATGAATTCTGAATAATCAGGAACTTCAAATGAAGGGATACCCATCAATTCTTTGCTGATGGCCATTGCAGGAGATAAAAGATCAAGTTCACCTTTCATGGCTCTCTTGATAAGCATTCCTACAGCTAATAATCTGTTGATTTCGTTGGTACCTTCATAGATTCTCGAGATTCTTGAATCTCTCCAGGCAGCTTCCATAGGAGTGTCTTCAGAGAATCCCATACCTCCGTACACCTGAATTCCTTCATCTGCTGTATGCTGGGCAAGGTCAGAAACAAATACTTTAAGGATTGAACATTCTACCGCGAATTCCTCAACACCTTTTAATTCTGCTTCCTGATGGCTTAATCCTGCTTCAACAAGCTCATCAATTTTATCCTGAACGTTTTTAGCAGCTCTGTAAGAACCTGCTTCACTTACGAAAACTCCGGTTGCCATTTCTGCCAGTTTTTTTCTGATGGCTCCGAAAGTAGCAATGGAAACACCAAACTGCTTTCTTTCATTAGAGTACTGGATAGAGTGGTTTAAGATTCTTCTCTGTGCATCAAGACAAGCTGCTGCCAGTTTGATACGGCCTACGTTCAGTGCATTTAAAGCGATTTTGAAACCGTTGTTTCTTTCTCCTAAAAGATTTTCCACAGGGATTTTCATATCATTGAAGAAAACCTGACGGGTAGAAGATGCGCGGATACCTAATTTGTGCTCTTCCTCTCCGAAAGTTAAGCTTTCAGGATTTTCAAGTTCAGATCTGTTGATGACAAATCCTGTGATATTTTTATCATCATCAATTTTAGCGAATAATGTGAATGTATCAGCAAATCCTGCATTAGAGATCCACATTTTCTGGCCGTTGATGATATAATGTTTTCCGTCTTCGGAAAGTTTTGCTTTTGTTTTCCCTGAATTCGCATCAGAACCGGCATCCGGCTCTGTCAGACAGTAAGCCCCGAATTTTGTTCCTGTTGCTAAATCCGGAAGGTATTTTTTCTTTTGCTCTTCAGTTCCGTAAAGAACAATTGGTAACGTTCCGATTCCTGTGTGTGCTCCATACGCTGTAGCCAATGAACCTGTAGTTCCGGAAAGATAGTCGCAGGCAAGCATTGTAGTGACAAAGCCCATTCCAAGACCTCCGTATTCTTCGGGAACAGCGATTCCCAACATTCCCATTTCGCCCAGTTTACGCATTGTTTCTTCTGTAAATGCATAATCTTTCTTCTCAAAACGCTCTCTTTGAGGAACAACTTCTCTATCGATAAATTCCTTCGCAGAATCACGAAGCATCTTTTGTTCTTCATTCAGTTCTTCAATACTGAAAATTTCGTTTGCAGGAATTTGTTTGATCAGGAATTCCCCGCCTTTTAATGTTGCCATATTTGTTTTTTTTATTTTTTGTAAAAAGTATAATGTAAAATGTACATGGTACTTTTTTATGAGATTATTATTAAGTAAGTTTTAATACTTTATACATTGTACAACTGACATTATACAATTATAGAAGTTCAAAAATAGAGGCCGCTCCCTGTCCTGTTCCAACGCACATAGAAACCATTCCGTACTTGTTACCGCGTCTTCTCATTTCATCAAGAAGCTGAACGGTTAATTTTGTTCCTGTACATCCTAGCGGGTGTCCAAGAGCAATTGCCCCTCCGTTTACGTTTAGAATGTCTGGATTTAAACCTAATTCTTTTTTGATTGCAACCGATTGAGAAGCGAATGCTTCGTTAAGCTCGATCAAATCGATATCTTTTAATTCCAGACCTGCCTGTTTCAAAGCTTTTGGAATAGCATAAACAGGTCCCATTCCCATAATTCTTGGTTCTAATCCTGCAGCAGCATAAGCCACTAACCTTGCTTCAGGCTCCAATCCTAATTCTTTTACCATTTCTTCACTCATTACCATCACAAAAGCAGCTCCGTCACTCATCTGTGAAGAGTTTCCGGCAGTTACGCTTCCTCCGTTGGCAAATACAGGTCTTAGTTTTGCTAAACCAGCTAAAGAAGTATCAGCTCTCGGACCTTCATCTACAGAAAAATCGAATTTTTTAGTCTGCAGTTTCTGATTTTCGTCAAGGAAATTATATTCTACAGGAACCGGAACAATCTGGTTGGCAAATTTTCCTTCCTGATTGGCTTTTAAAGCCTTCATATGAGATTCAAAAGCAAACTGATCCTGTTCTTCTCTTGTAATATTATATTGTTTTGCCACTTCTTCGGCTGTGTAACCCATTCCCCAGTAATAATCCGGGTTTGTTTTGGCAATATCCGTTTCCGGAACCGGCTTATAACCTCCCATCGGAATATATGACATTGATTCTGTACCACCCGCGATGATACAGTCTGCCATACCAGCCTGAATTTTTGCAGAAGCAATGGCAATTGCCTCACTTCCTGATGCACAGTATCTGTTCACGGTTACTCCCGGAACTTTATCTGTATTTAATCCCATCAAAGAGATCAGACGTGCAACGTTCAGCCCTTGTTCAGCTTCCGGCATTGCATTTCCTACGATAAGGTCGTCAATTCTGTTTTTATCTAATTGGGGTAGCTCAGCCATTAATTTTTCAATAACGGTAGCTGCCATTACATCAGGTCTTGTAAATCTTAAACTCCCTTTTGGAGCTTTTCCAACGGCAGTTCTGAAACCTTTTACTATGTATGCTGTTTTCATTTTTTTGTTTAATTAAATTGTTTTAAGACTTTTTTGCCTCGTAGAGGTAAACTGTTCATAGATTTTTGTTTTTGCTTTTTGCGGAGCTCCGTAGGAGCGACCTGTTAATCATTAATCCATTCGAATAAATATTTTGGATCATATTCTATCTCAAATTTTGACATAAAATCCAGATATTCTTCTCTAAAAGTTTTCTTTTTATGATGTTCTTCCTGATATAAAATATATTTTACAACAGAATCAACACTGCTTTTAGAGTAAGAAAAAGCTCCGTACCCTTCCTGCCAATTGAATTTTCCATTGATCCATCCTTTTTCATTGATGAATTTTGAAGAACCCGCTTTAATATCTCTTACTAAATCTGAAACCGCAAGTGTCGGATTCATACTTACAAGAATATGCACATGGTCAGGCATTGCAAAAACTGCGAATAATTTTTGATTTCTATTGGAAATAATACCTGTAATAAACTGATGTAATTCTTCTCTGTTTTCTTTTGAAATCAGATTTTGTCTTCCTTTTACAGCGAAAACAATGTGAATATAAATCTGAGTGTAGGTGTTTGCCATACATTAACAGGTCGCCTCTACGAGGCTTTCCAACTTTTAAAATTATTCATGCTATTAACAGTTCGCTCCTACGGAGCTTCCCGTTAGTTTCTCAAAGGTTTCCCATTTTGCAACATATACTGAATTCTCTCTAAAGTTTTTCTTTCCCCACAAAGCTGAAGGAAAGTTTCTCTTTCAAGGTTCAACAGATATTGTTCTGTTACCACTGTTGGCTCGGAAAGGTTTCCGCCTACCATTACGTTGGCCAGTTTATCCGCAATTTTCTTATCGTGTGCAGAAATAAAGTTTCCGGTTAACATCTGGTCAGTTCCTACGTAGAACATTCCTAATGCATCTTTACCAAGAACTTTTACTTTTTGCTCTATAGGTTGGGTATAACCTTGCTCAGCTAATAATTTTGCTACTTTTTTAGCTTCAGCAATCTGTCTGTTTTTGCTTACAGAAACGATGTCTTTCCCTTTTTCAAGGATTCCCATATCGTAAGCTTCATAAGCGGAAGTAGCTACTTTACCCATGGCGATGTTCATGAAGGCATCACGAAGTCTGTTATTCTTCACGTCATCGTTGTGGAATTCTCTGGAAGTTCTCAAAGTCAATTCTTTAGTACCACCACCACCAGGAATTACTCCCACTCCGGTTTCTACAAGTCCGATATACGTTTCTGCGGCTGCAACCACCCGGTCTGCATGCATTGTCATTTCGCATCCTCCACCTAAAGTCATTCCGTGAGGAGCAACTACTACAGGAATAGAAGAGTAGCGTACTCTCATCATTGATTTCTGGAAGTAAGCGATCGCCATATTCAGATCATCCCAATCCTGCTCGATAGCCATCATAAGGATCATAGCAAGGTTTGCACCTACAGAGAAATTAGTTCCCTGGTTTCCTACAACCAATCCGTCATATTCTTTTTCAGCTAAATCAATGGCTCTGTTTAATCCGTCAAGAACTTCGCCTCCAAGAGAGTTCATTTTTGAACGGATCTCAAAGTTGATGATACCATCTCCCAAATCTTCAATTGCAGCACCTGAATTGCTCCAAAGTGTTTTATTTTTTCTGATATTATCTAAGATGATAAATGCATCCTGACCAGGAATTTTGTTGTATTCTCCTGAATTTTTATCAACGTAAATGCTTTGTCCTTCGTCATTCACTTTATAGAAAGTTTCTACATTTTTCACCCATTCAGAAACTTCGTATCCTGCATCTTTTGCCAGTTCAATACCTTTCTGAACACCTACAGCATCCCAGATTTCAAATGGACCGTTTTCCCATCCGAAACCGGCTCTCATGGCATCGTCAATTTTATAAACTTCGTCAGAGATTTCAGGGACTTTGTGTGAAACGTAAGCGAATAATGCTCCTAAAGACTTTCTGTACAATTCACCTGCTTTGTCTTTACCTCCGATTAATACTTTGAATCTGTCGATTGGCTTATCAATGGATTTGGTTAATTCTAATGTCGGGAATGACGATTTTCCTTGAAGTTCATACTCTAAAGTGTCAAGGTTTAATCCATGAATTTCAGATTTTCCTTCTGCATTTTTCACTTTTTTATAGAAACCTTGTTCTGTTTTTGAACCTAACCATTTATTATCCATCATTTTCTGGATATAAGGTGGAAGGGCAAATACATCATTGAAGTCATTGGCTTCCGCACCGCTCTGGCGAACGCCGTTGGCTACCATTACCAAAGTATCAAGACCCACAACATCCGCTGTTCTGAACGTAGCTGATTTCGGACGTCCGATGACAGGACCTGTTAATTTATCAACATCAGAAACGGTAAGTCCTAATTTTTGTACATTATGAAGAAGATCCATCATGGAGAATACACCGATTCTGTTGGCGATGAAAGCTGGAGTGTCTTTAGCTAAAACAGTAGTTTTGCCTAAGAATTTCGCTCCGTAATTCATATAGAAATCAATGATCTCAGGATCTGTATCATTAGTTGGGATAATCTCTAAAAGAGGAAGGTATCTTACAGGGTTGAAGAAGTGCGTTCCGGCAAAGTATTTTTTGAAATCTTCGCTTCTTCCTTCTGTAAGGAAATGAATAGGAATACCGGATGTATTGGAAGAAATTAATGTTCCAGGTTTTCTGAACTGTTCAATCTTTTCGTATACAGACTTCTTGATATCAAGTCTTTCCACGACTACTTCAATGATCCAGTCTGTGTTTTTTATTTTCGGCAAATCATCATCGAAGTTTCCGATTGTAATTCTGTCTGCAAACTTAGGTGAATAAAGAAGTGCAGGACTTGCTTTTTTCAGTTTTTCAAAGTTTTCGGAAGCAATTCTGTTTCTTACTCCCTTGTCATCTTTGGTCAAACCTTTTTTCTGTTCAGCTTCAGTAAGTTCAAAAGGAACAATATCCAAAAGTGATACTTCAACGCCGATATTGGCGAAGTGAGCAGCGATACCGCTTCCCATAATTCCTGAACCAAGAACCGTTACATGTTTGATTCTTCTTTTCATATGTAAATTTTTATTTGTATAAGATGATATGAACCCGAAGGCTTCATCAAAATTTATTTTCTGTTATTTAATAATTCGTTGGCTATTTTCATGATTTCCCCCATTACATCCTTGAAAGCCTCCAGTTTTTCCGGAGGAATTTTTTCCATAACCTTCTTGTTGAAATTCACCACCACCTCTTTAGACATATTTCTGGAGTTTAATCCTTTGTCTGTAAGTTTGATGATAACCTCTCTTTTATCAGTGGTGGTCTTTTCCTTATAGATGTATCCGTTATCCTCAAGAAGTTTAATGATTCTCGTTAATGAAGTGGGTTCAATAGCCATCTTCGGTCCAAGATTGGTACTTCGCGTTCCTTCTTTGGGATCTATTTTAAGAAGAGTGAGTGCCTGTACCGCCGTGGAATCATGTTCCTGAGCTAATTCTGTGTACATTTTAGAAACAGCCAGCCAGGTCTGCTTTAAAATTAAATCTACGTTTTCTATTTTTTCCTTATTATGATCCATCATTTTTGCGCCAATGGTTTTACCCAAATTTAATAAATATTATGCATGCATAATATTTATTAACGTTAAATTTTGTTAATAGACTGTAAATAAGCGGATTAAATTGTATGATTAGCATAATACTATGCATGCATAGTATGTAGATAAATCAAAGAAAATCAAGTATTAATGAATGTTTTTGACTAAATTGATAATTTCTTCAAAAGATTCACATTGGTAAGTCATAGAATCCTTAGCAATTACCCAAAATGGGGGCTGAAATTCGAAATTGAGGTCAGAAAGATCTTTTGGGAAGTTTTTTTGAAGTAGAGAATACAGCATTTCCTTGTGAAACTGTGGTGCTGAGATTAAAGGTGGAATAAAAGTCTCATTGATTTGAAATAACGAAGCATTAGTAAGTTCATCGTGCTGCAGCAAAATGTCCTCCACAATCCCTGAATACAGATGATTTTCTTTTACATACCATATTTTGTCTGCGAATTCTTTGGCGAGTCTCCAGTCGTGGGAAGAAAACAGAATAAGTTTGTTCTGTTCCTTAGCAAGCTTTCTTAAAGTTTTAAGAATAATAATTTTATTTTTTTCATCCAGATGGGTAGTCGGTTCATCCAGAATAATAATAGGGGAATTCTGGGTGATAGCCCGTCCGATAAATGCTTTTTGAAGATTTCCGTCAGAGAGGTTTTTCAAAAGAGTATATCTGTACTGATTCAAATTCAGTTCTTCAATAATATGAGCCACCTCTTCGCGGTCTTCTTTTTTCAGTTCAAAATAGAAAGGGTAGAAGATGTATTTTCCCAGAGAAATAAGATCCTCAACTGTATAATGCTGCGGAATAACAGATTTGGAAAAGACAATAGCAACATTCTCCGCAATTTCTTTTACAGAAAGATTTTTTATATTTTTTCCATTAATAGCAATCTCTCCATTCAGTAAAGGCATTTGATGCAGAATAGATTTGATTAATGTTGTTTTTCCTACACCGTTATTACCAATCAGCAGGCATACATCACCAAGCTTCAAATTTGCATTAGCATTGGAGATTAATATTGTATTGTAGCCGATATTTGCCTGTTTGATCTGTAGATACATGTTTGATTCTTCTTTATTGATTTCTGTGGATTTTATGATTTGTTATCTCTCTGCTTCAGTTTTGTTTTTTCATGCTGAAAGCATCTCGACAAAGTAATTTAGATTCCTTCGGAATGACACAGTATGATTGATTTCCTTTTTTATCCACTGAAGTAAGTTATAAAATTATTCTCAAATTCTATGGGTTATTTTCCTGACCCCTGTATTAATTTTGAAACTGGTTGTCCGGTTTGTGTATATCACGATCACGCTTTATTCTGCTTCAACAGCATCATCAGAATGACAGGAATACCGAATACAGAACTTATCACATTCAAAGGGATCTGCGTTTTTTCTGCAATAACTGAGAAGAATAGCATGATCAGCATTCCCAGAAACATATTAAGAATCCATTGCTGCCATAATTTTGATGGATTATAAACGAGTCTGCAGAAGTGAGGAACAATAATTCCGATAAAGAGAATAGGTCCTAAAAATGCCGTAACAGAAGCGGATAGAATAGACGATGCTACTATTATTAAAAGTTTCAGCTGTTTCAAATTTACTCCCAAACTTTGTGCATAGGAATTACCAAGTGAATTACCAATGAGTGGCTTTATCGCTCTGAAACAGATCAACATACCGATTAAAACTAAAATAAACAGGACATAAATCTGGTTTCTCGTTACCATATTATTAGCTCCGAAAGACCATAAAATATAGTTTTTCAGACTTTGGTTTTCTGCATAAAATTGTAACAGAGATACAATGGCACCCGCAAAAGCAGATATCAGAAATCCGAAAATAATAAGATAGGACTTATCCTGAAACCTATTGGACATGGAGAGCAGTATCAACATTAACAGTAAACTTCCTCCAATAGCTGCTAAGCTGAGGAAACTATTCTGTAAAAATTCAGGAAGGAAAATATCATGAGAAAAGAAGATGTAAAAGGCAACTGACAAACTGGCAACCGACGTTATTCCCAGTATATCAGGGCCTGCCAGCGGGTTTTGAAAATATTCCTGCATCAGGAAACCAGAAGTGGGAATTGAAATTCCAGCCAGCATCATCACCAGAACACGGTTGATACGGATCTCGGCGATTTGACTATGAGCAGAGTCCTGAAAAAAATCCTGGAGGCTTAAACTTAAAAATCCTGTGTTCAGATTAATGACAGCACTTATAATAATAGCAATCACAAATAATAAACACAGGATTTTAAACTTTTTTGACATGATTCAGAAAGAGTTCGGCCTATTTTATTTTAAGAAAGAATCAATTTTTGAATTCAATACATCTTCCGTCATCATTCCCAGATATTCATCGGTTTTATCACCTTTTCTCATGAAAGTAAAAGGAATAGAACCTCCGTCCCACTGTTTGAAATTGTTATGGAAAAAGTTTTGATCCAGTTTTTGTCCGTCCAGTAAGATAATATTTCCTCCCAGTTTGTTTTCTGTGGCAAAATTCTTAACAGCACCAGCCCATTCTGCCTTCTCGTCAAGGTTTACAAAAGTGAATTTTACAGGTTTTCCCTTCAGCTCCTCCATTTTGCTTTTAAAGCTTGGGATTTCTCTCATACAAGGGCCGCACCATGTTGCAAAAAAATTGGTGACATATAATGTATCATTATTTTTTGCTAAATGCTGGCTTACATTTTCGGGAGAAAGTTCTTTGGGAAGAACACTACTTTCTTCATTTTCTGTAGTTTGAGATGCCGAAAGGGAGTCTGCGGCTGCAGTGTTTTCAGTTTTCTGACCTTCTTTTTTACAGCTGTACAGTGCAGTAAGAAGTAACATGGAAAAAATTATCTTCTTCATAAATTATTTTTTATCTATTTTTGAATTGAAGTTATGGAACAACAAATCTATAAAGGGAAACTGATACAGTTTCATCCGTTAAAAATAGCGAAAAAGGAAGAGCTGACCAAAAATACTTTTTCTCTGGAGTTTGATATTCCTGAGAATTTAAAGGAAAATTTCAGATTTGAAGCAGGCCAGTTCGTCAGTATACGGTTTCATTCACATGGGAAAGAGGTTATTAATGATTATTCAATGACTTCAGCACCTTATGAAGGTAAAATATCTTTGGGAATAAAGATCAATTCCAATGAAGGAGCTACTTCGCAGCTATTTCAAAATTATAGCGCTGGTGATGAGCTATGGGTGAGTGAACCTGCAGGGAGATTCACAATCGTATCCAAACCCAACGAATTCAGGACTATTGTTGCTTTTGCTGCGGGTATTGGGATCACCCCCATTTTGAGTCATTTTAAAAATATTCTTCACAATGAACCCAGAACACGTCTGTTTTTATTTTTTGGAAATAAAAGTTCAGAAGATTTAGTCTATCGCGAGCAGCTGGATAATCTTGCCAGAACATGTGGAGACAGGCTTCAGATATTTTACTTTTTCTCACAGGAAAAAACAGCAGACCAGTTTTTCTATGGCAGGCTGGATGAAAAGAAACTGAATCTTATCATCAATCAGATCCTTCATTTAGACGATACAGATGAAGAATCTACCATCTGGGATGCGGTAGATGAAGTATTGATATGCGGTAAAGGTGAAATGATCAAGACATTAGCCAATGCATGTTATCACCACGGAATTCCGAAAAAGAATATTCATTTTGAGCTTTTTGAAGAATTTAATGATGATATTTATCCTGTAGAAAAAGAATTCCCTCTGATTGAAAATATTGAGGTAGAATTTACCATGCTGGGGAAAAAATATACAACTCAGCTCCCTGATAATAAGGATAAAATCCTTCAGCAGCTTCTTATGCAGAAATTCCCTGTTCCTTATTCCTGCAAGTCCGGAATCTGTGGAAGTTGTGAATGTTCTTTAGAGGAAGGAGAGGTGGAACTGTTAGAAAATGAGTATCTTACGGAAAAAGAGGAAGAGCAGGGACATATTTTAGCTTGTATGTCTATTGTGAAAAGTAAAAAAATAAAGCTTAACTTTGATCTTAGTTGAGAATTATTAGGAACATATTTAACCTTGGGTTTATATCACTGGAATTGGGAATTCTGATGATATGCTTCTGTAATGTGTGGGTTTTCGGACTTACCAACGGGAGAACGTATACCAAAATTTCAAAAATTCCGCCAAGGGAAATTGCATTAGTTCTGGGAACATCTCCGAAAATGAGATCCGGAAAATCCAATCCTTATTTCACCAAAAGGATGGATGCTGCAGCACTTCTTTACCATCATGGAAAAATCAGGAAAATTATAGTGAGCGGGGAGAAGAGTAAGGGGTATAATGAACCGGGTGCAATGAAAAACTATCTGATCAATCAGGAAGGAGTGCCTGAAGATATTATTGTGGAAGATCCGAAGGGCTTTAACACCTATAAAAGCATTCTCCGCTGTAAGGATGTTTATAAGAAGAAAAATGTCATTATCGTATCTCAGGGATATCACAACCTGAGAGCATTATTTTTTGCAAGAAATAATGATATGAATGCTTTGGGATTTGATGCGCAGGATGTCACAAGACCTGAAAGTTTCTACAGAAACCAGACGAGGGAAATCCTCGCCCGTGTGATTGCTGTAGTATATTTTATTCTAGGCGTTTCTCCGGATTAGAAAGGATACCCGAACGCGATATTAACTGTAGGTTTGAAAGGCTGGATGAATTTGAATCTCCATCGGTCGCCTTCAGGTTTATTTGGGTCATAGATCTTATACGCAAGGTCAATTCTCGCTGTTACGTAGGCAATATTTAATCTTAATCCGAATCCACTTCCGATACCTACTTGTTTCCAGAACTTACCGAATTTAAATTCATCCCCATAACCATCGTTATAGTTACGAAGACTCCATGTATTTCCGATATCCGTAAATAAAGCTCCTTCATAGGTTTTATTGAAAGGAATTCTATATTCAATATTGGTAGTAAGCTTTAAATTATCAGTCATATAAGTACGAACTCTCTCATCAACCTGAGAATCAGCAGGACCTAATCCTCCAAAGGCTACCCATGCTCTGATATCGTTAGAACCTCCATTGAAGTAAGATTTGATAATAGGCATATCTTCAGAATTTCCATATGGAATTCCAACTCCGATAAACTGGCGCAGCACCAATGTCTGGTTACCATTAAATTTGAAATATTTTCTTGTATCAATATCAAATTTTACAAACTGTGCGTATGGCAGCCCAAAAATAGTTCCTTGTGGACCGGTAACAATACCTCCGCCATTATCTTTTTTATTAAATAAGCTTAAGATATTACCCGCAAGTTCTACTTTTCCATTAAAATAAAAAGCATTTGGATATTCTTTTTTTCCAATTTCGCTATAAACAAAATTGTAGATCATGGAAGAAATAAGGACATCCTGAGTTTGTCTGTCTTTGTTAACCAGTGTTCCGGTAAATGCCGTTAAAAGATCTCTTCCCTGCTGATTGAGACTTCCACGGTAAGCATCATTCTCAATAATCTTTTTGGAAACCTCATCCACACTAAGTTTTCCATCTCTGTAATCTTGTCCGGTTTGCGCAGTTTCTGGGTTAAACATAAAATAATTCCCGAATACCTCATCTTTTACCCTTCCGTCATTCACAAAGTAGTCATAGTAGGCATCTTTATTTTTCGTCAGACTGACCTGAGTATTGAATAATGTAAGCTTATGATAAACCTGATCATTCACACTTGCCTGATAGTTTAATCCCGTATTAAAAATTAACCTACCCAAACCGATGTTGTTCTGTATTGATGCCCCCAGCAAAATAGATGATGTAGGGGTATATCGTTTAGGAATGAATTTATAATAATTAAAAGGCAATAAAAGCCTTGGGAAATTCAGGGATGCCTGAGCTGATATTTCGTAGGCTGCAACTCTTTTACTGATATCTTTTGTACTTCTGATAGAACCAAATGTCCCTGAAAGACTGGTAGAAAGGTTTTCTGCTCCTCTGAAAACATTTCGGGTGGTAAGGTCCACAGAAGGGGAGATTCCCAGATTTAAAACCTGAGAATAATTGATATCTGTTCCCACTTTAAGTTCATACTTCGGAAGTGGTTTCAGTACATACAAAACATCTACAATACTGTCGTTAGGAGAGGTCATTCCGCCTTGTCTCAGAGAGTCTCTTGCTTTAACGATGCTAAAGTTATTCATCGATAAAATGTTTCTCTTGGTTACATCCAGCTTCGTTTGGTCAAAAACCTTTTTACTGTCCGGAATAATCGCTCTCCATACAGATGAAAGTTTGTATTTATCATTCATCGTATGAAATCTTATTCTCCTTAAGCTGTCTTTCCTGGTATTTTTAGGATAGTCACCGGGTTCATCTACAATGGCAACGTCAATATTTCCAAAAGTGGCTATTTTATAGGGAGTATCCAGAGAATCTTTATGAATTTCCAGGGTTAAAGGAATCTGTTTTCTGCTTTTAAGAGAATCCGCAACGAAATAAACTTCATCATTGGAAGCATTGAACCTGTAGAAACCAAACTCCCTCATCAGATCCGTAATTCTGGTAACCTCTCTTTCAAGAACGGTTTGGTCAAGAATCTGTCCTGATCTCACAAGACTTCTGTTCAGATTATAGTTGTAATACCCTTTGATGCCCTGGTCCGGAATATTATAATAATAATCTTTAATGCGGGTAGGATCGTTATGCTTGATAGAATAATTAACAGATGCTTTTTTTGAAGCTGAATCCAATGTGTGTTTAAAATTTACATCAGCATCCCAATATCCTCTGTAGGTAAGTCTTTTCTTGATAGATTCAGCGCTTTTTTCGCTTCTTGTCTGATCAAGAATTACCGGTGGTGTTCCCCAATTGTGCAGTAGACGGTCAAAAAGCAGACTTTTTCCGACGCTGCTTTTCATATTATATTTAAGGAATAAAGAGTCTCTCAGTTTCTGATTTCTCATTTCACCGGGATAGGTCATGTATTCATTAAGTATGGTATCGTACTTCGGATCTGCCATATTGTAGAGCAGTAAACTCAATGGCATGAAAAGAAACTGCTTTTTATTAGGTTTCTGCTGGATGTAATCTTTCAGCTCTTCGTCGAAAAATTCTCTCTTATCCTCGAACTCTAAACTGTTTTTGGTGAGCAGATATTCGCCATCAGGAACTTTTTTTGTTGTACTACAAGCATAAAGGAGACCAACAAATGTTGCAAATGAGATAATTTTATAATATTTTTGAGGAGAATTCTTATAATGCTTACAGCTCATACAATAAAAGTTTTACAATCTTTAGATAAAAAGAAGTTCAGACAAAAATACAATTTGTTTTTGGTTGAAGGTAATAAAATCATTTGTGAACTTTCTAATTCTAACTTTAAAGTTAAAGAAATATTGTCAACCGATCCACAAAAATTGGACCGTACTGATATCCCTGTTACCCATATCTCTGAAAATGAATTAAAAAAAATAAGTTTTCTTAAAACTCCGAAAGATTCTGTTGCGGTATGTTATCTTGCCGGGGAGGAAAAATGGGAGGATAAGAATATACAATTGGTGTTGGATGGGATACAGGATCCGGGAAATCTAGGTACTATTATACGACTGGCAGACTGGTTTGGTATTGAACAGATCATCTGTAGTGAAGATACTGTAGATGTTTACAATCCGAAAGTGATTCAGGCAACGATGGGATCTTTTACCAGAGTCAATATTGTTTATACTGATCTGGTGGAATATCTTTCTACAACAGAGAATGTAAATATCGGAACCGATATGGAAGGAGAAAATATCTATACTTTTCAGAAACCTGAAAAGCTAAATCTGATTTTAGGAAATGAAGGAAACGGAATGAGACCGGAAACAGAAAAGCTTTTACAAAAAAGTATCAGTATTCCGCGGTTTGGAAAATCCCAGTCTACAGAAAGCCTGAATGTATCAATGGCAGCAGGGATTATTTTAGGGCAGTTATTCTCAAAATAGAAAATCAGAAACCAGAGGTTAGAAATTATTGTAAAATATTACTGAATATAATCCAGCATCTGGTTTCCAATATCTGATTTTATATCAATTGTTCCAAACTTGAAACACTTTTGTTTTTCTGATATACCTCCATCTTTTTTCTGACATATTTCAGTGCTATAGGAGCAAGATAAATCAATGCGGCACCAATCAGTTTTTTCTTCCAGTTGGAACTTTTCATATTCTTTTTGGCGTAGTTTCCTACGATGGCAGTAACACCCAGTTTAACAAGACCGTCTGTAATATTTCCTCCCTTGAATGCGGAATTTGCAATTCCTACGGCGGTATTTTTGCTGATCAGAAGATCTTTCACCTCGGAAGTAAGCTGTTTGGCAATGACATCTTTTCTTAAAACTACTTTTTCATCACCGTCTTCATCAATCTTTTCCTGAAGATACTGATCACTTAAACCATTGGTAAATGCACTTAGGCTTTCTTTTGTATTTTTGAAGGTCAGAAGATTTTCCAGATCATTTATTTCCCCTTTAAGCAGTTTTTTCTTTCTTCTTAATTCTTCAATGCTCTCGTATTTTATGCCCATAGTTTAATGATTTAAAAATTTAATAACCTGATCAGCAACGGTATTGACAATCTTATTCTTGAAGGCTACAACAAAGGCCATTATCAGCGCATAAAAAGCAGCAACAATTAAGAATCCATATGAGTAATTATCCAGTGCTTTTCCGATAAGAAAAGCAATTCCAAAATTGAAAAGGATAATAAAAAAAGCAAAAGCAACAAGCAGTACTACAAAGTAAGTAATGAGCCCGGCAGAAAGTGAAGACTTTTCAGTCGCTTCAATTTTCAGAAGATCTATTCTCTTGGAGGCGTATTCTTTAATAGTTTCTATCATTGTTTTTTTTTAAAGTTACAAAAAAAGGAACTTTCACACAAAAGTTCCTTTCTGTAATTTACTTAAAAAAGATAAATTACTTATTTTTTCAGATCATTCAGTTCCGCTTCTACATCTTTGGCCAAATCTGCAGTTTTAGAAACAATCTGATCTTTGTATTTATCATATCCGTCTTTCACAGTATGTGCTACGCTGCTTGCTGTTTCTTTGAAAGTAGAAGAAATATTACCATATTGGTCTTTTACTTTTTCTGAAACCTCTCCGTATTTATTTTTAGCCTGATCTTTAAGATCGTTTGCTTTAGTTTTGATTTTTTTTCTTGTTTCTTTACCTTCTTCAGGTGCGTATAACATTCCTAAGATTACACCTGCTGCAGCACCTGCAAGAAGTCCTGCCAATATACCTGCTGTATTATTTCCTTTTCTAGACATTTTAAGTTTTTTAATAATTAATAATAGATTAGTTTTTACAGTAATAAAACTTACAATTTGTATACCAAAGGAGGCCTGAAGCCTATTAAAAATTGTTAAATCTTTTTGATGTGAGATAAAATAAGCTGTATGGTTTCCTCTTTTGTAAGTTCAGAATTATCAATAACGATTGCATCTTCAGCCTGCTTCAATGGGGCTATTTCACGTTCGCTGTCGATCTTGTCACGTTCTATAAGATTTTGTTTTACCTGTTCTTTATCTGCTTGTATTCCCAGGCCTTTCAGTTCCAGAAATCTTCTGTTGGTTCTTTCGTCAATACTGGCAGTAAGGAAGAATTTATAGTCCGCATTTGGCAGAACTACTGTCCCAATGTCACGTCCGTCCATAATAACGCCTCCTTTTTCTGCCAAACTGCGCTGCGACTGCAGCAGGAAGTCTCTTACTTCTTTCTGTTTGGCAACAAGGCTTACATTGTCCGATACTGTATTGGTACGGATTTCTTTAGAGATATCGGTGTCATTAAGGAATAAAATAAGTGTTCCTTCGTTGTTTTTAAATTCAAGTCTGATCTGATTAAAAGAAGAGAACAGCGTATTCAGATCAATCTCACCGTTTTCATTCAGACAATGCTGCAAAGCATACCAGGTAACTCCTCTGTAAAGCGCTCCTGTATCCATATGAATAAGTCCCAGCTGATCAGCAATGATTTTTGAGATAGAACTTTTTCCGGTAGACGAGTACCCATCGATAGCAATTACAGGTTTTTTCATACTGCAAATTTCAAGATTTTTTTTAGAAAATCAAGAATAAGTAGGAAATTTTCGGAATAATTGAGAAATTTTCGGTCAGGAAGATTATTCCCCTCTATGGCTGGAAAGGTCCATAGAAATTCCTATCTGGTTGACGTTCGAAGAGTTGTGGTATCTCACGTGGGCATAATCAATACGGAATCTGGAAACTTTAACTCCAAATCCTGCAGAAAGTCCTGAGAAGTTTCTTTGGTCCGCAACTGCCAGCTCATTTCCTCTTTTTACATTATAGCCCAGCCTGATATTGAAATTCTTTTCCGGAAACAATTCTGCCCCCAACGAAAAGTGATCTGCGATTTTTCTGCCGGCACCCACTTTCTGCCCATCCAGATTCTCTTCTGAAGAAATATCAAACTTCTGAAGATCATGTGCGGTAATGGTGATGGCAAGAGGGAAGTTCTTGATGGTCTTGGTATAGCCCAGATCTATTCTGAAAGGAAGATTTTCTCTTGTTCCGTTAAAAGATTTCAGCTGAAACCCAAAGTTTCTCATGACCAATGAAACTACTTCTTTACTCTTTTTATTATGATAGGTAATTCCCGCTGTTCCTGAGATCGCGGAAGAAGTATAGTTGTCGATTTTTGAGGTAATAAAATTAAGTCCTCCACCAATCGTCCAGTCTTCTTCAAACTGGTAAGCATAGCCCGCACCAATAGCGACATCTGAAGCTTTGAATTCTCCGTTTTCAAAACCGCTTTCATCCGTCCTTGGAATACTTCCGTAGCTCATATACCTTGCATTGATGGTAGCCATGTGGCCATTTTCAAAGTCTTTGGCATAAGCAATAGTTCCGTATTTCGAGTCGGCAAGATAAGCCGTTGCGTTTACAGAAAGCTGTTTGTCAGAATCTTTATTTAACAGGGCAGGGTTTGCAATAGCAAAGGAAACATCATAATCTCTTACTGAAATTGCATCTCCGCCCAAAGCAGCCTGTCTTGCAGATACAGGTACATTTAAGAACGGATAAACATTTGTTCCTGTTTGTGCATAAGAAACAATTCCTGATAGAAATAATGAAAAAATGATAATTTTCTTCAACTCAATTTATAATTAATGCAAAAATAATCCTTTTTCGTACTTTTCAAAATATTTCTGACATTATTTCTATTTAAATATTTTTCTTTCATCAATATCTTTAATGATTATATTTGCAAAATCAAATTCAGGGGAAACCCATACTAATAAATAGTTATTAAAAATAAAAGATGAAATATAAAAGAATCCTTCTGAAACTAAGCGGTGAGGCCTTAATGGGAAACAGACAATACGGTATTGACAATGAAAGACTGCAGGAATATGCAGCTGAGATCAAAAAAGTAGTTGAAAAAGGCTGTGAAGTTGCGATTGTAATTGGAGGAGGAAACATTTTCCGTGGTGTAGCAGGAGCTGCCAAAGGAATGGACAGAGTGCAGGGAGATTATATGGGAATGCTGGCCACTGTAATCAATGGAATGGCTTTACAGGGAGCATTGGAAGATGCAGGAATCAAAACAAGGCTTCAGTCTGCTATCGAAATGGATAAAGTAGCTGAACCTTTCATCAAAAGAAGAGCGGTAAGACACCTTGAAAAAGGAAGAGTAGTGATCTTCGGTGCGGGAACAGGAAACCCTTATTTTACTACTGATACAGCGGCTACCTTAAGAGCCATCGAAATCGGAGCTGATGTGATCTTAAAAGGAACAAGAGTAGACGGAATCTACGACAGTGATCCTGAAAAGAATGCAGATGCTGTAAAATACAATTCATTATCTTTTGATGAAGTATTTGAGAAAAACCTTAAAGTAATGGATATGACAGCCTTTACTTTGAGCCACGAAAACAAATTGCCAATCATAGTATTCGATATGAATAAAGATGGAAATTTAGAAAAAATCGTAGACGGAGAAAATGTAGGGACTTTGGTTGATTTATAATTAATTTAACTACTAAAAAATATAAAAACACCTGTTGCAGTACTGTGACAGGTGTTTTTTTTATTTTAATAAGCCTGATCTAAACAGCGAACTTTTATTATTGTAAAAGGATTTATAGAATAAACTAATTAATCTAATCGTCAACTATTTCCAAAACATTAAACACACAAAATGTATATGTTAAAGTAATCACATTTTAAAATATTATAGTTTTCTTAAAATACAGAATGCAGTCTTACCAAAATATGGAAATAATCACTATTTTTGCAGCACTGAATAGTAAAAAAATAATTTAAAACAATAAGAAAACACTGATGTTTACAGCGTTTTTTTAGTTTTAATTAACTGATATTCAGATGGATTAATAGATGTGTAATTTATCAAACTTTAATATAATAATGGAAGAATTAGATCTTATATTAGAATCTGTAAAACAAGACATGGATGCAGCGGTAAAGCACCTGGATCACGCATTTCAAAGAATCAGAGCAGGACGTGCTTCTACATCAATGGTTCAGGATGTAATGGTAGAATATTACGGAGCAATGACTCCTATCAACCAGGTTGCGAATGTTTCTGTTCCGGATGCAATGACAATCTCTATTCAACCTTGGGACAGAACAGCAATCAACGCGATTGAAAAAGCAATCATCAACTCAAACTTAGGTTTTGCCCCTTCTAACAACGGAGAAAACATTATCCTGAATGTTCCGCCTTTAACTGAGGAAAGAAGAAAGGAACTTGCAAAGCAGGCTAAAGCAGAAACTGAGAACACTAAAGTGACGGTAAGAAACGCAAGACAGGATGGTTTAAAAGAACTTAAAAAGCTGGAAGGAGTTTCTGAAGATGTAGTAAAAGGAGTGGAAGAAGAAATCCAGACTTATACTGATAAATACGTTAAGCTTTGTGATGAGCATCTTAAGACAAAAGAGGCTGAAATTATGAAAGTATAATTCTAAAGCTGTTGAAAATAAAGAAGAGGTTTCCGATGGGACACCTCTTTTTTTATTATTTTTCTGCTATCACATTTAATTTTTTATAATGCAATGCATTCTTGTTCTATACTATATTGAGAAGTATTTACGTTCATTCATTATATTTAATAAATCATTCCTGAGGTCTAATTAAAAAACAGGAGCCAAATACTAAAATGATGACAAAAATAATCGGGGTAGGAAATTATATCCCATCAGAAACAATAACCAATTTATTTTTTGATAAACATGTTTTTCTTAATGAAGAAGGGATTTTATTAAAAGAGAATAATGCTTCCATTACGGACAAGCTAAAGAAGATTACAGGTATTGAAGAAAGAAGATATGCGCACAGTACACAGGTTACTTCAGATCTGGGACTTATTGCAGCGCGTTCAGCCATAGAAAATGCAGGAATCGATCCTGAAACATTGGATTATATTATATTTGCCCATAATTTTGGGGATGTTCGTTTTGGAACGGTTCAGTCTGATACCGTGCCCAGTCTTGCTGCAAGGGTGAAACATTTATTGGGAATCAGAAATAATTTCTGCGTAGCCTATGATGTTCTTTTTGGATGCCCGGGATGGATTGAAGGAGTCATACAGGCTCATGCATTGATCAAGTCTGGTATAGCCAAACGATGCCTGGTTATTGGGGCAGAAACACTTTCCCGTGTAGTGGACATCCACGACAGAGACAGTATGATCTATGCAGATGGAGCAGGAGCGGCTGTTCTGGAAGTGAATGAAAATGATGATTCCGGGATCAGGTCTCATTTATCAGCTTCTTATACACTTGAAGAAAAAGACTATTTGTATTTTGGAAAGTCTTACAACAACGAAAGCTGTCCGGATACCCGATACATCAAGATGGATGGCAGAAAAATATATGAATTTGCCCTCATCAATGTTCCGGATGCGATGAAAAAATGTCTTGACAACAGTGGGTATTCCATTGATCAGTTAGATAAAATTATCATTCATCAGGCAAACGAAAAAATGGATGAAGCCATCGTTAGCAGGTTTTATCAATTGTATGGAAAGCCAGTTCCGGAAAATATTATGCCTATGGTTATTCATAAATTAGGAAACAGCAGCGTTGCAACTATTCCTTCTTTGCTGACGATGATTTTAAAGGATGAACTGGAACATCATAAAATCAAAAAAAATGATGTAGTCTTATTTGCATCCGTAGGCGCAGGAATGAATATTAATGCTTTTGTTTATCAGTTTTAAAATACAGGCTCTCCCAAAATATAAAAAAGAGATTGACTTTTGGACAATCTCTTTTGTTTTTACAAACATTGTATGGAGCCTTTCTGGTCTTTATGTTTTAATAGAGATTGGTAGCTCTTAACGATTTCCTCCATGTTACACATAATTTCTTTACCAGGAATTGTATCCGGAGCTGTTTTTTCTTTCTGATTGGATTTTATACTGTATTTCTTTTCAAGACATTTGAGTAGCTGATTATTTTGAAGATACATACGAGTTTCTGTAATTTCATCTTTGGTAACCGGTTTTTCGGGAGTGCCGCCATCAAAATTCCATACGGTTTCCTGTCTGAAAATAAAGAAAGGCTTTCCCTCTTTGATAAAATACTTTTCAGATGCCGAAAAATGACTGTGTTCTGCATAAAAATGCTCTATTACTTTAATCCCTTCCTTGTCAGAATGAAAAATAACTTCTCCTGAAGGTTCATCATTACAGTCATAACTGAATTTTGAAGAACTTAGCTTCTCAGCTTCCAGCTGAGCCTGAAGCACAGCATATTCTTTTTTGATCTGATCAATGGGGTTTTCTGTTATGTCTGCTTTTACAGAATCCTTTTTTACAACAGAATTATCTATGAAAGCGGATTCTTTGGGAATGGTTTTATCTTTTTCATTTTTACAGGAAACAAAAAGAAGCAGGCCGGCTGTCAGAATTAGAATTTTCATAGAATTAAGTGTTTGGTGGTGTATAAGAATACAAAAGATTTAATGACATAAAAAAAGGCTTCCAACAGAAAGCCTTATATTGTTTTATTTGCAGTTTTCATTATAATCGTAGATCACTTCATTGATGATTGAAAGTTTATCCACTGTTGAATTGCTGATTTCATCCCGGATGAATTTTCCAAGACCTGTTCTTTTTTTCTCCTCATTTTTCAGGGAACCATATTCACCCTTTGCTATTTTTGCTTTTACGTAAGGGCAGTCTGCCAGTATGATTTTGGCTTTTGCGGGAGTTAATTCTTCAGCTTTTCCTCCTTTCTTCGAAAAGATATAATTGGGATTCTCTTTTAACCGGTCTGTTTCACTCTGCGTAATGGCCTGTGTGCTGTTTGCAGAAAGAGCGGTAGGGTAGCCATAAAGCTTATAAACTGTAATTTTGCCCTCCGTTACTACTTCTGCAAACTGCTCCGTTCTTGAAAGGTTATTGATTGCCTTAAAGCCTGCCGATAATCCTGTTGAACTTTCTGAGCTATTTAAAGCCTCTCTCATGTTTGAGTATTTTACCGATTTGAAAACTCTCGGAGTGTCACCTTCATACAGCATATATTCTTTGATATCGTCTGTGTCGTACGTTTTAAATTTTATTCTGTTCTTTACTTTATCAATATCAGCAATGGCTGCAAACTTTACTTTTAACTGATTTTGCCACGGGCTTGAATAACCGCCGTGCAATTGTACAACACCTTCAGTTTTCTTTCCGGATTTGTCAATAATGTAACCGTATTTTTCACCGTTGTATGTCCCGGTTTCATTCTGCTCCTGAGCAGAGGCGTTCAGTGATGCAAGACCGAACAGGCCAATAAGTAGTAATTTCTTCATGGTTTTGTTTTAAATTCTCACAAATATAAATTTTTAAATTTAAAATCGTTATCCACTAAATATTTTAATTAGTAATCAATAAAAAAGCTCCGGAATTTCTCCGAAGCTTTAGTTCTGTTTTAAAATCAGAATTATTGATATCTCTGATGTTCTTTACTTTTCGTAAACCTTTTGGTGATTGGTTTGAACAGTACTTTGTATTTTTCCGCATCAAACAGCTGTGAATCTGTAAGTGCTTTATAGGTCATCCAAACTCCAAAAGGAAGAAGAATCAGATTGGGAAGCCATGCTGCAAGATAAGGATTCATTTTTCCACTCCATGACATGTTTTCTACCCCAACATTCATTACATAAAAGATAATGAAAATAACAATAGCGATGATGACAGGAAGTCCCATTCCCCCTTTTCTGATGATAGATCCTAAACTGGCTCCGATCAGGAAGAAGATGATACACGTCACCGAATAAGCCACCATTCTCTGTTGGTAAATAACAACCTTGCTGAAATACTTTACATTAGAACTGTATTCATTCTTTTTAGACTCTAAAGTAGATTTCAGGTTGTCTAATCTGTTATAGGAGTTGTAAATAATTTCCAGTTTTTTTTCCCCTTTTACAGTATCCAGTTTTATCTGGGTTTTTGGGGCTACTTTATGCTTATTACCCTTGTCCATGTAGGTGACAACGGAATTGGCCTGATTAAGAACCTCTGAGCCAATGTTATCAAAGAACTGTTTGTTGTCTTTCTTGGTTTTGACAATAGTTTTGTTCAATTGAGGATAACTCTCAAAACGGTAATCATCCGTAATCTGTTCTTTTTCGATGGCTTTATTGATGATTTCACTAATGTCAAAGTGAGATACCAATGTATCAAATTTAATAGCCTGGTCAGGTTGTTTCAATCTTACATTATCACCTTTCCCGGCGAAAGCATCTTCGAATACATATCCGTTATATAATACAAGTTTTAGGAAATTTTTATTAGCTGCGGGAACAAACTTTCCTTTTTCAGCTACAATAGACTGTTGGTTTTCATAAGCATTGGCTTTTTTATGCACAAAAACGCCATCAATATTTTCTCCGCTTTCACCATGTATCTTATCAAATTTTACCATATAGCCGGGAATCTGATCTATGAACTGTCCTGGTGTGAAATTAAGAGCAGGCTTAGTTTGCGCAATGTTGAAAAGCATGTTTTTAGCCTTTTTCTGAAAATCAGGAATGATATTGCTTGAGAAAAAATACAGCATAATTGCAAGTATTGTTGAAATTCCAAGAAGGGGAGTCATTACCCGGGTCAAAGGAATTCCTGCTGCTTTCATGGCTGCAAGCTCGTAACGTTCTCCAAATTCACCGAATGACATAATGCTCGCCAGAAGGATCGTAAGGGGAAGAACCATACTGATTACGTTTACCCCAAGGTAAAAAAGAAGTTTGAGGATCTGCCAGTAGCTTAATCCTTTTCCCATAAACTGCCCCAACTGTACCCAGATAATGTTTACAATAAAAATGAAAAACAATACGCTGAATATAAAGAAAAACGGTCCAAAGAAGGTTTTTATGATATATCGGTCTAGTATTTTTAACATGCGCCAAAATTAATCAAAAAGCCACAAAGTTTACTTGTGGCTTTTTATATTTTGTTATTTTTTTAACTTTAAAAGTCAATTTACTTAGTTGCGGATTCACTTTCAGCTTTTTAAAGTTCTGTAACGATGTAGTTTTTAAACTTATTTTTGTCAAAAACAAACATATTAGGATCCAGCTCCTGGTTTTCTTTGTATTCTTTAATGGCAATTACAGCAACATCTTTGTTGTTTCCGTGCTGTTCCAGTTTTACCATTTGCTTTTTTGCTGAATCTACAAAAAGATATACATATTTTATTCCGTTTGCTTTCACCGGAGTCAGTTTAATAAAGTCCGCATTTACACCATTGATCATTTTCTTACCGTTGTAGGTTACATTATAATCATTTCTATACGTCGTAAGATAGTTGATAGGGGAGAACATGGTGCTGCTTCCGTTAGGTTTGGCAATGGTTACTTCCATATCATCGGCATTGATGTTGTAAATTTTATTACCATCGAAGATCTGTTCCGTATCCATGATCTTCAGTTTGTATTTCTCTCCGGCAACATAATAAATACCAGGTTCTGTTTTTGTCACCTGTCCGTTAAGACCGCTTCCAAAAGAAAATTTGAAGTAAGAATTCTTTTTAGAATTGTAGTTGGCTGTAATATCATCCAATATCTTTTTAGCTTTCGCATCAATCTTTTGAGCGTTGGCCATACCTACTGCACCTACAACAAAACTTCCTAATATAACTTTTGAAATAATATTTTTCATTTTCTTAATTTAATAATCGTTAGATTTTCTTTAATTCTTAAGGTTAAAACTTGTTGTTTTTCCTTTAACTACGCAGATCTTCCAAAAACTGTTCCAAAAATCCACCCTGTAACGCCGGATACTTTATAACAGATATTGTTTTACAAATTACCTTGTTTCCGGTCTTTCAATGTACTGATCAAATTTTTCAGGGAGAATATTGGTCACTGTTAATTTATTAGAAGTAATGGTGGGTTCAATTTTAATCACTTTGGTATTTTCATTGATCTCAACAGGATGCTTACTTCTCATATTCACCATATCTATATGAAGAGCTGTGAACTCATGCTTTCCCTTTTCTAAGTCAACAATAACATATTCTTTGGGTCTGATTTGCCCTAATGATTTACCGTCAAGGCCAATATTAAGTCTTGCCGTGTTATCCATTTTATGGAGAACTCCTGCACCATTATAAATAAGGACTTTGCCATTTCCCAGAGTATTATAATCAATAACATCCAGTTTCACAGAAGCATAATCACTGGGTACAGTTCTTAATGCACATGAAGATAAGGTAAGTATACATGCAAAAAGTCCCCATCTAATAGTTTGTTTTGTTGTGATTTTCATAGTAATAGTTTTGTTGAATTTTTTATATCCCGGTTCCCGATCAGGAATATCCGGGATTAATTTTTGTATTGATGATTTTTATAATAATTAGTTTCTTAAATCTTCAAGGAACTGTTCCAGAGAATGAAGATCACTGATCAGAACTTCTCTTGCCTTAGCTCCATTGAATCCTCCTACAATACCGCTTGCTTCAAGCTGATCCATAATTCTGCCGGCTCTGTTATATCCCAGTTTCAATTGTCTCTGAAGCATTGAAGTAGATCCCTGCTGGGTAGAAACAATGATTCTTGCTGCTTCTTCAAATAAAGCATCTTTTTCGTTCGGATCAAAAGTACCTACTGAACTTGTTGAGTCTTCAGAAACATATTCAGGAAGCAGCAATGCTGAAGCATATCCTTTTTGTTCTCCGATGAACTCTGCCAGTCTTTCTACTTCCGGAGTATCTACGAAAGCACACTGAAGTCTTAAAATTTCGTTTCCATTGAAATAAAGCATATCTCCTTTACCAATCAGCTGATCTGCGCCCGGAGAGTCCAGGATGGTTCTGGAGTCTACACTGGAAATTACTCTGAAGGCAGCTCTTGCAGGGAAGTTGGCTTTGATCATCCCTGTAATTACGTTTACGGATGGTCTCTGTGTAGCCACTATAAGGTGGATTCCTACGGCTCTTGCAAGCTGTGCAAGTCTGGCAATCGGTAACTCAACTTCTTTACCTGCTGTCATGATCAAATCCGCAAACTCGTCCACTACCAATACAATATAAGGTAAATAACGGTGTCCGTTTTCGGGATTTAATTTTCTTTCCGTAAACTTTTTATTATATTCTTTTAAGTTTTTACAAAAAGCATTTTTAAGAAGGTCATATCGGGTATCCATTTCAATACAAAGAGAGTTCAGGGTATTGATTACTTTATTGGTGTCTGTAATGATAGCTTCTTCTGCATCCGGTAATTTTGCCAGATAATGTCTTTCAATTTTTGAATATAATGAAAGTTCCACTTTTTTAGGGTCTACCATGACGAACTTCAGTTCGCTTGGGTGTTTTTTATAAAGAAGGGAAGTAAGGATAGCATTGATCCCTACAGATTTACCCTGGCCTGTTGCTCCCGCCATCAATAAGTGAGGCATTTTTGAAAGGTCAGCCATAAAGATTTCGTTGGAAATAGTCTTTCCGAAAACTACCGGAAGGTCCATGTCCGTATTCTGGAATTTCTGAGAAGCAATGACAGAACGCATAGAAACCATGGTAGGATTCTTTCTTGGCACTTCAATACCAATAGTTCCTTTCCCTGGCATTGGCGCAATAATTCTGATTCCTAATGCAGAAAGGTTCAGTGCAATATCATCCTGCAGTTTTTTAATCGCTGCCACTCTGATACCTGCTTCAGGAACAATTTCATATAACGTAACGGTAGGCCCGATTGTAGCTTTAATCTCTGCAATTCCAACGTTGAAATTCTTCAGAAGTCCAACAATCTTATTTTTATTTTCTTCCAGTTCTTCTTTATTGATAGAAATTTCTTCATTTCCATAGTCTTTCAGTAATTCTACAGGCGGCATCTGGAAGTTGGCCAGATCAAGCTTATGATCATACAATCCGTGCTTTTCTACCAGTTCCTGAGACTTTTTATCGGAATCATCCAGAATATCAATTACCGGAGCTACTTCTACATTGAATTTAATATTATCCTGTGCCGGAGCAGTGGTTACTGCCGGAGACGGAGTAGAAGGCCTGATGTCAAATGCTTCCTCAGGGCTGGAAACCGGAACAACTGGTTTGGTAGAAAGATTTAAACTTACAGGTTGAGAAACTTCTTTAGGTTCTGCATCAAAAGAAGTATGGTTGGGTGTGGTAATGGTCTCTATCTCGTTGGAAACCGGAACTTCAGGGAATCCTTTCGGTGCACTTACCGGTTCTGGTTCTTTCTTGGTATTAATTAGACTATTGACAGTATGATTGGTAGCATCACTTACGGTAACTCTGGGTGAAGTTTCTTCTTCCGCTTTCTCTGCTTCTTCTCTCAACTGCTCATCAGCTTCGAAATCATCATTGGAGTCCGGCATCATAGATTTTACTTTTCCAATTGTATTTTCATTGATCTTATCCAGTTTCGCTTTGATAGAACTTGGACGAAGATTGAATTCAAGAATAAAATAAAGAAGAATGCTTGCTGCTAATACGGTCCACAGACCTACTGCTCCGATGATGGAGTTAAGATAGTCCATGATCTGATATCCATAAACACCTCCTAAAACACCCTGACCTTTCGTAAGTGCCCCCATGAAAATAGGAAGCCAGCAGATAAAAAATAAAGAGTGGCCAATAGTTTTCCAGGGTTTGAAGATTTTCTTCTTAAGAATCAGAGTACCTACTACAAGCAGTAAAAATGCGATGATAAAGGAGGCAATACCAATACTTTCAAAAATGAAAATATTCCCAAGCCAGTCACCCACCTTACCAAAGATATTGGAAGATTTTATGCTTTTGTCCAGCATGGTTCCTGCCTGGCTTTGATCTGCTTTCCAGTTCATCAGATAAGAGACGAATGAGAATGCGAGAACAGCCGATAAAAGTATAAAAGTAAGCCCGAAAAAAATACGTGGCTTAGATAAGATTCTGCCTTTTTCAGGCGATTCAGTCGGTTTTTTTTGTGTCTTTTTATCCATAATATCAATATCGCAAATTTAATGTTTTATTCAACACTAAATGAATCTTTTTTACCCAAAAAACATTTTGGGAATCCCGCTTTTATAATGGTTATTTAAAATTTTTACTTTAAAAATATTTTCTTGTATGACAGAATAAAATAAGGTTATTTTTTGCTTATCCAAATCTGATACCGTTACGTTATATTAACTGATTATTATTTATTTTTCTTTAAAAAGATAATAAAATTTTCTATTTAAACAGTCTTAATTGAAAAAAATAACAATATTATGTCTCGATAGTGTTTTTTTTGAACTAGTTCAAAGGTCAGGATCTGAAACCTATTTAATTTTGACCTATAAAATTTCATATATGAAAAACACATTCAAAACTATTCTGACCTTAGGTCTGATATTAATTTCACTGATTACAATGAACGCACAAAAACAAAAAACGGAACACACTGCATTAATCATTATCGATGTACAAAATGATTATTTCCCTGGAGGAAAGATGATACTTGAAAAAGCTGTACAGGCTGCTGAAAATATCCGAAGTATTCTAGATTATTTCAGGAAAAATAATTTTCCTGTCATTCATATCCGGCATATTTCTACCAATGATGGTGCAACCTTTTTCCTTCCGGATACAGATGGCGCTAAAATCAACCATCTGGTTTTACCAATGGAGGATGAAAAAGTTATTGTTAAGCATTTTCCCAATAGTTTCAGGGATACTGATCTTCTGAACTATCTTCAGTCAAAGAACATTAAAAATCTGGTTATTACGGGAATGATGACAGATGTTTGTGTGGAGTCTACCACCAGAGCCGCTTTTGATTTCGGGTTTATCAATACAGTTATCGGTGATGCTACAGCAACGAGAGAGCGTGAACTGAATGGGGAAGTTATAAAAGCAGCAGACGTGCAAAAGTCCTTTTTGGCAGGGATTTCTGCTCTTGGAAATCTCTATGCAAGTGTAATAAACACCAATGAATTTTTACAATAAGGCTATTTTGGACATGGAAAGGTGTATTAGCGGAGGTTTTCAGCAAACTGAGATGTTTTAAATTTTATCGGAGATAAAATCTTTGCGATCTTAAAAACATCTGATATTTCAAAAATTATTAGCGCTTTTGCGTTTGCCCAACAAAAGACCAGAGTTCTATTGTTTAAATACAAAATAACTTAACTTATCGTAATTTTATAAAGGTGTCAATAATTTTGATACCTTTATTTAGCTTAAATAATCCCATGTCCGATTTACTTTTTAGAAATATCAGTCAGTATATCAATCTTTCAGAAGAGGATTTTCAACAGTTTGTAAAACCTTTTGAGCTCAAAACTTTTAAAAAGAAAGAGGTGATTCTCAAAGAAGGAGATTATTGTTTCTTTGAAGGATTTGTTCTGAACGGATGTTTTAAAATCTGTTATCTCAATGAAAACGGATTTGAACAAACCTTATATTTTGCAGTTGAAGGCTGGTGGATTACAGATATTGACAGTCTTATCAATAATGTTCCCAGTATTCTCAATATAGAAGCCCTTGAAGACAGCGAAGTGTTGATGATTTCCAAAAAAGATAAAGAACATTTGTATGAAACCATGCCACAGATAGAAAAGCTTTTCAGAATCATGAACCAGAGATCTTCGGTAGCACTGCAGAGGAGAATTCTTTCCTTAACAGGCAAAACAGCCGACAAACGCTATCTTGAATTCCTTGAAAAGTATCCGGGATTGGAGCAAAGAATTACCCAGCAGCAGGTAGCATTCTACCTGGGAATTACTCATGAATTTTTAAGTAAAATCAGGAGGAAAATATTTGAAAAATAATGATGAAAAAAGTCCTGGAAATTATCAGATTCCTAACCATTTTAGACGTTTCTTTTAATAAATAAATGAGGATTGGAATAGAAGCCCTCAATCATGGTTATAGGTAATATGAATCTATATTTTTTCGGTTTTAAAAATTGAATTTTTCCTAATGTTTCCGGGCTTATTAAGAATGTTTCAAAATAAGCAAAACCGAGGCCAAAGTGATAAAAAACAGCTTTTTTTAAGCTCTTTGTGGTTTATCATGCTTATTTTTGCATGTCAAGTACAATAAATCATGAAGAAGCTCCAAGATATTCTTATCTCAACCAGGACAATGGCTGTATTGTTGCTGGTGTACGCATTCGCAATGGCCTATGCAACGTTCTTAGAAAACGACTACGGAACTCCTACAGCAAAAGCATTAATTTATGAGGCTAAATGGTTCGAACTGATCATGGTCCTGCTTATTCTCAATTTCATAGGAAATATCGGAAGATACAGACTGTGGAAGAAAGATAAGTGGCCGGTTCTTGTTTTCCACCTTGCCTTTGTTTTTATTTTTATCGGTGGTGCTATCACCAGATACATCAGTTTTGAAGGAACAATGCACATCAGAGAAGGTGAAACGTCCAACGAAATTGTAACCGATAAAAATTTCTTTAAAATTCAGATCGAAGAAAAGGGTGATGTACTGAATTATCAGGATGTTCCTTATCTGATGTCTCCACTACACAAAGATTTCAAAGCAACCTATGACTTCCACGGAAAAGAAGTGAAAGTGTTTGCCAAGGAATACATCCAAAGAAAAAAAGACAGTCTCGTAGCTGAACCCAACGGGGCAGAGTATCTTCATTTGGTTTCTACCGGAAGCACCGGAAGACAAAATATTTACATCAAACCGGGAGAAACAAAATCTATCAACGGTACTTTGGTGACATTCAACAGAGCCATTGAAGGAGCTGTTGAATTTAAAAATGAAGGCGGAAAATTATTCATCAAAACTCCTGTAGATGCAAGCTATATGACCATGGCTACACAGGCAACAGGAAGTACAGTGAAAGATCAGTTCCAGCCTTTGGCATTAAGAAGTTTATATACCATCAATGAGCTGAAACTGGTAGTACCTGAAGGTCTTAAAAAAGGAAGACTGATGGCGATTGAAGGTGACAGAAAAAAAGATGCTAACGTACCCGATATGCTTCAGATTGAGCTTCAGGGACCAAAAACAAAACAAATTGTAGATCTTTCTGTTGAAAAAGGAAATCCAAACGCTTACAAGCAGGTTACTATGGACGGATTGAACATCATGGTTGGTTTCGGACCTAAAGTATATAACACACCTTTTGCATTGAAACTGGATGACTTCGTAATGGAAACGTATCCGGGAAGTTCATCTCCGAGTGCTTATGAAAGCCACGTAAAAATCATTGATGAAGGCAAAGAAACTCCTTATAAAATCTATATGAACCACGTTCTTAACCATAAAGGATACCGTTTCTTCCAGTCGAGTTTTGATCCGGACCGAATGGGAACCGTTCTTTCCGTAAACCACGATTACTGGGGAACTTTGATTTCTTATATCGGATACGGACTTTTATTCCTGGGAATGTTTGTAATCTTCTTCTGGAAAGGAACTCATTTCTGGAAATTGAATAAAATGCTGGCTGACGTTAATAAAAAGAAAGCAGCAGGTATACTTTTATTGTTCTTAAGTTTAGGTTTAAATGCACAGAAAATAGAAACCCACGGAACAACAGATGGAAGCAGAGAACACATTCATGTAGAAGGAGACAATCATTCTCACACTCCGGTTCCGTCTGCCCAGCCACTTGATGGTGCTGCTCCTAAGCAGAACTCTCTGGCAACTCCAATGGGGAAAATGAGATCTATTTCTCCGGACGAAATCATTGCAAGAAACAAAATCAGCAAAGAACATGCGGATAAATTCGGATATCTTTTGGTTCAGAACTTTGAAGGAAGAATTGTTCCTATCAATACAGAGGCAATCGATATTTTAAGAAAACTATACAAGAAAGACGAATTTAAAGGAACAGACGGAAAATCTCTTACAGCCAACCAATGGTTCCTTTCTATCAATACAGATACTCCAAGCTGGACAATGGTTCCGATTATTAAAGTGGGAACTAAAGGAGGAGATGAGCTGAAGAATAAGACAAAAGCAGATGAAGATGGCTATACTTCTTTGATGAACCTTTTCCCTGCAGATGCAAATGGTAATCTTACGTATATCTTGGAACATGATTACAATACTGCATTCCGTAAGAAGCCTGCTGAACAAACGAATTATGATAAAGAAGTAATTGCTGTCAACGAAAGAGTACAGATCTTTAATGAGTTCTTCAGCGGTCAGTTCATGAGAATTGTTCCTGTGAAAAATGATGCCAACCATACATGGCATTCATGGTTAGACCAAAAATTCGAACCGGATATGGAATCTCAGCAGGTAATGGGACCTTACTTTGCAGAAGCGCTTACCGCACAAAAAACCGGTGACTGGAGCAAAGCAGATGCTGAATTGGCAAAGCTTTCAGACTATCAGCAGAAATGGGGAAAAGCAGTTGTTCCTGCTAAATCCAAAGTGGATCTGGAAGTATTCATGAATAAAGTAGATATTAACTTCAAATTGTTAATCTTCTACACCCTTATCGGAGGTCTTCTTCTTATATTAGGTTTTGTTGAGTTATTCAAATCAAATCAAAAATTAAACAAAATAATTAAAGTAATCATTGCGGTTGGTTTAATTGGTTATCTGTGTCATTTCTTAGGACTTGTGGCAAGATGGTACATCTCAGGACACGCTCCCTGGAGTAACGGATATGAAGCCATTATCTTTATCTCATGGGTAGGTATTACGGCAGGTTTAATCCTGTACAGAAATGCCAACGCATTGATTCCTGCGGCAGGATTCATGGTAGCTGTAATCATGATGGGATTTGCGCACGGAGGTTCTGCACTTGATCCGCAGATTACACCGCTTGTTCCTGTATTGAAATCTTACTGGTTAATTGTTCACGTGGCTATTATTACCTCCAGTTATGGATTTTTCGCCTTGTCGATGATCATTGCGGTAATTTCCCTGGTATTTTATATCATTTCCAATAAAGAAACCTATAAAATTCACCATGATACTACATTGAAGGAATTGGTTATCGTTTCTGAAATGTCATTAACCATCGGATTGTTTGCATTAACAGTAGGAAACTTTTTAGGAGGAATCTGGGCAAACGAATCATGGGGAAGATACTGGAGCTGGGACCCGAAAGAAACATGGGCTTTCATCTCTATCATGGTATACGCATTTGTATTACATATGAGATTAGTACCTGGATTGAGAAGCAGATGGGCATTCCACGTAGCAACAATGTTTGCATTCTGCTCAATGGTAATGACGTATTTTGGAGTAAACTATTACCTGAGCGGACTTCACTCATACGCAGCAGGAGATCCGGTACCGGTACCAGCCTGGGTATACATAGGAATCTCAACAATGATTATTTTAGCAGCTGTTTCTTATTGGAAGTTTAAAACTTTAACAAAGAAATAAAGATCTGAACATACAAATTCAAATCCCGGAATTCACTTTCCGGGATTTTTTTGTCTATATTATTTCTGATGCTTTGTAAAATATAAGGTAGCTGCTATTTTTCCAAACGCTAAGGTTCGCAATTATTTTACTGATGATAAAATATTGTTCACAAAACCATTTCACTCAGCAAAGAGAGTATTGGTCTTCGCTAAGCGAAGTAGCTTTGCGAACAAAAATATAATGCATCCTAATGCATTAACCTCGCGAACTTTGCGTTAGTTAAAAATACCCACATCTCGAAACCCGAAACCCGCAGCTCATTCAAAAAAAAACAAAATTTATCATTTGTAATTCAAAATTGATTACTATCTTTATGATATCAAAATAATATCAAAATAAAATTCAATTATGGAAAAAACATTAAAACCTATGTCGGGTTATCTTACATTGGTCATTTGTCTGGCCTTGTTTGTTGCAGCAGTATACTTCTTTGTGAGTGGAGTAGATCAAAGTATAGCCTATGTGGTTATCTCTATGCTGTGCTTTCTTCTTTCGTGCTTTTTCTTAAAAGGGTTAATGATTATTCAGCCGAACCATTCGAGAGTTTTAAACTTCTTTGGAAAATATGTGGGAAGTGTAAAAGAGAACGGATTATTCTTCATCAATCCTTTATATTCATCACAAAAAATTTCTTTACGTTCCGAAAATCTGCAGGGTCAGACTTTGAAGGTAAATGATAAAATGGGTAACCCTATTGAAATTGCAGTTGTAATTGTATGGAAAGTGGGAGATACTTATAAAGCGGCTTTTGATGTAGAGCGTTATTCTGACTTTGTAAAAATGCAGAGTGAGGCAGCTGTAAGACATTTGGCGATGAGCTTTCCTTATGATAATTTAGAAGATGATCATGCTCCGATTACCTTAAGAGAAGGAGGAGATAAAATCAATTCTATTTTGGAACAGGAGCTTACAGACCGCCTTTCAAAAGCTGGAATTGTGATTCAGGAGGCAAGAATTTCACACCTGGCCTATGCTTCAGAAATTGCCGGAGCAATGCTTCAGAGACAGCAGGCAACAGCTATTGTTGCAGCAAGAACCAAGATTGTGGAAGGGGCTGTAGGAATGGTGGACCTTGCATTGAAAAAACTTTCAGAAGATAATATTGTTGAATTGGATGATGAAAGAAAAGCGGCAATGGTAAGCAATTTAATGGTAGTTCTTTGCGGTGAAAAAGCAGCAACACCTATATTAAATGCTGGAACACTTTACAATTAAGAAGTGAAAAAACAGTTGGATTTTAGTGTATAGAGTTTTACACTAAAGTAATCAGAAATAATGTAAGAGAATTTAGAAAATGAAATCAGAAAAAGCTCAGAACTCTTCAGAAAGCAAAGGGAAAAAATCCTTTGTGATAAGAATAGACGAGTCTACTTATAAACTCCTTGAAAAATGGGCCAATGATGAATTCAGAAGTGTGAACGGACAGATAGAATATCTGCTGCATCAGAGCCTGGTGAACGCAGGGAGAAAAAAGAACGAGTAGTTTAAAAAGACAAATAGAAGAAGTGAAATAATCTTTTTCGGGATTAATCGTACAGAAATCAATTATTTTTTTCCTTTTTTTAATTGCAGAAAATATAAAAAAGACCTTGTTTTTTAGCTTTTCAATAAAGAAATAATAATTCAATTAATCTTCTACCCAAAAAGAAAGCAGAGAAATTTTCTCTGCTTTTTTATTGTATACAGCTTTGGAGACTGTCTGCTCCAACGTAGAATATGACGAGCCAAATCAAGCCTTTTATGGTAAAGAAAGCTAATCCTGCCCATCCCACACGCTTGAACCACTTTTTAAGCTTTGAGTTGTTTTCTTGTGAATTTTCCATTGGTGATTATCAAAAAGATTACCCTGCAAAGATAAACATGTTTATAATTAGTCCAAATAAAAAACGTATTAAAAATTAAAGTTTTGAGGTTCGCATAATATTTTTATCTTTAGAGAGAACGAAAAGTAAGATTTTATGTCAAAAAAAGTAAAGGATTTCGGAATCGAAAAAACACTCAGAAATCTTGGGATTAAAGAAGAAAACAAAGGGACTTCAGTGGGCGGAAAATATTTCGCTTCAGGAAAGGTGATAGAGAGCATTTCTCCTGTGGACGGAAAATTGATCGCTAAAGTAAAAACTTCCGGAGAAAGTGATTATGACAAAGTAATTGAAACTGCTCAAAAAGCATTTCAGGAATTCAGGCTGATCCCGGCTCCTAAAAGAGGAGAGATGGTAAGACAGCTGGGCTTAAAATTAAGAGAATATAAAGACGATCTGGGTAAACTTGTTTCTTATGAAATGGGTAAATCTTTACAGGAAGGTCTTGGAGAAGTTCAGGAGATGATTGATATCTGTGACTTTGCAGTAGGACTTTCAAGACAGCTTCAGGGGTACACCATGCACTCTGAAAGGCCTGGACACAGAATGTATGAGCAGTACCATCCGCTGGGAGTTGTCGGGATTATCACCGCATTCAACTTTCCGGTAGCAGTATGGTCCTGGAATACAGCTTTAGCATGGATCTGTGGTAACGTTACCATCTGGAAGCCATCTGAAAAAACACCGCTTTGCGCTATTGCATGCCAGAATATCATGATGGAAGTTCTGAAGGAAAATAACCTTCCTGAAGGCGTTTCAAGTGTATTGGTATCAGACCATGAAATCGGGCAGAAACTGGTAGACGATAAAAGAGTTGCTCTTGTTTCTTTCACGGGATCTACCAGAGTAGGAAGAATGGTTTCTTCTAAAGTAGCAGAAAGATTCGGGAAGTCTATCCTTGAATTAGGTGGAAACAATGCCATCATCATTACAAAAGAAGCTGATATCGACATGTCGATCATCGGATCTGTTTTCGGAGCTGTAGGAACTGCTGGCCAGAGATGTACTTCAACAAGAAGACTGATTATCCACGAAAGTGTATACGACGAAGTGAAAACAAGATTGGCAAAGGCTTACGGACAGTTGAAAATCGGAAATCCATTGGATGAGAAAAACCATGTTGGACCGCTTATTGATACTGATGCTGTAAATCAATACGAAGAAGCTATCAAGAAATGTAAAAAAGAAGGTGGAAAATTCGTTGTTGAAGGCGGAGTTCTAACCGGAAAAGACTACGAATCCGGATGCTATGTGAAGCCTTGCGTTGCAGAAGTGAAAAACTCTTATGAAATTGTTCAGCACGAAACTTTCGCACCAATCCTATATTTAATCAAATACAAAACATTAGAGGAAGCTATCGCTATCCAGAATGATGTTCCTCAGGGATTATCCTCTGCGATCATGACCCAGAATTTAAGAGAAGCAGAGCTGTTTCTTTCTCATGCCGGTTCAGACTGTGGTATTGCCAACGTCAATATCGGAACTTCCGGTGCTGAAATTGGGGGAGCTTTTGGTGGTGAAAAAGAAACCGGAGGAGGAAGAGAGTCAGGATCTGACGCCTGGAAATACTATATGAGAAGACAAACCAATACTATAAATTATACAGCGCAACTTCCTTTAGCACAAGGTATTAAATTTGATTTATAAAAGTTTTGCTTAAAGTACTTAAAAACAAAAAAATTAATAACCTGAATGATTAAATACTCAATTCATTGGATTATTTAATCACTCACTTATTAAATCACACTACAAATTTATTATGGAACACACATTAGATATAAAAGCAAATAAAGTAAAAGAAACAGTAGGAAGACATGTGTTGGCAGACGGTTTCGATTTTGTGATGGATATTGAAAGATCACACGGCTCATGGCTTTATGATAAACTGACAGACAGAGAATACCTGGATATGTTCTCTATGTTTGCGTCAGCATCTATCGGGTACAACCACCCTTATCTTGTAGAAAAATCAGAATGGTTAGGAAGAATGGCTGTGAACAAACCTACTTTAGCTGACGTTTACTCAGAAGAATACGCTCACTTCCTTGAAGTTTTTGAAAGAGTAGTTATTCCCGAAGAATTACAATATGCTTTCTTTATTGAAGGCGGAACAATGGGGGTTGAAAACGCAATGAAGGCGTGCTTCGACTGGAAAACCCGCAAAAACTTTGCAAAAGGCTTAAACACAGAAGCAGGAATCTGTATTCATTTCAAACAGGCTTTCCATGGAAGAAGTGGTTATACTTTAAGCTTAACCAATACGTCTGATCCAAGAAAGTACCAGTATTTCCCGATGTTCAACTGGCCGAGAATTTTAAACCCCAAATTAAAGTTCCCGATTACAGAAGAGAACCTTGAAGAAACCATTAAAAACGAAAACCTTGCTTTAGTTCAGATTGAAGAAGCTATTTTGATGAATCCTGATAAAGTGGCTTGTATCATCATTGAGCCTATTCAGGCTGAAGGAGGTGACAATCATTTCAGAGACGAATTCTTATTAGGATTAAGAAGAATCTGTGATCAAAATGAAATCTTACTTATTTTTGATGAAGTTCAGACAGGGATTGCCATTACAGGAAAAATGTGGGCATTCCAGCATTTTACAGCAAAACCTGATATTATTTCTTTCGGTAAAAAAGCTCAGGTTTGCGGCGTACTGGCCAATAGAGAGAAGTTTGACCAGGTTCCGAACAATGTTTTCAGAGAAAGTTCAAGAATCAACTCTACATTTGGAGGAAACTTTATTGATATGCTTCGTTTCCAATTGGTAATGGAAGTGATCGAAAAAGAAAATCTTGTTGAGAATGCAAGAGTAGTGGGAGATTTCTTACTGGAAAGCTTAAAAGCCCTTGCTGCAAAATATCCTGAAAAAATATCCAACGCAAGAGGAAGAGGCTTAATGTGTGCTATTGATCTTCCCACTGCAGAGCAGAGAAATCACCTGATGAGTGAGCTTTTCAACGACGGCTTAATCATTCTTCCTTGTGGAGATCAGTCTCTTCGTTTCAGACCTCATTTAAATGTTACTAAAGAAGAGATCCAGCTTGCTTTAGACAAAATTGAAAACAATATTAATAAAATTTAAAATCCGGGATTTGTAATTTTAAAAAAAACATCGTATATTTAGATACTCAAACATTTAGGATATGGAAAGAAGTACGAGAGTATCAGTTTATGTAAGTGATAACCCTTCAGAAATTCAGTTGGTTAAGTCTAAATTGGATGACGCACAAATTGCAAATACCGTTGAAAATAACTATCTTACGTTTACCACTACGCCAACGGCAACTTCGCTGAAGCTTATGGTAGATCTGGAAGAAGAAAAAAGAGCATTTGAAATTATTGATGCTTATCTTCAACAAAGTGAAAATCAATAAACAATTTCATAATTTTAAATTTTACTACTTCAAACCGAAAATTAATTTAAATTAATTTTCGGTTTTTTAATTGCAAATCATCAAAGAATAAGTATTTCAAGGATTAAACGAAAAGCAGTAAACCTGATTTTAAATTCTTAAATCATTCAATCTTTTAATCAAATTTTATAACATGAATCCAGAGATTAAACTAAGACAAGCGGAAATTGAAGACAGAAACATTATTTGGGAAATCATTCAGCAATCCATCGAAAGAAGAAGACAGGATGGAAGCACCCAGTGGCAGAACGGATACCCTAATCTCGGGACAGTGGAAAGTGATATTGCGAAAGGATTCGGGCATGTATTGACTGTAGATGGAGAGATTGCAGTATATGCAGCCCTGATCTTGAATGATGAACCGGCTTACAGCACCATTGAAGGAGCATGGTTAAGTGACGGTGAATTTGTTGTGGTTCACAGAGTAGCTGTAGATGAAAAATTTGCAGGGCAGGGTATGGTAAAAAAATTTTTTGATCAGATTGAGGAGTTTACTAAATCCCATGGAATTCAGAGTGTTAAAGTAGATACCAACCATGATAATATGGCTATGTTGAAAATCCTTGAAGGCAAAGGTTATTCTTATTGCGGTGAGGTTCTTTTGAAAGACGGATTGAGGAAAGCTTTTGAGAAGATTATAATTTAGCCCAAAAGTTAAATCAACTTTCATTGAATTTTTAAAACGCTCTGTATTTATAAACTCTATCAGGTTTGTTCGTTTGGTTCTGAACTAATTTCTACTTTTGTTCAAATTTTTATATTATGCACCAAAGTATAGAAGTTGATGAAAAAATTTTTCAGGATGCCGTAAAATTCTATGGCACTGTGTTTAGCTTACCTCCTTTAGCCTCAAAAATTTATTCCTACCTTCTTTTCGACTATGAGAAAGTAGGAATTACTTTTGACGAGTTTGTTGAAGTGCTCTCCGCGAGCAAGAGTTCAGTTTCCACCAGTATTTCATTACTGCTTAATGCTCAGCTTATCGTAGACCATAACAAAATGGATGAGCGGAAACGGTATTTTTTCATCAATGATGAATACAAAAAAATACGATTCGAGAAAATTGTCCAGAAAATGCAGGACGAATTAAGACTATTAGATGATTTAAACAATTTTAAAAAAAGTAAAGACGATGGATACAATGAAAGAATAGAAGTTTACAAAGCACTCTTAAATAAAAATATAGAAAATATTCAGGAATCTCTTAATAAACTATAAAATGAATAATAAGCTAGTTATACTTTCCATTGCAGCGTTTTCACTGACGGCCTGCAAAAAAGAAGCTCCGAAACAGGATGGTGCCAAGCCGTATCCTGTCATTTCCGTGGAGTCAAAAAATATAGTGGGTTATCAGACGTTTCCGGCTACCATCCAGGGTAGGGTAAACAATGATGTACGTGCAAAGATACAGGGATATATTACCCAGGTATTGGTAGATGAAGGACAATATGTAACAAAAGGACAGCCATTGTTCCGTCTGGAAACCAATATTCTGACCGAAAATGCAGCCGCTTCCAAAGCAGGAATCAGTGCTGCAGCATCTAGTGTTGCCGCAGCCCAGGCTTCTGTAAATGCAGCTCAGGTAGAAGTCAATAAACTAAAACCTCTGGTTCAGAAAAATATCATCAGTAACGTGCAGTTACAGACCGCTCAGGCTCAGCTGGCTCAGGCTCAGGCTCAGCTGCAACAGGCGAATGCCGCCAAAAAACAGGCTGAAGCTAATTACAAAGGCGTAGAAGCCAATATCGAATATTCTATTATCCGTGCACCTATTTCAGGGGTAATCGGAAGACTGCCATTGAAAGTAGGAAGTTTGGTAGGGCCGTCTGATCAGACGCCTCTGACAACGATTTCTGATACTTCTGAGATCTACGCTTACTTCGCGATGAATGAAAAAGAATATTTTGATTTTCTTGAAAAATCTCCGGGAGCTTCTATGCCTGAGAAAATCAAAAACTTACCCATGGTTGAGCTTCAGCTGGCCAATGGAAGTCTTTATCCTGAAAAAGGGAGAATTGAAGCCATTACAGGGCAGATTGATCCTACAACCGGGACTATTCAGTTCAGAGTTGCTTTCTCGAATGCTCAGAAATTATTAAGTAATGGTAACAGCGGAACCATCAGATTCCCTCAGCATTACGATAATGTTCTTGTGGTACCTGAAAGTGCTACTTACGAACAACAGGGTATCGTTTACGTATACAAAGTAGAAAAAGGAGATACTGCCAGAAACGTCGTTGTGAATGTTATTGACAGAATCGACAATATGGCTCTTATCAAATCAGGAGTTAATAAAGGAGAAAAAATTATTGCAGCTGGTATCGGAGGGTTGAAACCGGGAACAGCAGTGAAGCCGAAGCCAGTCAAAATGGATAGTCTTGTTCAATCTATAAAACCGAAATTCTAATGATAAAGAACTTTATTAACAGACCGGTTTTATCCACCGTAATCTCAATCTTGATTGTGATTCTCGGTGTGCTGGGACTGATCTCGTTACCGGTTACACAGTATCCGGATATTGCACCGCCTACGGTAAGCGTTTCTGCCAATTATACGGGAGCCAATGCCGAGACGGTAATGAAAAGTGTAGTAGTACCTTTGGAAGAACAGATCAATGGGGTGGAAGGTATGGATTATATCACTTCCAGTGCCGGGAATGACGGTTCTGCTCAGATCCAGGTTTTTTTCAAACAGGGAATAGATCCGGATATCGCAGCGGTAAACGTACAGAACCGTGTGGCCAGAGCAACACCTCTTTTACCATCTGAAGTAACACGTTCAGGGGTTGTAACCCAGAAGCAGCAGACCAGTGCCCTGATGTATATGTCTTTTTATTCTGAAAATAAGGATCTTGATGATGTGTACCTTCAGAACTTTTTGAATATCAATATTATTCCCAATCTGAAAAGGGTAAATGGTGTTGGAGATGCCAACGTTTTTGGTGGTAAAAACTACTCAATGAGAATCTGGCTTGATCCTGCAAAAATGGCTGCCTACAGTGTAACGCCTACTGATGTTACCAATGCCATCAACGAGCAGAGTAGAGAAGCAGCTGCGGGTTCTATCGGACAGAACAGCGGAAGTTCTTTTGAATACATCATCAAATATGTAGGTAAATTCAACGATAAAGAACAATACGACAATATCATCATTAAATCTCTTGGAAACGGACAAAACCTGATGCTGAAAGACGTTGCTAAAGTAGAACTGGCAGGACAGTCTTATACAGGAATAGGGGAGAACGGAAACAATCCTTCCATCAGTATGGGGATCTTCCAGACCCCGGGATCCAATGCACAGGAGATTATTAAAAATATCAAAGCCTATCTTAAATCAGCCGAGGGAACTTTTCCAAAGGGCGTAAAGTATACTTTTAACTTTGATACCAACGAATTCCTGGAAGCTTCCATTGAAAAGGTAGTACATACCCTGATTGAGGCCTTTATTCTGGTATTTATTGTAGTATATATTTTCCTTCAGGATTTCAGATCTACGCTGATCCCGGCCATTGCGGTTCCGGTATCTATTGTAGGAGCGTTCTTCTTCCTGAACCTTTTTGGGTATTCATTAAACCTCTTAACCTTATTTGCATTGGTACTGGCAATTGGTATTGTAGTGGATGACGCCATCGTCGTCGTCGAGGCCGTTCATGCTAAGATGGAACATGGTATTTCAGATGCTAAAAAGGCAACAGTAGAAGCAATGGATGAGATTACAGGGGCTATTATCTCTATTACGTTGGTAATGGCAGCCGTATTTATCCCGGTAACTTTCATTACAGGGCCTACAGGGGTATTCTACCAGCAGTTTGGTATTACACTGATTATAGCCATCATCATTTCTGCAATTAATGCATTAACGCTGAGTCCCGTTTTATGTTCATTATTCCTGAAACCTCATGAAGCACATCATGCAGAGTATAAGAACTTAAACTTACTACAGAAGTTTTTCTATAAGTTTAATATTGCTTTTAAAACAACTACTGAACGTTACGGAAGAGGATTTGTATTCCTGTTAAGACATAAATGGGTAACCCTGATTATTTTTGCTGTTACCGGAGGGATCTTATTCTGGGCAAGCAGCAGTATGAAGAAGGGATTTGTACCTACAGAAGACAGGGGAATTATCTTTACAGATGTTCAGCTTCCTCCCGGAGCTTCTATGGAAAGAACTTACAACACTTTGAAAACGCTTCAGGCAAAAGCACTGAAAGTTCCGGGCGTACAGAACGTAACCATTTCAACAGGTAGAGGATTCTTATCCGGAAACGGAAGTAACAACGGTCTTGCCTTTGTGAAACTGAAACCATTCGAAGAAAGAAAAAAAGACGGACAGACTTCTGAAGACATCACCAAAAAATTATTCGGAATTGTAGGATCTGTTCCTGATGCCAAAGTGGTATTCTTCCAGCCGCCAAGTGTACCGGGATTTGGTAGCAGTGCTGGTTTTGAAATGGTGTTGCTTGATAAATCAGGTGGAGAATATGCTGATCTGGATGCTAAAACCAATGAATTCATCGGCAAACTGATGCAGAGACCGGAAATTCAGTTTGCACAGACTTCATTCAATACGAAATATCCTCAGTATCAGATGGAAATTAATGTTCCTCTGAGCAAACAGCTTGGAGTTTCTGTAAACGACATCCTGTCTACCATGCAGGGGTATATTGGTGGTATTTATACAGCCGACTTTACCAAGTATGGAAAGCAATTCAGGGTTATGGTTCAGGCGCTTCCTGAGAACAGAAAGAATATTGAAAACCTGAATCAGCTTTATGTGAGAACAGGATCAGGTATCATGACTCCGATCTCACAGTTTGTAACCTTGAAAAAAGCCTACGGACCACAATCTGTAAGCCGTTATAACCTGTTTACTTCCGTGAAGGTTACAGGAGCAAACTCTGACGGATACAGTTCCGGGGATGCTATTGCTGCGGTACAGCAGGTAGCGGATGAAACCCTGAATCAAAACTATGCCGTAGAATTTACAGGGTTAACGAGAGAAGAATTAAATTCAGGATCTCAGACCCTTCTGATTTTCGGGTTGAGTTTGGTCTTCGTTTACTTTATCCTTTCCGCACAGTATGAAAGTTATATCCTTCCGCTGATCGTTATTATTTCTCTTCCTCTTGGGGTAATGGGAGCTTACTTCGGCCAGAAGATTATGGGATTGGAAAATAATATTTATTTCCAGATTGCTCTGATCATGCTCGTGGGACTATTGGCGAAAAATGCAATTCTTATTGTTGAATTCGCTGTTCAGAGAAGGCATCATGGTGAAACCATTGTGATGTCAGCCATCAATGCAGCGAAAGCCAGGGTAAGACCTATTCTAATGACCTCATTCGCCTTTATTTTCGGTTTATTGCCGTTGGTGCTGGCAAGTGGAATCGGAGCAGTAGGGAACAGGTCTATCGCTACGGGTGCGGCCATCGGACTGTTGATAGGAACTGTTTTGGGATTATTCGTAATTCCGGTTCTGTATGTGATTTTTGAAACACTGCAGGAAAAAATTAAACCTATCAAAAAAGAAGATATCAATTTAGCAGAATAAAATTAAGATTTAAGAAGTTAGAAATTAGAAATTAAAGATAAGTCTAAAAACTAACTTCTAAACTCTAACTTCTAACTTCTAATTAAAAATAATGAAGAGTTTATTAAACATCATAAAAGGAATCACCTTTTCAGTTTTCATACTCGGAGCCATCTCATCCTGTATGGCAAGAAAAGAATATGAAAGACCGAAGAACGTTGTGGACGAAAAGCTTTTTCGTACAGACATGCTTCCTTCGGACAGTACCAATATTGCAGATATTTCCTGGAAAGAGATATTCACTGATCCGATATTGCAGGGGCATATTTCTAAGGCACTGGAAAACAATCTTGATATCAGAATTGCTTTGGAAAGTATTAATTCTGCGGAAGCTTATCTTAAACAGAGTAAAGCAGCCTATCAGCCAACCCTTGCTATCGGACCCAACTATACATTTCAGACGCAGTCTATCAATACCCAGTTTGGACAGATCATTGGAGAAAGGCGATATGTAAATCAGTTTGACATTACAGCGAGCATCGGATGGGAAGCTGATATCTGGGGGAAATTAAAAGCTCAGGAGAAAGCACAGCTTGCGACTTATTTGGGAACTGTTGCAGCTCATAAAGCTGTTAAAAGCAGTTTGGTATCTTCCATTGCCTCTGCATATTATCAATTACTGACATTTGATGCACAGAAGAGAATTATTACGGAAACCATTGCGGTAAGAGAGAAAAACCTTGAAGCTACCAAGGCTTTAAAAACTGCCGGAACAGTTACTGAAGTAGCAGTACAGCAAAGTGAAGCACTTGTTTTCAATGCCAAATCATTACTGATTGATATTGATACACAGATCCAGTTGCTTGAAAATACCATGAGTCTTTTGATGGGAGAACCTTCCCATTCTATCGAAAGATCTACATTAGAAGGGCAGAAGCTTCCAATCGATTTGAAACTGGGCTACCCCACTCAACTTCTGGCCAATCGCCCGGATGTCATGAGAGCAGAATTTAATTTAATGAATGCTTTTGAGTTAACCAACGCAGCCAAAGCTCAGTTTTATCCAACTTTAAAATTAACAGGAAGCGGCGGACTGCAGTCTGTGGATATTGACCATTTATTCAGTGTAAATTCATTGTTTGCAAATGTAGTCGCGGGACTGGCTCAGCCGATTTTGAATAAGAGACAGATACAGACCAACTATGACGTAAGTCTTGCCAATAAGGAAACGGCTTATCTTAATTTCAGAAAAACAGTTCTGACTGCCGGAAAAGAAGTCTCAGATGCCATCAGGGTTTTCTCGGTTCAGGATTCATTTATTGATTTGAAACAAAAAGAGCTGGATGCCTACAAAAAATCGGTAGACTATTCTCAGGAATTGGTAAACTATGGGATGGCCAACTATCTTGAAGTGTTGAACGCCAGTGTGAATTCATTGAATGCAGAGCTTAACATCTCCAATGCAAGATACAGTAAAATGAAAGCAGCCGTAGAGCTTTATCAGGCTTTAGGCGGAGGCTGGAAATAACCGTATTCTTCAATATAATATCATAAAAAACGTATGTCAGCAATGGCATACGTTTTTTGTGTGCTTAAAGAATTTATAAAACACCAGAGGGCAGCCAATGTTTCGTTAGGATAATACAATACAACTACTAACTTACTTATGTATTCTTTTGTAACATTCGCTCCTCAGATTTTTTTTGGATTTATCCTATATTATTTAAGATTAAGAATAGAGTTTGGAACAAGTCTGTCAACTCATTCTTTAAACAATTTTATTCCATTGATTCTTTCTAAAATAATATGAATAATTCTTTACAACTTATATTGTTGCTTGTCTGGAAAATGGACGAGAATCATAAAAATATTACGCCTTTACTTTATAAGGGTTTAGCATGGAATTTTTTCATTCACTGTAGTAGAACTACTACAATTTTTAAAATAATAGCTAATTCATTTTGAAGTGAATATTTAAGATGATAAATTGGCAGAACCAAATCAATAAAAAACTTATGAAAAAGAACATTCATGCGCCTGAAAAATGGCTGCTTTTAATTAGCTTTTGAGTATTGATCTTTATTCATACTCTTTCTGATATAATTCTCAAGACAGTCTGACAGTAATTTTGTATTGAGACCATCACATATTACTGATTGTCTTTCCGAGCAGAATGGTCCCGCCTTTTAGGTGAAAATCTCCGTTTATCAATAGAACCGATAAAAATTATGATATCATGTTTCAGGAACAGAATAATTTTCCCAAACCGGAAATAGGTTCAGAAAAGAAAGATTTTGTAAAAAAAATCAAAGAAAATAAAAAAATCAAAGAAGTAAAGAAAGCGGCTTCAAAAGCTACTAATGCAGCCCAGGTGGTAAATACAGGGAAACAGTTTCTGAACCAGCCCTTATTACCCAATGAACCAGCCATCATAAAAGAGAAACTTTGGGCTAAACAGCCTACTTCCGGAATATTCAATGCCGACAGTATTCCGGAGAGCGCTATAGCAGGGATTAATCGGGTAGTAAAGCTTGATATTCATGTGGAAGGTAAGCCTGTACAATATTTCAAACATTTTAAACTGACACAAAGTACAACCAAGCATCATGAATTTGAACTCATTCTTGCCCATGATGCTTTAGGAGATACAGAAAATCATAATCTTGAAAAAGCACAGAATTTTCTCGGAAAAAGAATTACCGTTGTTTTCAAATATAAAGATGTGGAAGGTGGTGCTGAACGGAATTTTATAGGTGTTATCACTGAAGTTGGATTCAGCCAGGAAAAAGGAAGTCTGGGAAATCTTGTTTTGTCTGGTTTCAGTCCAACAATCTTGCTGGATGCTGCCCCTCATATTCAAAGTTTTGGAGGCGCGCAACCGGTAAGTTTGAACAGTATTGCCAATGAAGTGATTAAACAGGGATTGGGACAGGGGAAATTTGATTTCAGGGTGGATGCGCGTCATGGCAATGTATCTTACAGCTGTCAGTATGAAGAAACCCATTATAATTATCTGGCCAGAATGGCCGAAGCGTATGGAGAACAATTTTTCTATGATGGGGAAGTTTTACATTTCGGACAGCTGCCTCCACAGGAAAAACCAGTATTATTGACTTATGGCAGTAATCTTACCGATGTTAAAATTAGAATGAAAGCCCAGCATGTAAATCCATCATTTTACGGATATAACAGCAGCAAAAATGAAAAATTTAAAGGCGGAAGTTCAAAAATAACCCATACCTCAGATATTGCGAAGAGAGCTTATGAAATTTCGGAGAAAACTTTTCAGACCCCGTCTCTGAGAGTAGCTCCCATTAAAGCATCCTCTTTTATGGATATTGATGCTTCACAGAAAGGGGCAGCCGGAAGCAAGGCTTCAGAAGTTTTTGTAACCTCCGGCAATACAACCGTACCCTTTCTTTATCCTGGATGTATTGCAGATATAGAGATGCGTAAAACGGATACCAATGATACCGGTTATTTTACCAGGCTCATGCTTATAGAAGTAACCCATGAAGTGGATGCCCGCGGATATTACGACGGCTCTTTCCGGGCAATAGCTTCTGATACAGGATTTATACCAAGACCGGAATTTACAGTTCCCACAGCAGAACCCCAGTTTGGAAAGGTGGTTTCCAATACGGACCCTGAAAACCAGGGCCGTGTACAGGTTCAGCTCGACTGGCAGAGCGGGCAGGATACTACAGAATTTATCCGCGTGATGTCTCCGGATGCCGGAAGCAGTGAAAAAGTAGGCAAAAACCGTGGCTTTATGTCTGTTCCCGAAGTAGGAGACCAGATTATTGTCAATTTTGTACACCTTCACCCGGACCGCCCTTTTGTGATGGGAGGAATGTATCATGGTGGAATCGGAGCCGGTGGCGGCGCTGGAAATAATATCATGAGTTTCAGCGGCCGGAGCGGTGCAGAACTCAAGTATGACAACGGCGCCGGATCTGTTAATCTTAAAGATCAAGGGGGGGCCAATATGAATTTTGACGGAACAGGCAATGCAACCACCAACGCCAATAGCAATCATACCGTGAATGCAGGCAGTACCAACGTCATCAATGTGGGCGGCAAAAAAGATGCTCCACCGCAATCACTGTTAAAAATGGATGCCGGCGGAAATATTACGCTTGACGGAAAGACAAGCATAACCCTGCAGGTAGGTGATAATTCTATTACCATATCCGAAGCAGGTATTATGGCATCAGCAGGAAAAGGAATGATTGATATTACCGCACTTACGGGAGCTTTAGGACTTTCAAGCAAAGGAGGCCCAATGGATATCAGTACAGACTCACCACTCACCATTACCGGAGGACCAAGTGCTGTGATGTCTTCAGGAGATACCAATATTATGTAATTCAAAACAGGAATCATGGATGAGTTAGAATACATAACCCTCAATGCCCTGATGATGTGCGACCAGGGTGCCGCTCCGGATTTCTTTAAGCCTACGTTCAATACGAAGGTGAAAATTCATGGCTGTCTGGTAGCAACCAATCAGGATGCCACTCCTCTGATTAATATTCCTTCCTTTAAGGTATGCAAAATCAGTGGTGGTCCGTGTACCCCCACCACCGTTCCTATGACCTGGCAGGATACCTGGCAGGTAAAAATTAACGGAATCAGATCTTTGATAGGAAAAAGTACCTGTCAATGCCCTGTGGGTGGGAAGATAGAATTTATGACCAGCGGCCAGGTCCCTCTTCCGGACGATGCTGCACAGGAAGTAAAAGATATGCAGGATCAGGCACAGCGCGAGCTTGATGACAGCGGGCATGGAGACAGTGTGGGCGAAGCTGGTTTTGTGGAAGGGATGATCCCGGTCTGGGGAAGCGGCCGTGACCTTATCAACGATATACAAACCGGAGATGTAGGCGGCAGCCTTATGAATGCAGGATTTTTAATCTGGGATGTAGCTTCTATTGCTGTAGGAGTAGTCTCTTTTGGAACCGGAACGGTAGCGATGCAGGGTGCAAAAGCCGGAGTGAAAGGCGCTATTAAAGCCGGGGCAAAAGCCATCTCTAAAGAAGCACTTCAGCAGATGGGAAAAGCTGCACTGAAAAAGCTGAGCAAAGAAGCTTTAGAAAAAAGTATGCAAAATTTAGCTGGAAAAATAGGCTGTTTTTTTGTAAAAGCTTGTTTTACAGGAGATACTTTAATTCATACTCCTAATGGTTTAAGACAAATAAAAGATATTAAAATAAATGATGAGGTTTTTAGCTATGATCTACAAAAAAAAATAATAACAATTAAACGAGTCATCCATTTACATGAAGAAAATGTTACAGAAACACTTGAACTTGAAACCGAAAAGGAGATAATTAAAACAACACGTACTCATCCTTTCTTTATAAATGGGCAATTTAAAGATGCAGAACAGATAGAAGCAGGCGAAACATTATTTACATACAATCAAACAATAGCCAAAGTAATTTCACTAAATTATATTCCTGATATTGCTAAAGTTTATAACTTTGAAGTAGAGGATGATCATTGCTATTTTGTTGGCACAGAAGGCTTATTAGTTCTAAATGCTTGTTATCATACGACTTTCTTTAAGGCAAATCCATTATTAAAAGGAAAAGTAGTTGTACACCATGCCGTAGAGCAACAAGTGTTAAAAAAATGGCCAGGACTATTTGATAAGGAATTTATGCATTCCTTAGACAATTTACGAGGTATTCCCAAAAGCGTAAATAATACACTACATTTAAGTACTATTAGAAAAGAATGGAATAAATTTTATAAAAAATTTGATGATGCAGGTATAATACCAACAAAAGAACAAGTATTAAATTATGCAAATGCAATAGACAAAAAATTCGGACACCTTTTTGATCCGCCAATTTAAAATAAGAAATATCAATTATATGAAAACATATCAAACAATCCAGCCAGAAGTTATTGTTGGGCTTGGCGAAAAAACTGAATTTCTGGAGAAAGAAGCTCCATTTTTAACAGTCATAAAATTACATATCCAACTTGAAGACTGGTTAGGTGATGACCTAATGGAATGCCATCCTTGTTATATTGTTACTGAAAAGCTCAAAACCGGATTACAGACAACAAAATTCACAGGATTTGAGTTTTCAGAAATGATCGTAACTAAAGATGAGTACTTCAACGATAACTACCAATTGAATAAATCATTACCTGAATTTTACTGGATGAAGATTATTGGAAAGCAGGATTTTGACGATATCATTATTGGCCCAGAAAAGTCGCTATTAGTTGGTGAAGAACTTCTTGATTATCTGAAAAAAAATTTTACACTCAATTATATGGATGTCAATCCGGAAAGAAATGAGTTTGATGATTTATTAGATCAGATGATAGCGGAAAGTAAAAAAAATAAATAAAATATCGAAGACATCAGAATTGGAGATCAGGTGTGGGCTTATGATGAAGAGAATAATATTAATGATTTAATAGTAGAAAAAAAATCATCAAAAGAAGAAAAAGAGGCGGCAAAAGATGTTGAAAGTTGGGCAAAATATGCCTTTGAACATAATAAAGAATATCATATTATGATCTTTAACGATGAAAAACCATTCAGTGACACAATTTTAATGAAATGAGTATTTCAAATTTTTTATTCGGGGAAAATATTCCTCTTCTTCGGCTTGAAAAATTTTCACAGGAGTATATTCTGAATGTTGAGAATACATTTCTGATGGGTAAAGAAAACCCTGCAATTTCTTTAAAAACCTCATCAGATATTATTATTGAACAGGAAAAAAGAGGTCATGATATAAATACGACCATAAAACTACAGGAAATCACAGGGGATACTGAAGATCATGTGATGAAACCTTTTCTGCTGCAAAGTATTGCCCTTGCAGATATTTCCCGTACTATTCAGCTGAAAAGGGATACCAGTGGCAAAATCCTTTCCGTTGAAAATAAAGCTGATCTTTGGAAAAATTGGGAAGAATGGAAAGAGAGTAAGCTGACCAATACTTTCCCGGAGGAAAAGGATCAGAATAAGTTGATTACAAATTATGAAAAGGGATTGAAAAACTTTGATGTCGAATTGAAGAAGAATCTGCAATACATTCTTTTACTGCCGGAAGTTTATAACCTTATATTTCCTCCTAATGAATATTACAGTTTTCTATTCAGTCCGTCAGCTATTCACTCAAGGCTGATTGATGGGGTAGAATATAACTATCAGCTGAAACTGGTAAAGCTTGAAGAAGAAAACAACAACCTTTTTGTAGAGTTTCATTCCGTACTGAACAATCAGGACGAACTTATGAAAGACCATATCAAAAAGCTTTATGAAAAGGAGAAATATTTTTCTATTGATCAGTTTGAATTCAGCATCAAAATCAAATACAATTTTGAAAAATCAACAGCTAAGATCCTGAACGCTGAACTCCATTTTGTAGAAAAAATGCATGAGCATCTGGCTTATCGGATAGACATGGAGTTAAGCAGTAAACCCGCTGAAGTTTAACAATAAAAAAGAGTTGTAATCATTACAATTACAACTCTTTGTTTTATTCAGATAAGGCTGCTTAGAACCTCAAAGTGGCTGCAACAGACCAGGTTCTTCCAAAACCAAGGAATCCTGTATTGCCATCAGCAACGCCCTGATATACTCTGCCAGCTTCCTGGTAAGTTTTTCCGGCATCCGGACCATTGGCAATTTTATCACCTGCAAAAATATTGGAGCTCAATTCAGAAATATAATATTTGTTGAATAAGTTGTATACATTCGCTCTTAATGTTAAAGATTTTTTAGCATCAAGCGTGAATTTGTAAGAAGCTCCTACATCAAATAAATGGTAGCTTGGCAATTTTACAATTCCTTTTTCTCTTGCGGCTTCAGTAAGGAAGTTGATCGGGTTGAACTGAGCATAAAGCTTGTCATAATATTCCCAGTTGGCATCAATGCTGAAAGCTTTGGTGATATTGTAATCCGCTCCGATGCTTGCTGTTGTCTGGGCTGCATCTCCAACCTTCAGGTCTTTGATATTGATTGTTCCTGTAGCTCCTGTGATTTCCTGGTTGTTCTGAACATCAAGGATGTTGAAGTTGGCATTTCCTTTATACTTCCAGTTACCCAATGATACCATTCCTCTCAGTCTAAGGTTAGCCAAAGGTCTTGCCTTTGCTTCCAGCTCGATTCCCTGGTGGAGCTGGCCTACATTCAGTGCATTGTAGAAATAAGCATTTCCAAGACTTAGCTGGGAGAATTTAGCAACATCTGCTGCCGTAGCATTGAACGTTCTGGAAATAAACCGGTCGTCCCACTGTGTTCTGTAAGCGTTGATATTCACATCGATATAACGCGATTTGAAACCATATCCCAATTCCACAGAGAAGATTCTTTCATTCTTTGCATCGTTATAAATATTCTGGTTTGAAGGGAATAAAGCGTTGAATAACGGCTGTCTTGAAATTACCCCTGTATTGAAAAATACATTATGGTGATCATCTATATTATAATTCGCACCTCCTTTTACAATATAACCTGTTTTGTGATACCATTTTGTCTCCTGATTTCCGGGAGTATATAACATATAGTCTCTTCTCTTGTAATATTGCTCAGAAACAGACCCCTGAACAGATGCACTTAGTTTTTCAGAGCTGTATTCTACCATTCCATAGATCCCGGCCCATTTTACCAGACCTTCGTTGTGGATAGATACCTTCTGAGCATCTTTTAGCTTGGTAAGCGGTTCCGGTTTTACGGTTTGATTGATATAGTAACCTTTTGGAGCATTGGCTGTACCAGTAACAAATAATGCATCTGATCCTAACATGTCAGTTACAATATCATATAATGCTCCTTTGTATGTTTTAAGATCAATACCTCCGTTAAAAGTCCAGTTATTTTTTTTATAATTAAGATCTGCAATCACACCATACCAGTCATGAGCATTGATACTTTGCTTTCTCACGATACCGCTGGTTCCGTTAAGGGTAGATACATACTGTCCGTTATAATCACCAGGAGAGCCAGCAGGTGCTGTAAAGGTAGATTTCTGGAAGTTATTTCCATTATAATCGGTTACCATACCGCCTCTGTTATAACGATAAATCATATCCCAGTTGATGGTACCATCTCCGCCAGCGCCATAATTCATGAAGTTCATGGTTTGTCCGGCTGCATTTTTGATAGAACCATTAAGTCCTGTTCCTCCGCCGCCACGTCCCCATGAGCCATAAAGAACGGTAGATAACTTCAGATTGTCATTCATCGTCCAGTCCCAGTTCAGGGATGCAATAGGCTTATGATAGAAGTTAGGTGCTAAATTGAATTGAGAGCCATTCAGCATTCCTGTTTGAGGATTGTATCTTCTTCCGTAGGTTTCAAACTGTTGCAGCGTTGCTACGTTTGCTCCGGTTGCTGAAGATCTTCTCGTATCATGTACCTGTGGTGCTCCGGTAGCGATTAAATTGAACGCATGCTTTTCATTAGGCTTAAACCCTGTAGAGAAAAACCATGAGTAACCTTCTCCTTTTGTTCCATTGATGTATCCGTCACCTTGCCACCGGGAAAGTAATACGGTTGTTCCCCATTTGTTTTTTAAACCGGAAGAATACATTGCAGATATTCTGGAGTAGTTGTCATTACCAACTTCTCCTTTAATCATTGCTTTCTGCTCAGAATCCGTAGCTTTGGTTACAATATTGATGGTTCCTCCTACAGAAGGAACAACAAATTTAGAAGCTCCCAAACCTCTCTGGATCTGAATATTGCTTGCAATATCAGCCAATCCTGTCCAGTTTGACCAATACACCGTACCTCCCTGCATGTCATTCACCGGCTGCCCGTTGATAATCACTGCAATATTTGCCCCGTCAAAGCCTCTCATGTTAATTCTGCTGTCTCCGAATCCTCCACCTACTTTGGTAACGTAAACGGATGGGGTAGACTTCATAATTTCAGGAAATTCTCTGTTTCCCAGTTTTTCCTGAATTTCTGCTGCCTTAATATTGGAAACTGCAACAGGAGTTTTTCTTTCTTTGGCTGTTTGGGAAAGGTTTCTACCCACCAACATCACCTCATCAATAGATTTAGATTTCTCTAAAGAATCCTTCGTACTCTGCCCATAATATAAGGCTGCCGTAGGTAATACAAGCGCTATAATTAGTCGCTTTTTAAAAATAATGCTCATGAAATAAACTAGCGTTTTTGAATTTAAGGCTGCAAAGATGAATAATTATTTTTGAATTAAGTATTAAATCTTAACGAAGTGATTTCCTATTGTATGTGTATAATGCATTATTACTGATTTTTTTGAGCATATTAATTATTTCAGATCTTTAATTTACAATTTGTTATAAAAGTGAATTATGCAAAAAAGAGTATTGTTTTTAACGAATAAAAATAATGATGCAATTCATCTGAAAGTCTACCAGAAAGTATTTTTTTCTAATGATATTTAGAGTTTGATTTATTTTGTATCATTATTTATATATTTGCAGATATTATTTGTATCAAAATTATTTACTCAAATAACATAAGCCTTTCTTTTATTTAAATAAATAAAAAATGACTCAGCTCAGTTTGTTCCATTCAGAAGATTTATATGAATTTCCGAAAGAGCTTCTGGAATACAAAGCGCATTTTCTGAATCAGGATGAAGCGGATGATCTTAAAAACCATCTGCTTGAAACAGTACCCTGGAAACAGCGTACTCAGAAAATGTATGATAAAACAGTTCTTACACCACGCTTAACAGCCTGGTATGGTGATCCTAAAACGGATTATCCATCAGGAAATGGTGAAGTAGACAATAACCTCTGGACTCCTGAACTTTTTTCTTTAAAAGAAAGGATAGAAGAAACATTCGGTTATAAGTTCAATTCTGTATTGCTGAATCTTTACAGAGATCATAATGATTCTGTTGCCTGGCACAGAGATAAAGAAAGCAGATACGGAAAACGTCCTGTGATTGCATCAGTAAGTTTAGGGCACACCAGAAACTTTGATTTCAGGAAAAAAGACCATCATCAGAGTAAATACAGCCTGCCGCTTCCTCACGGTTCATTATTGATTATGAAAGGAGATCTTCAGGAAAACTGGGAACATAGGATTGCTAAGTCTGTAATCTCTATGAAGGAGCGTATTAATCTTACATTCCGGTTAGTTTGTAAAGAATAAAATACTTATTGTAATGGATGAGTTAGGATATTCCATTTCAAAATAAAAAGACTGAAGTCCTTTCTTTTTCCACAAAAAAACTGCACCTTTGCCCCAACAATGGGGTGCTACAGATAAAAGTGGCTGAGATGATACCCAGGAATATACTTCCACACCTGATCCGGATAATGCCGGTGTAGGGATTGATTATTTATCATCTCATCATTTGATTTCTAATAATTAATATGATGCAGGACATTTTAAAACAAATTACCTTACCGGAATGGTTTGGAGTCTTATTTTCAGTCATTCAGGTTTTACTGGCCCGTAAAAACAATGTCAACAACTATCTTTTCGGAATTGCAGGCATTCTGCTTACGCTGTATGTGATGCTTACTTCAAAGCTTTATGCTGAATTTACCTTAAATCTTTATTATCTGATTATGAGTATGTACGGATGGCTGTACTGGAAATTCGGGAAACAGAAATCCGAAATGGAAATCTCCATTACCACCACCACAGAAAAATGGATTACAGGAGGAATTGTTCTGGGAACGTTTATCTTATTCTGGTCTTTTCTTACTTATTTTACCGATTCGGATGTTCCTGTTTGGGATTCTCTGGTGAGTGCTTTTGCCTGGGCAGGAATGTGGCTCATGGCAAGAAGAAAAATTGAAAACTGGGTGATACTGAATGTCAGTAATATCATTTCCATCCCTTTGATGATTCATAAAGAATTATATCTATATGCTGTTTTAACGTCGTTTTTATTTTTAGTAGCAATTTCCGGATATATAGAATGGCAGAAAATTATTAAATCCAAAGCCAATGCTGAGTAGTAAAGAGATCAGACACGAACTTCATGGAGCTTCTCTAATTTCTGATGAGGTAATACAATATATTCATGAGGAAGGATTACTTAAAATATGGATTCCCAAAAAATATGGAGGACTCGGCTATCGTTTTGAAGAAGGACTTAAAGCATTATTTGGCTGGGCTGAAACCGATGGAAGTTTCGGCTGGATGCTGACGCTTTGTGCAGGAGCGAATTATTTTTCCAGAAATATCAAACCAGAAGTAGCTCAGTTACTCTTTACCCATTTTGAAACCTGCTTTGGCGGAAGCGGAATGATTGGCGGAACTGCAGAAAAAAAAGATAACGGCAACTATTTGATAAACGGTTTATGGAATTTTGCAACAGGAGCACCTCATCTGACCCATTTTACATTAAATGCCAAGGTTACGGAAAACGGGAAACCTATAATGGATAAAGACGGTAAGGAGATTATTCACTCATTCATTGTCCCAAAGGAGCAGGCTCAGATTATCCCCAACTGGAAGTCTATGGGGATGAAAGCCAGCGGAACCTATTCGTTCACCATTGAAAATGTCATTGTAAGCGAAGATTACAGTTTTGTTTATGATACTTTTTTCACGAATGATATTCTGGACAGTATTCCTTTTCGGGTTTTTGCGGATCTGACGCTATTGGTCAATTATCTGGGAATGGCTTCTCATTTTATTGAAGAAGCAGAATGTATTCGTCCTGGGATCAATTTCAAAAATTTTGCAGAATCTGTTGAAAAGAATTTGGATAAAGTATTATATATTGCCAGAGAAGTAGAAAATATACTTGATGATCAGAAAGAAATTTCAGAGGATAAACAAAACGAGATTCATGAATATGGGGTAGAGCTGGTCCACAAATTATCCCATCATATCCTTACTGCTTATACACAGCTTGGAATCCGTGCTACAGATCCTTATTCTGCAGTTTATCAGGTGTTCTGTGACTATTTTACAGCGGCAATGCATTCCAATTTCAGACCTTCTGCTGATGCTCTTGATTTTTCTTTCTGAGCAGTGAATATTTCTGCTAAAGTCGGGTGATTTCTCTGGTCATTTTCAAAGGCACCTGAGAACGATAAGACTGCCTTGGGTTTCCAGGAAATTTTTTATCTGTAACATTGGGATGATTTTCGAAATTTTCTTTTGGTTCTGCAATAAGCAGCTTTACAGATATTTCTTTCTCTTCAAAGTTCATCCCTTGCAGACAAAGCTTGATCACAGGATTAAAAGAGATAAACTCTATGCTTTTTTTATACTATTGGAATTGTAGAATTTAAAAAAACAAACTTTGATAAAAAAAAGAGCTGTAATTCAATGTGTTACAGCTCTTTTGTGGAGAATACGGGATTCGAACCCGTGACCTTTTGACTGCCAGTCAAACGCGCTAGCCAACTGCGCCAATCCCCCGTCTTTATTTTAAAGTGGTACAAAAGTAAGTATTTAATTGATATTTACAAATATTTTGTAGTTTTTATTGAATTGAATTAAAGGGGAAATACGCTCAGCGCAGTAAAAGTAACCATTTTCAATTGAATAACTTCTCAATTAATCCTATTCTTGTGTGAAATTATATTACAATCATGTAACTCTATACGGGAAGATTACTTCTATGGGATAGTACTATTACAGAACAGAGAAGCGCCCGAAGATTTTCAAAATTTCATAAAACCCCGGAAAATAGTAACGGAGACATTATCAATTTTTTTAGTCTCTCGGTTGAACGTTTTCTATTGGATCTTTTTGATGCATTTATTTTTTCTTCTATGATTTTAATTTTCTGAAAAGAAAAAGCAGTATTAAACAATAGCCCCTTAATTAGGGCTAACCTTTTATAGTTTTATAGTTCTTTTTACTTCCTCCAGGAATTCCAACCGAATAAACTGGATTTGAAAAAAATAAAAACAGCCGCAATGAAAATATTGGGGCTGTCTTTTTGAAATCAAATATCAACTATTATAAAGATCTGGAGCGGGCAATATTAATAAGGTATACAAGGTGTGCGTACATGCTTCGCTTTACAGACTCTACTTTTATATCTCCGGTACTCTGGTTAATAGTAGTTACCAGATCTGTATTACATTGACCAGCAAAGTTTCCGTTTCCTAGGTAGTTGGCTGTATTGGTACTTGGATATGAGATTCTGGGATAGTCAGGTGCCGTTTGGTTAGCAACAGGAGCTGTGCCGGTAAAACCTTTATTATCAACATATCGGGCAGTCCAGGTGCCTAGGAACTGTCCGTTGCCGGTATTGATACCTTGTCCCACAATAATTTGAGTATCTACAGGATTGGTGAACCCTGCACAAGAGGAGTAATGGTTTACAGAAACAGTACAGGAAGAAGCATTGTCACCAGGTTGAAAGCATTTTCCTTCGTATACAGTGGATCTTTGTTCATTGGAAGAGGTTGATGTGTTTAGTATAGCCTTTGGCGCAAAAATTTCTTCTGGAGAAATAAGAGTTAAAACTCCCTGTGCATCTGCTGCAACAATTTTTTTTTCAGCATTTGAAAGTCCTCTTACTCTTACCAGGCCATTTACATCCAAAGTATGGCTCGGAGTAGATGTATTAATCCCAACTTGTGCTTTTGAGCTGCTACAAATAACAAATGCTGCTAAAAATAGTGTTTTTGTTTTCATGTAATTTTTTAAAAGTTTATTTTTTCACTAAGGTAAGAAATATCTTTAAAGTAGAAATAAAAATAGCTTTAAATCTAATATTGATATAATTATAAACGAATATTGAGCTTATTACTATTATTTTTTAACCATATTTTTATAATAAGTCAAATTTATATACCTTGTATTTGTTTGAAAAATATTTGTATTTTAGCCAAAATATGTTGTTTTTTAATAAACATATTGGGTGCTGATTAAAATTCAGATAATCTGAATAAAAAAATTAGTAGATTTGCACGGAACAAAAAAATAATAAATATTAAGAAACATTCTCTGTAACTGGATTTTTAGGAAGAAAGCGCAGGAGAATAACAGGATTTAGGTTATAAAACTACTGAAACTATGAAGAAACTTTTTTTACTTTTATTAACAGCGTTTTTATTTATCGGGTGCAGCTCTGATGATGATACTATTTATGATTATGTAGGAACATGGTCTGGTTCTTATGAAGGAGCAGATAAAGGAGTTTGGAATTTTGTGGTAGATGAGAGCGGCAAAGTAGTAGGGACAATGCATTCCGATGTGAATAATGAAAACTACAGTATTACCGGAAATTTAAGTGAGACAGGAGATCTTAACGCCAGAGTAGGGCTTCCTTCACAAGGAGATTTCAAAGGAACGTTAACGAAAGAAAAAAAAGGAAACGGAAATTGGTCCAACTCACTTCCAACACCTGCAATATCAGGAAGCTGGAAAGGAGAAAAGAAATAAAACAAGAAAGTCTGCAGAATCTACTGCAGACTTTTTTTATTTAAACAAATCCTATATGGGTAACCTTGTCATTTTCATTCTTTAATGTTACAAAATAGAGCAAAAGATCATCATCGGAAAAGTATTTTTTAAAAGACTTATCTTGTTGCTGATTCCAGCGGATTATTTCCTTACTACTTTCGATACTATAATTTTCAGAATCCAGTTTTAAAGTTAAAATCACTCCATGGTCTGATGTACAATGATCATTTTTATACAGAACATGATCTTTCATTGTTACACCATCAGAAAGATTATTAATTGCACCCCATTGAAATTCTCTCAGAATTTTTCTTCCTTCTTCAGTCTTTAAACCATTTTCAACCGTTCTTTTTCCTCTTTCAGAAAGTGTATCTAAATCTTTAATGATCGTCATTACCTTTGCAAACTTCTGGTAGAGGAGGGGATCACCTGCTTCTTTAATATATACTTCCAGGCTTTTCCTGATAATTTTCCCCATTCTGGAACAGTGGCCGAATTCAGAACTGTTCTGTCTCACTTTCTCATACGAAGGATTTTTTTTAAAGGCAGCTTTATTGAACCCGCTTTTCTTCCGAACCACATTTTTGCCATTCAGAGTATAAAATACCAGATCTCCCACCGCTCCGGTGATCTTGATTACACTTTCATAGGTTGCCATATCTTGAAAATAGAAATCAAATATACCAATAAATAATGAAAATCAAAATTTTAACTTATGTTTATCATATAGTTGTAGTATAGTTATTTTATAATTAAAATATAAAATGTATATTTGTGTATGTTTTGTTAATTAATTATAAATCAGAAGAGTATGGAAACGGGATTATTTGAACAAAAAATGAACATAAAGCAGATTGTTGCGGTATTAGCAGCTTCAGTCTTTGTAGTATCCTGCGGATCCTCGAAAAGTGCTTCAGGAAGTAAAAAATCAAATACGAAAACCATTGCAAAAACCGAAAATCTCAGAAAGCTGGATTCCAAATTTAATGGTAGTGTTTCCAGATCAATCAATGATATTCTGAAAGATGCAGAAAAGTATATCGGGACACCTTATAAATTCGGAGGCAATACTTCGTCAGGATTCGACTGTTCGGGATTTACGGTAAAAGTATTTGAAGAAAATGATTTTAATCTTCCCAGAAGATCTTCTGATCAGGCCGAAGCCGGAAAGAATATTGATATAAGAGACGTAAAACCTGGTGATCTGTTGTTTTTTGCAACAGCCGGAGGAAGCAGAGTATCTCACGTGGGAATTGTTCATGATATTGGTCCTGACGGAGAAGTGAAATTTATTCATGCTTCTACCTCAAAAGGTGTGATCATCTCATCCCTGAACGAAAAATACTGGAATAAGGCCTATCTTCATGCTCAAAGAGTGTTGTAAATATTCTATCAATAGAAATGGGCTTTAGCCCGTTTAATCGAAAAAAAGAAATCAACCGGCTTTAGCCAAAACTTATATCATCATCTTCTTTAAACCACCCCGTCAAAAATTCTTTGAATTTTCATCACTTCCGGAGGATAGGAATTTCTAAGCTTACAATTGCAAATTTCATCAATCCCAATAAAATCCCCAATCATTGCAATAGCATTGCATAACAAAACTTAGCAAATTTGCCCAAAACTATTATCATATGGCAGATTTCATCAGATTTTTTATCCCTTTTTACTTCATCATTTTCTTTTTGGTCTCATTTGTTGGCATTAGCTACAAAGTGGCTAAACAAATTGGAAAAAATCCTGACGTTCTTCCTAAAGATGATTCCGCATACGGACTTGTGGGATTGTATTTTAAGCTGATTTTATTTGCTTTGTTTATCTATACAATGCTACTTTTATTTTTTCCGAAAGAAATTTTCTCTGCTTTTAAAATCAATGTGCTGGAATATGATTTTTTTCAGTACACAGGAATTATATCAATGATTTTTGCATTGATTTGGGTGATCATAGCCCAGTTACAAATGAAAAACTCATGGAGGATTGGAATTGATAACTCAGCAAAAACAGAACTGGTAACTCACGGATTATTCAGATTTTCAAGAAATCCCATATTCCTGGGAATGACCATCAGTTTTATTGGATTTTTCCTTGCTTTCCCTACTGTAATTGCTTTTGCTTTTCTTCTGACGGGAAATATTTTAATACAGATTCAGATCAGGCTTGAAGAAGAGTTCCTTCTAAAGGAACACGGAGAAATTTACAAGACCTATAAAAAGACCGTGAAGCGTATGTTCACCTTTTATTAAAACACAATGTTAAAAACAGTTTTGCTGAACTTTTTTGTATCTTTGGGCAGTATAATTTTTCAAACTAATTTAAATAAGAAACATGTCATTACAACAAACTATTGAAAATATCTGGGACAACAGAGAATTATTGCAGAATGAAGACAGCCAGAAGGCAATCAGAGAAGTTATTTCTTTAGTTGATAAAGGGGAACTTCGTACTGCAGAACCTACAGAAAACGGATGGCAGGTAAATGAATGGGTGAAAAAAGCTGTAGTAATGTATTTTCCGATCCAGAAAATGGAAACGATTGAAGTAGGTCCGTTTGAATTTCATGATAAAATGCCTTTGAAGAGAGGTTATGCTGAAAAAGGGGTGAGAGTTGTACCACATGCAGTAGCGAGAGAAGGAGCTTACATTGCTCCGGGTGTAATTATGATGCCTTCTTATGTGAATATTGGTGCTTATGTAGACTCGGGAACAATGGTAGATACCTGGGCTACAGTAGGAAGCTGTGCACAGATCGGTAAAAACGTTCACCTGAGTGGTGGTGTTGGTATTGGGGGTGTATTGGAACCTTTACAGGCTGCTCCGGTAATCATTGAAGATGACTGCTTTATCGGTTCAAGATGTATCGTTGTAGAAGGAGTTCACGTAGAAAAAGAAGCCGTATTGGGTGCCAATGTAGTATTAACCGCTTCTACAAAAATTATCGACGTTACAGGAGATACTCCTGTTGAAATCAAAGGAAGAGTTCCTGCACGTTCAGTAGTAATCCCTGGAAGCTATACAAAACAGTATCCTGCTGGAGAATATCAGGTTCCATGTGCACTGATCATCGGTCAGAGAAAAGAATCTACCGATAAGAAGACATCTCTGAATGATGCACTGAGAGATAATAATGTAGCGGTGTAAGATTACTATTTTAATCTAATACAACAATCTTGAAAGAAAAATTTCTTAAAATATTATTAAACCCTAAATACATATTTGGGGTTTATCTTATTATATCCGTTGTTACAGCAATTTCCAAATACCTGAGAGGAGATTATGCGATTAATAATTATCTGATTTTTAAAAATGTATTCTTTAATACAATTCATCAGAAAAACCTGTTTATCCATTATCCTGATCTTTATTTTGATCTGAACCATTATGGGGTATTTTTCAGTGCGTTGATAGCTCCATTTGCCATGATGCCGGATTGGCTTGGAATTTCACTTTGGAATATTGCCAATACTTTCATCTTTATCTACGGAATTTATAAACTGCCCTTTTCAGACAGCAAAAAAGCAATCTTTGGTTTGCTTTGTCTTCAGGAATATATTACTGCTGCTTTAAGTCTGCAGTTCAATGTAGCACTCACAGGTCTTTTGCTGTTGTCTGCAGTGTATATTTACGAAAGAAAAGAAGTAAAATCTGTAACTGCAATTTTAATAGGAATATTCGTGAAAATCTACGGAATTGTAGGATTGACACAGTTTTTCTTTATTAAAAACAAAACCAAATTTATTCTTTCAGGAGTTGCTATTGCTCTATTGTTTTTCGTCCTTCCGATGGCCTATTCAAGTCCACAGTTTGTGATTCAGTGTTATTCAGACTGGTTTCAGTCTATTGTAGAGAAAAATAATGAAAATCAGGTGCTGGGAAATATGCAGGACATCTCTTTGATGGGATTTGTAAGAAGAATTTTAGCAGATGCATCCATTTCAAATCTTGTATTTTTAGCAGGCGGATTACCGCTTTTTGCTTTGCCATACATCAGAATTAAGCAATATAAGCACTATGCTTTCCAACTGATGATTCTGGCTTCCACATTACTGTTTTTAGTATTGTTCAGCTCCAGTTCAGAATCTCCAACCTATATTATTGCGGTGGTAGGAGTGCTGATCTGGTTTTTCCTTCAGAAAGAAAGAACACCATTGATTATTGGATTACTGGTTTTTGTCATTATTTTCACATGTTTCTCCACTTCGGATCTGTTCCCGAAATTTGTAAAAGAGAATTATATCATTAAATATTCATTAAAAGCCGTACCTTGTATTGTAATCTGGTTGAGAGTAACTTATGAACTTCTGACTAAAGATTTTGAGAAAAATTACAGCCTGAATTAATACATATGAAGAAAATTTCAATTGTAATTCCTGCCTATAACGAAGAGGGAAATGTCGCTATGATCCATCAGAAAATTAAAGAAGTTTTTGATGGGTTGAACAATTATGACTTTGAAATCATATTTGTCAATGATGGCAGCAGAGACAATACGCAGCAAAAATTAGAAGAACTTTCCAGACAATATGATGAAGTGAAATTCATCGAATTTTCCCGTAATTTCGGACACCAGCCGGCTGTAAAAGCAGGAATGGACAGTGCCCGCGGAAATGCAGTCATTTCTATGGATGGAGATCTTCAGCATCCGCCGGAGATTATTCCGGAAATGATTAAGAAATGGGAGGAAGGCTATGACGTAGTTTTTACCTATAGAACGTATCCTAAGGAGATTTCTTTTTTTAAAAGAAAAACATCAGACTTATTTTATAAACTTTTATCAAGCTTATCCGATGTTAATTTAACGAAAGGTGGCGGCTCAGATTTCAGACTGTTGGATGCAAGCGCTGTTGAAGTCATGAGAAACTTCAATGAAGATGATCTGTTCCTCAGAGGATTAACCAGTTGGATGGGTTTCAAACAAACAGGAATCGACTTTACTGCAGCAGAAAGACTCTCAGGGAAAAGCAGTTACAACCTTAAAAAAATGTTTACTTTTGCCTTCACGGGAATCACTGCATTTAGTGTAAAGCCTCTTTATCTGGCTGCATATCTGGGATTTTTATTCTCTGCGCTTTCAGTTATTGGATATGGAGCATACGTTATTCATTCATTTATTGCAAAAACAGAGATTTCGGGATGGGCATCATTGATTATGACTATTGTTTTCTTTGGAGGACTTCAGCTGATTATCCTCGGAATTATGGGGATTTATTTAGGTAAAATATTCAAGCAGGTGAAAAACAGACCTAATTATATTATTAAAAACAAAAATTTTTAAAATGGTTTTATTGAGTTTTGACATTGAAGAATTTGATATGCCATTAGAATATAAGGGTGAAATTCCCTTTGAAAAGCAGATTTCAATTTCACAGACAGGATTAGAGAGAATTCTTGATATCCTTAAAAAACATAATGCTAAAGCTACTTTTTTTTCCACCGTAGTTTTTGCAGAAAACAGCAGACATCTTATTGAAAGGTTATTACAGGAAGGCCATGAGCTGGCTTCTCACACCTGGTTTCATTCAGAATTTGAAGACAAACACCTCAAAGAATCAAGAGAAAGGCTGGAAGAATTATTCTCCACAAAGGTTACCGGATTAAGAATGCCGAGAATGATGCCTGTAGACGAAAAAGAAGTGGAAAAAGCAGGATATTCTTACAATTCATCCATCAATCCGACATTTTTGCCGGGACGATATAATAATTTAAAAGTATCCAGAACCTATTTCAAAGAAGGAAATGTAACGCAGGTTCCGGCATCGGTTTCTCCTAATTTCAGAATTCCTTTATTCTGGTTAAGTTTTCACAATTTTCCTTTATTTTTCTACAGGAAACTGGCTTCGGACTGTCTGAAAAAAGATCAGTATCTGAACATTTATTTCCACCCGTGGGAATTTGCAGAAATTAAAGATGAAGCCTTTAAACTTCCCGGATTTACGGTAAAAAATTCAGGAAAAGATATGGTGGAAAGGTTTGATTCGTTTGTAGGCTGGCTGAAAGAAAAAGGACATCCATTCGGTACATTTCAGGAATTTCAAAAACAGATAGAACGATGAAGATTGCCTTTGATGCAAAACGGTTTTTCCACAATACATCCGGTCTTGGAAATTACTCGAGGGATCTTGTAAGAATCCTTTCAGAATACGAACCGGACAATGAATATCTGTTACTCAACAAAAACAAATCGGAGCGTGGGAAAGATATTCTGGAACACCCGAATGTTCAATTTATTGAAACCTCAAAAGGAAACCTTTCCCGCCAGTTAAAAATGGGTAAAGATGCCCAGAAGCAAGGTGCTGATATTTTCCATGGATTATCGGGTGAACTTCCTTTAAAATGGGATCCAAAGCCTATTAAAAAGGTCGTTACTATTCATGATCTGATCTTTGTAAGATATCCTCAGTATTATTCTTTTTTTGACAGAAAAATCCATTTCTGGAAATTCAAAAAAGCGGCTGACACCGCTGACAAAATTATTGCTATTTCAGAACAGACCAAAAGAGATATTATCCGGTATTTAAAAGTTCCTGAGACAAAGATTGAAGTCATTTATCAGGGATGTCATCATGCTTTCAAAGAGCAGCAGTCTCCGGAATTAATGGAAGCTGTCAAAGAGAAATTTAAGCTTCCGGAAAGGTTTGTGTTGAATGTTGGAACTATCGAAGACCGTAAGAACCTTTTGAATGTTGTAAAAGCAGTCAACGGTACAGGAATTCCTCTTGTAGTCGTAGGAAGAAAGACCAAATATTACCAGAAAATAGAAAGTTTCCTTAAAAAGAATAAAATGGAAAAACAGGTGCTTTTCCTGGAAGGAGTTTCTATGGATGAGCTGGCTTGCCTCTATAAACTGGCAGATATTTTTGTCTATCCAAGCTTCTTTGAAGGCTTCGGAATCCCGGTTATTGAAGCTCTTTTCTCCAAAACTGTGGTCGTTACCAGCAATACCAGTTGTCTGCCTGAAGCAGGTGGAAAAGACTCTGTGTATGTGAATCCTGAGAACGATCTTGATATCCGGGCCAAATTAAAATTTCTCTGGGAAAATGAATCTGAGAGAAAACGCCGTGAGGAAAAGGGTTTCGAGTTTGTTCAGAAGTTTAATGACGAACCCATTGCAAAGCAGCTGATGAATTTTTATCAAAAATTAATTTAAAAAAACTTTGCATTTTAAAAATAAATCCTACATTTGCATCATAATTCAAACAATGAAACCAACTTTTTTAGCATTACATCATTATCATCATCATCTCTGTTAGACGGAATTGATTGATAATAAGTATGTGCTAAAATCAAAATAATTAAAACCGTCTGAGTAAATAGGCGGTTTTTTTGTTTCCTGAATTCTCCTCAGAAATTTCAATAGATCAGTTTTTATTTGCTCGGACCCAAAAAAGGCAAAATGAGTAAATTAAAAATTGCAATCCAAAAAAGCGGACGGCTTTATGAAGAATCTCTTCAGCTTCTCAAAGACTGCGGAATCTTCGTCAACAACGGGAAAGATCAGCTCAAAGTTTCAGTAGATAACTTTCCGATGGAAATCATGTACCTTCGGAATTCAGACATCCCGCAATACCTGGAAGATGGAGTAGTGGATGTTGCTATTGTAGGCGAGAATCTTCTGACTGAGAAAAGTAAAAATATCAAAACAATCCAGAAACTTGGGTTTTCAAAATGCCGTGTTTCATTGGCAGTTCCCAAAGAAGTGGAAACTGATGAACTTTCTTATTTTCAGGGTAAAAAAATTGCTACTTCTTATCCCAATACTCTTAAAAACTTTTTAGAAAATCAAGGAATTGTTTCAGATATTCACGTTATTTCAGGTTCTGTAGAAATTGCTCCAAATATCGGTTTGGCAGACGGAATATGTGATATAGTAAGCTCCGGAAGTACCTTATTCAAAAACGGATTAAGAGAAACCGTCACTCTGCTGAAATCGGAAGCTGTGCTGGCTCAAACACCTCGATTGTCGGTTGAAAAACAGGCGATTCTTGAAAAATTTGTCTTCAGAATCAAAGCGGTGTTAAAAGCAAAAAATTCAAAATATATTCTGATGAATGTTCCCAATGAAAAAATACAGAAAGTATCAGAAGTTCTTCCTGTATTAAAAAGCCCTACAGTGATTCCGTTGGCAGAAGAAGGCTGGAGCAGCATTCATTCCGTGATTGATGAAGAACGTTTCTGGGAAGTGATTGACGAACTCAAAGAAAATGGAGCACAGGATATTTTAATCATTCCAATTGATAAGATGGTTATTTAAAATATTGACTATTAAGATGATAAATGTTGGTTAATGCAAAGGCGTAATGAACATGAAATTAATACTGTTTTAAGGCGCAAAGATTTTATCTGCAATAAAATTGAATGCTGCTTTAATTCACAAAATTATACTCTCATACTTGCTGAAAATCTTAGATTTTTTTGCGCCTAAAAAAAGCAACAGAATTAAAAACCTTGCGCCTTTTTTTTAAAAGCATTTAAAACCATATAAATTAACAACTTAGCAGTTAAAAAAGGCATTTAAATTTAAAATAATACAATGAAAATATACAGATATCCTACAAAAGACACCTGGAAAAACCTGGTAAAACGCCCTGTTTTGGAACAGAAAGAAATTTCAGGACTTATCACAGAAATTTTTGCAGAAGTTGAAAAAAAAGGAGATAGCGCTTTAATAGAATTCAATAAAAAATTTGATAAAGCAGAAACCCAAAGCATAAAAGTTTCTGAAGCTGAGATTCTGGAGGCAGAAAAACAGATTAATAAGGAGTTGAAACAAGCCATTCAACAGGCAAAAGAAAATATTTCAAAATTTCACGCCTCTCAAGTACAGGAAATTCAGAAAATTGAAACAACAAAAGGAGTTGTTTGCTGGCGTGAAAACCGTGCTGTAGAAAAAGTGGGAATTTATATTCCGGGAGGAACGGCTCCTTTGTTCTCTACGGTATTGATGCTTGCAGTTCCTGCAAATCTTGCCGGATGTAAAGAAACAGTCCTTTGCACACCACCGGATAAGAATGGGAATGTTAATCCCGCAATTCTTTATGCAGCAAAACTTTGCGGGGTTTCGGAAATCTTTAAAACAGGAGGAGCGCAGGCTGTTGCTGCAATGACTTTCGGAACAGAGTGCATTCCAGCTGTCAATAAAATTTTCGGGCCTGGAAATCAGTTTGTCGTAGCAGCCAAAGAATATGCCCAGCGTTATGGAGTTGCGATCGATATGCCTGCCGGTCCGAGTGAAGTTCTTGTGATTGCAGATGAACAGGCTGTTCCTGAATTTTGTGCTGCCGATCTTCTTTCGCAGGCAGAACACGGAAGCGATAGTCAGGTTGTTTTTATTACAACAAACCTTAAAGTGTTTGATAAAACAATAGAGTGTGTTGAACAGCAAATCAAAGAATTACCCAGAAATGAATTTGCTGGTCAGGCTTTGGAAAACAGCTCTTTTATTTTGATCAATACGCTGAAAGAGGCTCTTGAGTTCAGCAATCTTTATGCTCCGGAGCACCTTATTCTGGCGATTAGTGATTTTGAAAAATATATTCCGGAAGTTCAGAATGCGGGATCAGTTTTCCTTGGGAACTACTCCTGTGAGAGTGCTGGAGATTATGCCAGCGGAACCAATCACACACTTCCTACCAATGCCTATGCGAAGAATTACAGCGGAGTATCCCTGGATAGCTTTGTGAAGAAAATAACATTCCAGCAACTTTCAAAAGAAGGACTTCAGAATTTAGGAAAAACCATAGAACTCATGGCAGAAGCAGAAGGTCTGTTTGCCCACAAAAATGCAGTATCAATAAGATTAAAATGATAATTGTTGGAAAGCGCGCAAAAATGAACCATTAAGAAAATAAAGGTTTAAGTAAAGTTAAGATCCAAATACATTTAAATTCAACTCACTACTTAATAAAGATCTGAAGATATTTTCTTCAATATCCTTTAACTCAATTCATCTTAATGGTTTAAAATAGTTTTAAACAAACAATACAATGAAAAATAACAGTATCAAAACACTCGTAAGAGACAATATATTACAATTACAGCCCTACATCAGTTTCAGGGACCACAATGAATTTAATGCTCCCGTTATGCTGGATGCGAATGAAAGTCCTTTTGGAGAATGCAACCGTTACCCTGATTCTACCCAGAAAAAGCTTAAGAAGAGACTTGCAGAGCTTAAAAACGTTCTGTCTTCACAGATCGCCATAGGAAACGGCAGTGATGAGCTGATAGACCTTATCATCAAAATCTTCTGTGAGCCTAAAAAAGATGCCATTCTGATGATGAACCCGTCCTTTGCAATGTATGGTTTCTATGCGGCAATCAACGAAAATAAAGTGCAGAAACTTGATTTGGATGAAAACTTCGAGATTGTAAAAGAGAAATTTTTAAAAGCTGCGGAAGATCCTTCTCTTAAAATATTCTTTCTATGCTCTCCAAATAATCCTACAGGCAACAGCATTGATGATATTGAATTCTATCTTCAGAATTTCAACGGGATTGTAGTGGTAGATGAAGCTTATATTGAATTTTCCGGAAAAAAATCAAGTATTGAACTTCTGAATCAATATTCCAATCTGATTATACTGCAAACATTTTCCAAAGCGTGGGGAATTGCCGGAGCAAGAGTAGGTATGGCTTATGCGTCTGAAGAGATTATCACCCTTATCAATGCCGTAAAAGCTCCCTATAATGTAAATGTTCTTAGCCAGGAACTTATTCTGAAAACACTGGAGGATAAAAACAGACTTCAGGAAAACGTAAACCGTATTCTGGAAGAGAGAACATGGCTGAAGCAACAGTTTGAAGGGATTACATGTATTTCGAAAATATTTTCAACGGATGCGAATTTCTTTCTGATCAGAATGGAAAATGTAGATCATGTATACGGAAAAATGCTTGAAGAAGAGATTTTAACCAGCAGAAGAGATCCTGCAATTCAGGGTTGTATCAGGATCAATGTAGGAAGCCGTGCAGAAAATGAAAAATTAATTAACCTTTTGAAAAGTATTTAACAATGAAAAAAGTACTCTTTATAGACCGCGACGGAACACTGATTATTGAACCGCCAACAGATTTTCAGGTAGATTCTCTGGAAAAACTTGAATTTTATCCGGGCGTTTTTCAAAACTTAGCAAAAATCGCCAATGAACTGGATTACGAACTGGTGATGGTCACCAATCAGGATGGCCTGGGAACGGAGAGTTTTCCTGAAGAAGATTTCATCAAACCCCAGGAAAAAATGCTGAAAGCCTTTGAAAATGAAGGCATCATTTTTAGTGATATTTTAATTGATAAAAGCTTTGAATCTGAAAATCTTCCTACCAGAAAACCAGGAGTCGGAATGCTCGGGAAATACATTTATGGAAATTACGACCTTGAAAATTCCTATGTAATTGGTGATCGAAGTACAGATGTGCAACTTGCTAAAAACCTTGGGTCTAAAGCTATTTATCTTAATGAAAACTTAAACAGTGAGGCGGAGCTGTCTGCAACACGATGGTCAGAGATTTATCAGTTCTTAAAAACAGGAATGAGGAAGGCTAAAGTATCCAGAAAAACCAATGAGACTGATATTGAAATTGAAGTCAATCTGGATGGAAACGGAAAATCAGATATTTCAACCGGACTTCACTTTTTTGATCACATGCTGGATCAGATTGCCAGACACGGAAATATGGATCTTACGATTAAAGTGAACGGAGATCTTGCTGTAGATGAGCACCACACCATTGAAGACACGGGAATTGTTCTGGGAGAAGCTATTTTAAAAGCTTTAGGAAAGAAAAAAGGCATTGAAAGGTATGGTTTCCTGCTTCCGATGGATGACTGTCTTTCTCAGGTGGCTATTGATTTCGGGGGAAGGTCATGGCTGGTTTGGGATGCTGAATTTAAAAGAGAAAAGATAGGAGATGTGCCTACGGAAATGTTTTTTCACTTCTTTAAATCCTTTACTGATGCTTCAAAATCCAATCTGAATATCAAAGCAGAAGGAGGTAACGAACACCACAAAATTGAATCCATCTTTAAAGCCTTCGCAAAAGCTGTTAAGATGGCAGTCAACCAATCGGATAGTAACTACAGTCTGCCTTCTACAAAAGGAAGTTTATAAATATGATCGCTATAATAAAATACAACGGAGGAAATGTTAACTCTGTCCAGAATGCTCTCAACAGGCTGAATGTTGATTCTGTGATCACCGATGATCCTGAACAGATTTTTAAAGCTGATAAAGTGATCTTTCCGGGCGTTGGAGAAGCTTCATCCACTATGAAACTGCTGAAGGAAAAAGAACTTGATCTTTTGATTCCTGGCCTTAAGCAGCCTGTTTTAGGAATATGCCTCGGAATGCAGCTGATGTGCAAGGAAAATGAAGAAGGAGATACTGAAGGAATGGGAATTTTTGATATCAATGTCAGAAAATTTCCATCAACGGATATTGTTCCGCATATGGGCTGGAATACGCTTTCAGAGCAGGTTTCTCCACTGTTTTCAGGAATTGAAAAGAACAGTGATGTATATTTTGTTCACAGCTATTACTGTGAGCTTTCAGATTGTACAACTTCTGTCTGTGATTACATCCTGCCATTCAGTGCTTCTTTGCAGAAAGACAATTTCTATGCAGTACAGTTTCACCCTGAAAAATCAGGAATGATAGGAAATCAGATCGTTAAGAACTTTATAAATTTATAATGATGAAAATTATTCCGGCTATTGATATTATCGACGGGAAATGTGTCCGTCTATCAAAAGGAGATTACAACACAAAGAAAATATACAATGAAGACCCTGTAGAAGTGGCGAAAGAATTTGAAAGTTTCGGCATTCAGTTTCTTCACCTGGTGGATCTTGATGGAGCGAAATCAAAGCATATCGTCAATCAGAAAGTGCTGGAAAATATTGCCCGTTCTACTTCGCTGCATATCGACTTTGGAGGAGGCTTAAAAACTCAGCAGGATATTGAAACAGCATTTAATTCCGGTGCTCAACAGATCACTTTAGGAAGTATAGCCGTTCAGGATCCTGAATTCTGCTATGAAATGATCCAAAAATATGGATCAGAAAAGATCATTTTGGGGGCAGACTGTGAAAACAGAAAGATTAAAACATCCGGATGGCTGGAGGAAAGCGATAATGATGTGATTGATTTTATCCTTCAGTATCAGGAAAAAGGAATACAGTCCACAATATGTACTGATATTGCAAAAGACGGAATGCTGGAAGGTCCTTCAACAGAACTTTATATTGAGATTTTAGACAAGACCTCTGTTCAGCTGGTGGCAAGCGGTGGTATTTCAGGCATCACTGATGTCTATAAAATGAAAGATATAGGATGTACCGGAACGATTATCGGGAAAGCAATTTACGAAGGAAAAATCAGCTTACAACAACTTAAGAAATTTATTGAAAATGCTTAAGAAAAGAATTATTCCATGTCTGGATATAAAAGACGGAGCTACGGTGAAAGGAATCAATTTTGAAGACCTTAAAAATGCAGGAGATCCCGTAGAATTGGCCAAAAGATATGAGCAGGAAGGAGCAGACGAGCTTGTTTTCCTGGATATTACAGCTACTATTGAGAACAGGAAGACTTTTGTGGAACTTGTAAAAGAGATTGCCAAAGAACTAAGTATTCCTTTTACGGTGGGAGGTGGAATTTCTTCTGTGGAAGATGTAAGAAAGCTTTTAGAAGCAGGTGCAGACAAGATCAGTATCAATTCTTCAGCCGTAAAAAATCCGGGTCTTATCTCTGATCTGGCCCAAGAATTCGGAAGTCAGTGTGTGGTGGTAGCCATTGATACAAGACAGGTGGGAGATAAAGATCTTGTCCACATTAAAGGAGGAAGAGAAGCCACGGAGCTTCTTACTGTGGAATGGGCAAAAGAAGCAGCGGGTTTAGGAGCAGGCGAAATTCTATTGACTTCAATGGATGGTGACGGCACAAAAAACGGCTTTGACCTTCGCATTACAAAGCTTGTTTCAGACAATATCAGTATTCCTGTGATTGCTTCCGGAGGTGCTGGTAAGGTGGATGACTTTGTTAAAGTATTTCATGAAACAAAAGCTACAGGAGGTTTGGCAGCCAGCATTTTCCATTTTAATGAAATAGGCATTCAGGATTTAAAACAACAGTTAAAAACTCAGAAAATAGAAGTACGATGAATATAGATTTTAATAAAGATAACGGGCTTGTTCCGGTAATCATTCAGGACAACAGAACACTGCAGGTTCTGATGCTGGGCTACATGAATGAAGAAGCTTTTGAAAAAACAAAAAAAGAAGGAATTGTTACTTTTTTCAGCCGCTCCAAAAACAGACTGTGGACCAAAGGAGAAGAATCCGGTAATTTTCTAACGGTAAAAAGTATTGACATAGATTGTGATCAGGATACCATTTTAATTAAAGCCGTTCCGAAAAATGTAGTCTGTCACACAGGGAGTTTCAGCTGTTTTGGAGAAAAGAATACTCAAGGATTTATGTATGAGCTGGAAGATAAGATATCACAGAGAATAGATACGAAAGCCGAAGGTTCTTATACGTATTCACTTTATCAGAGAGGAATCAATAAAATGGCTCAAAAAGTAGGAGAGGAAGCCGTAGAATTGGTTATAGAAGCAAAAGACAATAATGATGATCTTTTTAAAAATGAAGCCGCAGATCTGCTGTATCACTTCCTGATTTTATTGAAAGCCAAAGGGTTTTCGCTGGAAGAAGTTGAGGAAGTTCTTAAAGACAGGGACCAATGATAACAGATAAAATGGTTCTGATTGGAAATAAAGCTTAGCAAAAAGATGTAACAAAGACAGGTTTCAAAATACTAATCCCACCAGAAACGAATACTTATGAAATTAAAATTAGCCCTCATAGCTGCATTGTTGGTTCAGGTCGCTTTTGCTCAGAAAAACTGTAATGTACTTTATTCTCAGAAATTTACCAAGCAGCAGCTGGAAGAGGATATAGACTTTATTAGGACAAAAATAACCAATGCGCACGTTAATCCCTATACAGAAATTTCAAAATCAGAATTTGAAAAAAAATATACAGATATCCGTAATTCTCTGAAAGATGGGATGACACAGAAGGATTTTTATTACCTCGCAAAGCCTTTGATTGTCACTTTAAACGACGAACATAGTTCAATGTCAGATTTTTGCGTTACTGACAGCATTAGAAAAAACATGAAAGTTTTACCGTTGAAATTCAAATATGAAAATGGCAAAATGCTTCTTACGGAAAACTATTCAGACCGCAAACTTACTATTGGTGACGAAGTGCTCTCGTTGAATAATATACCAATTGATCAGGTCTTGGAAAACTGCGCCCAGACTATTCCGGGAACTATAGAAGAACGAATCCCAATAGCTGTTGACAAGTTTTGGATAGTGATTAATAAATACTGTTACTTTATCACAGATGACTACAATCTGAAGTTTAAAAGCGGACTGCAAACAGTGGTTAAAAGTATTTCTCTGGAACAGCTGAAAGCCAATGCTTCAAAGTCTCAGCCTAAGAAAAAAGAAGATTTTAAACCTATTGATTATAAAAAGATAAAGGATTATGCTTATGTAACAGTAAATACTTTTGACGATAGAAATACATTCACTCTGGAAGAATGGAAAACAAAATTTGACAGTATTTTCAGCCAGATCAAAAAAGACAATGCCCAAAAGCTAGTCATTGATGTTCACAACAATTCCGGAGGAAATTCTGCGGTGGGAAGCTTGCTTATCAATTATTTTTCAGATAAAACTTACCGTACTTATCAGGGTAAATTTAAAAAAAGTAAAGAGTATGCTGATTATTTAAAGGCAAACAATAAAGAATCTGCAGAATATAACAAAATAAAAGACGGTGATTATTATCCGATCTCTTCCCGCTCTGTAACAGCAGATCATAACCCGTTACGATTCAATGGGAAGACTTATGTTATTGTTGGGAAAAATACATTTTCCAGTGCTATGATGTTCAGTGTGATGGTTTTGGATAATAAATTGGCAGAAGTAGCAGGTGAAATTCCTGAAAAAGGACATCCCAATCATTTTGGTGAACTGATAAAATTTCAGACTCCCAATACAAAACTGGATTTCCTTTTTGGGGTGAAAGAATGGATAAGACCAGCAGGGAATTTACAGCCAAATAAACTGATTCCGGCAAAAATTATTAGTGTAAAGGATAAAACAAGTGAACAGATTGTTGAAGAGCTTTAAAATATCTACTTTATAAAAACAGAGCAGAAAAAAGAAATTCTGCTCTGTTTTTTTATCTGTGTGAAATGCTATTTATCTTTCGATCATAATATTCTTTACAAGTGTCTCTTCGCCCACTTTCAAAACTCCAATATAGACTCCGTTCTGAAGACCGGAAACATTAATCTGCCTTTCATTATTTACTTTCAAAAGTGATCTTCCCATAGAATTGCTGATTTCAAAACTGAAGTTGGTTTCCTTAGAATCAGGTAATTCAATATTCAGGATATTATTAGCAGGGTTAGGATAGATTTTTACAGCTTCCAGTAAATTTTTAGGGGCAGGTTTGCTCATGGTAGCAGAAGCTGCTGCAAAATGCTGTAATGCTCCCACAGTTGCCTTTCCGATCTTGTATACATAAACAGGATCCATATTAGTGAAAGTATCTTTAGAGCTGTGAGGATAGGTGCTTCTGATTCTTTCAAAAAAGCCAGTGATCACTTCACCTTTCTGTTCGAAAGGAATGTAATCTGTATCCGCAGCAGGATCTACGGCAGTCAGAAGAGGAGAGTAGAGTGCTGTACAATTTCTCAGCTGTTGGGTAACTGCTGCAGAAGCGGCATTATTACTGGAAACACCTCCCTGATCTTCATCACAATATACCGTAGTGTTATTTTTTCCTTTTACACCGCCTACCTGATCCAGATTGAAGACCAGTTTAATATCCAGTTTGCGGACACCTCCCTGATATACCACATTGTTTACATAATGGCTGCTTCCTTTTAATCCTTGTTCCTCACCGGAAAAATGAATGAATTTTATAGAATATTCAGTAGGAACATTTCTCAGAATCCTTGCAGCTTCAAGGATAATAGACGTTCCACTGCCGTTATCATTTACTCCCGGGCCATAAATGGTATCAAAATGCCCGCAGATAATGACATACTTGTTAGGATACAGTGTTCCGGTTTTGGTAATAATTAAATTTTTGGAGCTGGTACTTCCAAAAGTAAAAGGGCTTTCTTCTATCTGGCTGGCAGTATAGCCGTAAGAAAGATACTTGTTTTTGATCCAGTTCAGTGTATTGGTATTCGCTACTGAGCCTGTAGTCTTTACACCTAAATTACTGAATTCCTGAAGATTGTTGGTGATATTGGTCTGGGTAACCATATCTGCTCTGTCTTTGTAAGCCTGAATAAAAGTTTGAGCCGCAATGCTCTGCATCATCAATGCGGAGCATAAAAGTGTTGTGAATTTTTTCATATAAATAATATTATTTTGGTAACACGAATGTAGTAAATAAATCACAATAAAGTGTTTAATGATTCAAATTAATAGTATATTTATTATGAATGTCATATTAGTTTTGTAAAACTTTTGTGAATCTTGCAATTTGGTTAAAAATAAAAACCTTTGAATTCTTTCAAAGGTTTTATGTATTAGAGGGTTTTCTAAATCGTATTATCTCTCAATCATAACTTTTCTTACAACCTTTTGATCTCCAGTATTTAAAATTCCGATATAAGCTCCGTTTTCCAGCTCTGAAGCATTAATTTTTGTTTCATTGTTTCTCTTGAAAATAGAACGTCCCTGAAAGTCTGTAATTTCAAAAGTGAAGTTTTTAATCCCGGAGTCCGGAAGTTCAATATTGATAATATCTTTTGCTGGATTTGGATAGATTTTTACACTTTCTAAAGTGTTTTTTCCAGATGCTTCATGTGTTCCCAATGTGCCGGTAGCAACAGCAAAATGCTGCAATGCTCCCACAGATGCTTTTCCTATCTTGTAAATGTAAACAGGATCTGTATTGGCAAAAGTATCATTCACTGTATGCGGATAGGTACTTCTGATTCTTTCAAAAAAACCAGTGATCACTTCTCCTTTCTGTTCAAAAGGAATATAATCCGTATCGGCAGCCGGATCTACAGCGGTTAAAAGAGGAGAGTAGAGTGCTGTGCAGTTTCTAAGTTCCTGGGTAACAGCAGCAGAAGCGGCATTATTTGTTGACAGACCGCCCTGATCTTCATCACAGTAAACCGTGTTGTTATTATTTCCCATCACACCGCCTACCTGATCCAGATTAAATACAAGCTTAATATCCAGAACACGGATGCCGCTCTGATAGACTACATTGTTGACATAATGTTTGCTTCCCAGAAGTCCTTGCTCTTCCCCTGAAAAATGAATGAATTTTATAGAATATTCAGTAGGGACATCTTTCAGAATCCTTGCGGCTTCAAGAATAATAGACGTTCCGCTTCCATTGTCATTAATTCCTAAGCCGTTAATGCTGTCGAAATGTCCACAGATAATGACATATTTATTAGGATATACTGTACCCGTTTTAGTAATCACAAGGTTTTTAGAATTATAACTCCCTGCCGTGAATGGGTCTTCTGCTATCTGGCTGGCTGTATATCCGTAAGAAAGATACTTGTTTTTAAGCCATGTCAGTGCATTGGCGTTAGCAGTTGAGCCTGTCGTTTTTACGCCTAAGTTAGCAAATTCCTGAAGGTAGGTTGTAATATTGGTCTGAGTTACCATATCTGCTCTGTCCTGATAAGCCTGAATAAAACTTTGGGCTTCAACACTTTGAATAGCGATAGAAACCAATAAAAAAGTAGCAATTTTCTTCATTTTGTGGGAGTAATGCTGAATATTCCTGAATGTAAACCAGATTCAGAATATTCTACCTGATATTATTTATTAATGATTATTTTTTTTGTGATACTTCCTTTATCGGTTGTAATAGTAAAAGTATACAGCCCGTTTGTTAATCCTGAAGTATTTATTTTCTCCTGATTTTCAAGCGTTAAAACAGTATTGCCTGCCATGTCATTGACTTCAACTTTAAATTGTTTTACTTTTTCCTGAAATTCCACAGTTACAAGATCTTTAGCCGGATTAGGATAAACCCTGATTGTTTCACCAGATTTTTGAACAGATGCTTCGTTGGTATTTAGCAGGTTACTGGCTGTGGATGCAACAGCAAAATGCTGTAAAGCTCCTACAGCTGCTTTTCCTACATTGAAAACATAGACAGGATCCAGATTGGCAAAAGTATCATTTACTGTATGTTCATTTTCACTTTTCTGATACTCGTAGTAACCTGTAATGGTGTATCCTTTTGCTTCAAAAGGCATATAATCAGAACTGTAAGCGTAAGAAAGATTCGTCTGAAGAGGAGAGTAAAGGCTAGTGCAGTTCATCAGTTCCTGTGTTACAGCTGTAGAAGCTGCATTATTGGAAGATACGCCTCCGGTATCTCTTTCACAGGTAATGGTATTGTTGTTATTTCCAATGAGTCCGCCAACCTGATCAATATTTAAAACCAGTTTTATATCCAGAGCCTGACTGCCATTCTGATAAGCGACGTTATTGACATAATGGTTGCTGCCCACAAGACCTTGTTCTTCTCCGGAAAAATGAATAAACTTGATAGAATATTCTGTAGGAACGTTTTTCAATATTCTTGCTGCTTCCAGGATAATGGAGGTTCCACTGCCGTTGTCACTTACTCCGGGACCTGTAATTGTATCATAATGCCCGCAGATAATAACATATTTATTAGGATATACAGTTCCTGTCTTGGTAATAATTAAATTTTTTGAAGTGCTGCTTCCGTAAGTAAAAGAATCTTCAGACATGTTACTTACGGTATATCCGTAGGACAAATATTTGTTTTTAAGCCAGTCCAGAGCATTGTTATTGGCTGCTGTGCCTGTTTTCTTAATCCCAAATCCTGCAAATTCCTGAAGGTTTGTACTGATATTGGTTTGAGTAACCATATCTGCTCTGTCCTTGTAAGTCTGAATAAAACTTTGCGCACTTATATTTTGCAGTGCAATGGAAGTGAGCAAAAAAGTGGCAACTTTTTTCATTTTTGATACTTTCTTTAGAGATTGCTAATATAGCAATAAATCATTATTTATTGCTAATTTTCAACTGGAATAGTGCTTATTTGATTTATTTATCAATAATAATATGTATTTTTGTTAAATTTATTACTTTTTTAGATTAAAATTCGCTAAATGAATAAAATATAGGTAATTTTTTCTTTATTATGGATGGTATTTAATGATAAATTCATGTTTTATCAGTTCTGTCTAATAAGGTTTGCTGTTAATATCAATTACACCAGGATTTGAAAAATAATAAAGATGAGAAGTATATAACGAAAAAATCCCGGGAAACCCCGGGACTTATATTGATAACAAAATCTATTCTACATTATTTTACTTGATCTACAACAGCTTTGAAAGCTTCAGGATGATTCATTGCTAAATCTGCTAAAACTTTTCTGTTAAGTTCGATGTTGTTCTTTTTAAGAGCTCCCATAAATTGAGAGTAAGACATTCCGTGCTCTCTGGTTCCCGCGTTGATACGAGTGATCCAAAGTGCTCTGAAATTTCTCTTTTTCTCTTTTCTACCACGGTAAGCATATTGCATTGCTTTTTCTACCGCGTTTTTAGCTACAGTCCAAACGTTCTTTCTTCTTCCGAAATAACCTTTAGCGTGCTTAAAAATTTTCTTTCTGCGAGCTCTTGAAGCTACGGCATTTACTGATCTTGGCATAATTTAAATTGTTTTTTTGAAAAGGGCGGCAAATGATATTGCTCTTATTGGCACCGTTCCAGGGTTAAATTGTTGAATTTGTTTTGAATTCTTATAAACCGAATATAGATTTATAAAAACTACTTAATTGCTAATTGACGTTGAACGCTTTTCTCATCCACTTTAGCTACGTAAGAAGTAGTAGTAAGATTTCTCTTCTGCTTAGTTTCTTTCTTCGTTAAGATGTGGCTTTTGTAAGCATTTTTTCTTTTGATCTTACCAGAACCAGTAAGAGCAAAACGCTTTTTAGCACCTGATTTCGTTTTTAATTTTGGCATTGTTTTGCTTTTTTATTGTTTTTGTTATCAATATCTGTTTGAGATACCCCTAAGGACATTAGGAATAATAGTTTGCAAAAGTACGGAAAAAAAGTGATACATGAAAGTTTTTTTAATTAGCATGAACAGGGGTAATAATAACACTAAAAAAAAAAAGGCAAACCTGCATACAAACAGGCCTGCCTTTTATCAGTGATTTTTTAATAGAATTGATCTGATATCTGTAAATTTAGGATTTGAAAAACTCCAGAAGATCTCTGTTGATTGTTTCTGCTTCTGTTGTTGGCATTCCGTGAGGGAATCCGGGATAGGAAATCAATTTTCCGTTTTTAAGAAGAGTAGCAGCTACTTTACCTGTGGTTTCAAAAGGGACAATCTGATCATCTTCACCATGCATTACCAATACCGGTACTTCTACGCTCTTAAGGTCTTCTGTAAAATCGGTCTCAGAAAATGCTTTTACACAATCATAATGTGCTTTAATAGAACCGCTCATTCCCTGTCTCCACCAGTTTCTCTGAATTCCTTCAGAAACTTTGGCTCCTTCTCTGTTGTATCCGTAGAAAGGGAAAGTAATATCAATGAAGAATTGTTGTCTGTGTTTTGCCGTATTGTTTCGGATATCATCAAAAACAGAAATTGGAACTCCGTTAGGATTATTTTCATTCTGAACCATAATAGGAGTTACTGCGCTTACAAGAACAGCTTTTGCAACTCTTCCGTTACCATGTTTCGCTACATATCGGATAACTTCACCACCTCCTGTAGAATGTCCTACATGGATCACATCTTTTAAGTCTAAAGCCTCTACAATTTCTGCTACGTCAGAAGCATATGTATCCATATCATGTCCGTAAGGAGTCTGTTCAGACCTTCCATGCCCTCTTCTGTCATGAGCAATTACTCTGTATCCCTGTTCTAAGAAGAAGAACATTTGTGCATCCCAGTCATCACTGGATAATGGCCATCCGTGATGAAAGAAAACCGGCTGTCCTTTTCCCCAGTCTTTGTAATAAATTTCTGTTCCGTCTTTTAATGTAAGTGTGCTCATTGTTTCTTTTTTTTAATAATTAATAAAAGTGTATTTGATTTTTTATAATCACAAATGTAGACAGAAAATAATCACAATATCTTGATCTAAGATAATAATTCATTAAAAATTTATAAACAATAATAATATATAGATACTGTTTTTAAAACTAAAATATGCTGGAAATCTTTATATTATGAAGAACTCACATAAAAAAGATCAAAATAAGTTTTAAATGGTCTTTGAAAAAATTCTGTATGTTGTCAAATATAGCTGATAATCGGGATTGCTGTATTTTCAGATTCTCTCTACTATTGAAGATTAATGTAATAGATACAATTCAGTTATGCCTGACGATTTCTTCAGCTGCCAGACTTCCGAATTTATTTCAACCTATAAATTTAAATCATTATGCTTTCATCTGCAGATTTACACCTTGAAAGAACCTTATTCCTTGCTGTCTTAATTATATTTTTGGGAGCAGGATTTTTGTGTACATTGATTACTTCTATTATCAATTTTCTACAAAAAAAGGATAAGAATGGTACGTATTATCTTCTTACATTTATTATTTCGGGTCTTGTCGGAGTAGTCTTAACCGCATTCTATTGTTACATGATCCTGTTTGAACAGGCTGAAGTCTATATGCCTTGAAAGAACATATGATGCTGTATATCCTAAAAAAGAGAGGTACCTGAAAACCCCTGTTATCAGGGATGTTTTTGTACCAGGTCTATTTTTATCTTTGACTCAAAATTCACTAAAGATAAAACGATTAAAATCTTTCATTTATAACTTTTATAGCTTTCTTTTTCACACCCGATTTAACGATAAATCCTTATTTCGAATAAACACTAAAAAACTATGGGTAAAAACACTAGCCAAATAAAATGGAGTGGGGAAGAAGCTGTAAAAGTAATATTACTGCGTATCTTTAGAATTTTACATTTAATCTGAAAGTAACCTTAGGTAACGGAAAATGCTGTAATGCATTCCAATATGATAAAATTTGACGAATGGCACACCGGATTTATTTATACAATTACGATCAAAAAACAAATCAGACATTCGATACCTATCTGGGTGAGTGGAACTATGAAATTCCCTTATTGCTTTATCCTCTTTTGGCAGAAGACATCAAAATGGAAGGCGTTGAATTTTTCTCAGATAAAAATCAGGGAATTGTCCAGCTGCGTTATTTTTTCAATATGCTGGCAGATACCTATCAGCTGCATTACAAGAAAGCTTATTACGAACCTGTAAATAAAATGTTCGGGTTTCTGGAAGCTTTACCTTACGACACCTTTGTATTGAATGCAACAGACGTTTTCAATATGAACGAAGAAAAACACAAAGTACAGGCAAAGGAATGGCTGGTAGAAATTCAGCAGAAAAGCAAGCTGTATAAAAAGGCTGTGAAAGCTCAGAATCTTTCGCTGCTGGATTCCCTGTTATTGCAGACCGGATATTCCTCATTTCTTGAAATTTTACAAACCGACTGGATTAATTACGGATTGGGATATTTTGAAGAACTTGCCTGTAAAAAAGCGGAATCTACTGTATTTGAAAAAAATGGAAAATTCGGTCTTAAAGATGCAAAAGGGGCTATTTTAACTCCAGCGCTTTATGACGATATTTTTGAAGCAGATGATCATTACAATATATCGGTAATTCAAAAAGGTTCTTTGTTCGGTTACCTGCAAAGTGATGGAAAAGAATTAGTTTCTCCGGTATATAAAGATGCTTTTGATGTATTCGATTTTGAGCAGGAACCTTTAGGTGAGGTAAAAGTAAATGGGAAATCAGGGATTCTAAAAATCTATTCAAACACCTTGCTGGTTCCTGCGGAATATGATGCTCTCGAAAGAACAGCCTATGGATTCTTTGGGGTAGAAAAAGATGGAAAGTTCGGAGTGTTCAGTGTCGAAAACGAACTGATTATTCCTGTTGAAAGTGAAACTCCTTATGAGTATGATTATTTCTCTGAACTATTTTTCACCAAGCAAAAAGGTACCGTCAAACGAAAATATTATACGAAAGAAGGAAACTATCTGGGAGAATTTATAGAAGGCAGTATCTCAAAAGCAAGTACCTGTTTCTGGGTTAAACCGAACAAATTCGATAAAAAAGGCAGATTAATAGATGAAAAAGGCCACCTTATCATAGACGAAGCAGATCAACTGATTTTAATCGAGAATTTTGAAACTCTTGCTGTTCGTAAAGACAAAATCTGGAAGATTTATCATGCTTTAAAACATCGTTTCCTGCTGGAAAATGAATCTATTAGTAAAGTAAGAGCAGAATCAAATAAAGGATATAACAACAATGTCTTTATCATGGAAACCAACACAGGATCAGGACTTTTTGATGCAGATAATGAGAGCTGGTTAATCGCTCCGCAACCAGAAGTCAGGAAGATTCACTATCTGGAAAATGGATTTTTATCGGTTCAAAAAAATGAAGGGTATCAATTGTTCGATTTTGAGAATGGTCTGTCAGCCCAATTGTATGATTATATTTCCAATCCTTTGAATTACAGGACAGAAGAAGGTTTGTTGTTTTTGTATCAGGGTGAAAGCATGTTTAGAATCCATGAAGACAAAAAAAATCATAGGGTAGAGGTTTCCGAATATGGTACCGTTTATCTGGACCGGTATTCATTCCGGGGAAAAGATTTGGAATACTTTATTTCCTTTTATAACCGTTGGAAAAGCCAGACAGGTAAGAACGCAGAACAATTCATGGAGGTTGGAGCAGTTAAAAAAATGGCTTTTGACGCAAAAGAAAATCAGAATTACCACGAAGCACTTCGTCTGTTTGAGTTATCTGCTCAAAAAGGTGACATGGATAGTCTGGTAGAAATAGGATTACTGCTTACCGATCCTGAAATAGAATCATTGTTTGATCCACAAAAAGGAATTATCTGTTACGAAAAAGCTGCACAACGAAACCATGCTGTAGCCTGGAACAATATCGGGGCTTTATATCAGAACGGAATAGGCTATTCTTTTAATATCAAAAAAGCAATTGAGGCTTATGAAAAGAGTGCTGAGCTTGGTGACGAAATGGCTCTTGTCAACCTGGGTGATCTGTATTATTTTGGACAACATGTGAGGCAGGATTACAATAAAGCTTTGGATTTTTATCAGAAAGCGGAGAAAAAATACGCCTACAATTACGATAAAATCTCAGAAATTTATTATCAGTTAAGAGATTATAAAAACCTTTTGGTGTACTTAAAAAAAGACTATGATCAGTCTTATTCCGGGATTTATTACGGCATTATCTACGAGCACGGTATGGGAGTAAAAACGGATCTGAAGAAAGCCATTAACTATTTTGAGCAGGCCAATACTTACAGTACCTATGAATATGCAACTCAACGTTTGATGTATTACTATGGTGAAGATCCGGTATTTAAAAATGAAAAGAAATACCTGAAATGGAGAGCTTTTGCCGAAAAGCATGGTTTCGAAACAGGTTAGCAGGTATTTACCTATATTTACGTTCTTTACTATAATACAACTTAATAAAGATAAGGGTTTGATGTACAGGTTATTATTTATGTTTGCTTTGTTGGTTTGTCCTTTTTTTGCTCAGGCACAGGATGTTTTGAACAGATTAGAAAAAGAATATGGCCATGCTTCAAACAATACAGCAGAACAGCTGAATCTGGCTTCCAAGTATGCCACTGCTTTATTTTTCCATAACCATAAACCTAAATCGTATCAGATTTTAAATACCAATATTTCCATCGCTGCAAAACAGAGCGATGGTAAGTATGCTGTTATTTTATATGCCGTACAGGCTATGAATTATCGACTGGATAATAAAATACATGAATCCTTTAAAAGCCTTGATATGGCGAAAGGATACAGTTTAAAAACAAACAGTAATGAAGCTAAAGGCTACTTTTACTATGCCAAAGGCTGGATCCTGGCACGTAATAATAAAACGACCGATGCTGTTGCCGCTTATCTAAAAGCGATTAAATATTATGAAAACTCACCAACCACTTCCACATTGTATGGAAGGTTTGGCAACGCAGCGAAAGAGCTGTCAGCTATCTATTCTAACCTCAATGAATACCAGCTGGAAGAAAAATACAGCAAGCAGTTCTTATTGTTGGCATCCAAACAAAATGATCCCAATCTTACCTTTGATGCATATATGCGAATGGGTTATGTGTATGAACAAAAATACACCCAAACTCCATCTGATACGGAGTTTAGAAATAAGGCTGAACAATATTATTTACAGGCTATTGCTACTTTCAATAAAAATAAAAATGTGATGCTCAACAGGAGCAGCCTATCGTATGCCGCCATCAATCTGGCGAATTTGTACACCGGATTTGACAGAGATAAGGCCATACACTATGCAAATTTAGCCAATACAGTGAGTCTGGAAATTGGTGATCCTATTCATATTGCTTCTTCATTCGGAATTTTGGCAGAGCTTGCATTGCAGGATAAAAATTATGATTCAGCCAAATCTTATTTTTTGAAAGCCTCCATGGAAATTGGAAAAAGCCCGGTGAGAGATCATAATATAGAATTATCCATTCTTGAATCTTTATCAGGGATCAGCGAAGAGCAGGGAAATTATAAAGAAGCCCTGACCTATTATAAAAATTATCTTGATGAGTACAAAAAAGTTTATGATCAGGAAAAGCTGGATATTACCAAAAGATTGGAATCTCAGTTTGATAAAGAACGGCAGGAACAGAAATACATCAAGCTACAGCTTGAAAGTGACAAGAAAGCACAGGAAATTAAACTGATCAATATTTTGCGCGCACAGCGTGAACAGGTTTACAACAACTTGAAACTGGTGGAAGAAAACCAGCGTGAGCGACTAAAGTTTTCAGAACTTGAGTCCGAAAAAAAAGAACAGCAGCTTCGTCTGGCAAAACTGGAAACTCAACAGAAAAATAATGATATTCATAACTACAAAAAGCTGCTGGCATTTAAAGAAAAGATTAATACATACTATATCTTTTTTATTGTATTCTTCATTGTTTTGATCCTCTTATTGTTGTATACCTATAAACAACGTGCCAGGTCTATTAAGCGAAGAGACGAATTGCATGCTTTAGCAATGGAACAGGAGAAACAAAATTCGAAAATTTCTACCCTTACCGCATTGCTTGAGGGGCAGGAGCAGGAGCGTGGCCGTCTTGCCCGTGATCTCCATGACGGATTGGGAGGCTTGCTTTCCGGAACGAAACATCAACTGTCTTATTTAAATCCTCATCAATCCGAAAATATAGAAGAAGGAATTTCAAAATCAATTGAACAAATAGATGGTGCTGTAGAAGAGCTGAGACGGGTGGCGCATAACTTAATGCCTGATTTATTAACAAAATACGGTCTGGAGGTGGCTATTCAGGAGTTTGCTTCCCGAATTTCCAATCATACCCTGGAAATCCATACAGAGTTTATCAATTACAGCAATTCCATATCGAAAGAAAAACAATTGATTATTTATAGGATTATTCAGGAATTGGTTAATAATGCTATAAAACATGCTGATACTTCAGAAATTATTATTCAGATAAGTGAAGGAGAAAACCTGTTAAACCTTACTGTAGAGGATAACGGTAAAGGCTTTGATCATACAGGCTTAGACGTTAGAAAAACAGCAGGTTTTCATAACATTGAACTTAGAGTCCAGTTTTTAAAAGGAACCATGAATATTAACTCCGAATTAAATATTGGTACGAGTATAGAACTTCAAATCCCTATTCATTAAACATGATAAAAGTAGCCATAACGGATGATCATCCGCTTCTATTGGAAGGACTTAAGAATATTTTAGGACATAGTGAAACAATAGATGTGGTAGAATGTTTCAAAAACGTCTCAGAAATGAATGCAGGTCTTGCAAAACAAGAGGTTGACATTTTGCTTCTGGACATTAATCTGGCAGAAACCAACAGCATTGAACTCATCAAACCATTAAAGAAAAAGTACAGCAACCTTCAGATTATTATCCTGAGCGTTCACAATGAAATGCCCGTCATCAACAGCACTCTGGCAGAAGGTGCTTTGGGATACATTCAAAAAAATGCTTCAGTTTCCGAAATCCTGGAAGGAATCACCACCGTATATGCCGGTAACAGGTTTTTATGCTCTCAAACCAAGGCTGTTCTGGATAAAAAATCAACAGACGGACTTAGCCGGGTTCCAAAATTAACCCGAAGAGAAAAGGAAATTCTGGGTGAAGCAGCGAAGGGGCTTACCACCAATCAAATGGCAGAAAAACTTTTTATAAGTCCGCACACGGTAGAAAGCCACAGAAAAAATCTTATTGAAAAATTTCAGACATCTAACCTGAGTTCAGCTATAAAATTAGCCATAGAATACGGCTTGATTATCGAATAAAATTGTCATCCGGAAAAAGGCTGCTCACATCATGTAAGCAGCCTTTTTCTTATATAATCAAATAATTTGGTTGTGTATGGTTAATTCTTGAATTTCAACGCAGCCTGAAACAGGTTTTTTTTGTCTACTAAATCATATTCATCATTATAAACGGGATGGTACATCAGTATAAAAACGCTGCCGTCAAAATCTTTTACATTGATGGGCTGATCTGCCATGATATCATAAAACCTTGTAATAGTACGGGTAGCAGTCCATTGCTTTGCATTGCCTTTAGGATTTTTATCAAATCTGTGATCTTTTTCATCTGTATAATACCAGTATGAAGGTGCTGAATCCTTCAGAAACATTTCTTTATCCTTGTTATAGAGTTCTTCAGCCATACCTGTATTCTGAAACCAGGGAATTTCGGTGTTCAAGACGCCCAAAGCTCCTGCGTAGATGTCTTTATTTGTTGTAGCACCCACTAGAAATCCTTCCAGATTGGCAGATGTAATTTCAAACAAAAAAGGAGATTTTTTCAGTTCATAAACATCATTTACAGGTTCAATTACTTTTCCGTCCTGTTTAATAACAACTTTTAACGATTGTGAGAAAGCCATAAAACTTAGCAAACAAAAAAGAAGGGTCAAACTTAATTTTTTCATTGTATCTCTTTAAATAATTGCAGCAAAGATATTGGACTTTATTCCCTTACACACTGGCTGATTTCAGGGGTTTTTAATTGTATTCTCTAAAATAAATTAGCTTTCAACTGGATTTTTATATAAGCTGTTTTCTGCTTTTTACCATTGGATGAAGAAGAATTAATAGGGTAAACTTCTGCGTAGAAGGTGTCATTATCTGTCCAGAATGCTTTTTTATCATCTGCTATTTTGAAGTTGGTGAAATTCACATATAAAAGATTGTCCTGTTTTTTGGTTTGAGGAAAGTATTTTGAAATGACAAAATTACTCCCCACATCATTATTGGATGAAACAAAGGCAACCAAGCCTTTAGAAGGAAGGATTTGTGGGTAGCCTTCGGTACTCAGCTCAAACATCACTGCATTTTTTACACTGAAAAAAGAATAATAGGAATCTACAACTTCATCAGAATTTTCTTTGAATACTTCCAGATTTAAGTAAGATGACCTTCCTACATATTCATTGGCTAGCGGTCCGGTCTCCGTAGAGACACTTTCATGTTGTGTAATCACTTCTTCTCTGCCATTTTCTTTGTATACCCAGTTATCTGCCTGTAGTTGTATACTGGGATTCTTTACCAGCTTTTCACCCATTTGCTTTTTTGAGCTTGTATTAAATTCATGTTCTGATATCTCATCAATACTCCCAAATTTTTTGAAAGATTTATTCTTAAAATCACTCGATTCCTTAAAGGTACTGCTTCTGATCTCATAAAGATCAACCCCCTTTAAAGTAAGTTCATATGCTGGTGTAAATTCCGACTTCAGAACAAAAGCTTCAATACTATTTGAAATGTCATTATTAATGCTGTAGTGAATAGAATAGAAGTCCTTAAACTCTTCAAATCCATAATAATTATCAAGTTTATTGTAAGGTATTTTTAAATGGGCGGCATCTTTACCAGGTGTTACAAAAAACAGTACAGAATCAAGCTTTGTAAATAATTGAAACGGTACCTCCTGAATATTATCCACTCCTTTTATTTTTTTGAAATCAGCAAGGGTTATTGTTTTCTGCTTAACCTCAGTTTGTGCTTTGTTAGTTTCTGATTTTTTATTCTCCTGTTTGCATCCTGTAAGAACAATCATAGATGATATGAAGAAATGGTTGAATACTTTCATTTTTTATATTTTTGAGCAAATGTATCAGTATTAAGGCCAGCAGCCAACAAAACTCCCTGATACAGGGAATAAATGGCTGAAAACAGGGATATATTGAACGATGGATTTTGGAGAATTTTACAAAACGATAACCCCAATATTATAATTTACTTAGTAAAATGAAAAACTTAATAATCAGCCTTTCAGTGATGACTGCTTTATTAGCATCCTGCTCACCCTCTGCAGACAAAAAATCAGGAACAAATACCTCTCCGGATACCCCAAAAGAAGTTGCAGCATCTGCACCGGAACCCGTGAAGAGTGATCCTGAAACAGCAGAAATGCCAAGTGATTTTTCAACGTTGGTTCCTATTGATGTGTTGAATAGTAAAAGCACTAATGTGCATGATAAATATGGGATAGAATTCTCCGGAAACTGTTATTCATGTGACTTGGCAAGCCTTTCTATAACAAAAAAGCAGATCAGATGGACCAATATCTGTGATGAAAAAGACACTTTCGAAACTGATGATTTTTCATACTCTAATGAAGGAAATAAAACCATCTTGAAGACACCGGAAAGAACCTTTATTTTAACCCAAATAGATAAAGCGCCCGTTTACGAACTCGTGATAGAAGGCAAAAAACCGGAATTAAAAAACAAAAGGATATCCAGATATTTTACCACGCAAAAAGCTTTACCTCTTTTTACAGAGCACGATTGCGGTGATTTTGAAGGATAGTAAGATTGTATAAAATTTTATAAAAGTTGGATTATTGATCCGGGCGATAGGGTAGTCCGGATCAACAATCTTAAGCTTTTTCTGAAATCCGGGCAATAAAAAACCTCAAATTGCTTTGAGGTTTATATGTAAAATAATGACTTAATTATTTTGCCGGTTTTTTAGGACTCATCATCATAATCATCCTTTTTCCTTCAAGTTTAGGAAGCTGGTCTACTTTTCCCACGTGCTCTAATTCCTGAGCAAGTTTTAAAAGCAAGATTTCTCCCTGGTCTTTAAAGATAATCGAACGTCCTTTAAAAAATACGTAGGTTTTTAATTTAGAACCTTCTTCAAGAAATTTTTCAGCATGCTTCTTTTTGAATTCATAATCGTGATCATCAGTCTGAGGCCCGAAACGGATCTCTTTTACAACCACTTTTACCTGCTTAGCTTTAAGTTCCTTCTGTTTTTTCTTTTGCTCGTATAAGAATTTCTTATATTCCAATACTCTTGCAATAAAAGGTTCTGCCTTGTCAGAAATTACTACTAAATCCAATTCCTGTTCCGCAGCAATCTGTCTTGCTTTGTCAATTGGATAAATTCCTGGCTCTACGTTATCGCCCACCAAACGAAGCTCTCTCACACGAATTTTATCGTTGATCAAGTGTAAGTCCTCTTGTACCGGACGTCTTTGTGGGCCCCTGTTGTTAAATCTTTGTGCTATTGTATTATAATTTTATTGGTTAATTACTTAATTTAATTGATTCAAATATTTAAAGATTCCGTTAATTTTTTTAATCTTTGAATCCTTCAATCTTTAATTTATATTGCTGCTTCTTTTTTGAAGTAAGCTACAAAATCTTCCATCTTCATCACTCCAAGATCTCCTTCACCGCGTCTTCTTACAGAGATCGTGCCTTCTTTTTCTTCATTTTCTCCTACGACAAGCATAAAAGGAATTTTATTCAATTCAGCATCACGGATCTTTTTACCGGTCTTCTCATTTCTGTCATCAATCTGACCGCTAATATCGTGATTTTCCAAAAATTGTGAAACTTTTTTTGAATAATCTACATATTTTTCACTGATCGGTAGAATAATAAATTGATCCGGACTTAGCCATAGTGGGAAATCACCTGCTGTATTCTCCAGCAAAATAGCAATAAAACGCTCCATAGAACCGAATGGTGCTCTGTGGATCATCACGGGTCTGTGCTTTTCATTATCATTTCCGATATAATGAAGATCGAATCTTTCCGGAAGGTTATAATCCACCTGGATGGTTCCAAGCTGCCATTTTCTTCCTAAAGCATCTTTCACCATGAAGTCAAGCTTAGGACCGTAGAATGCAGCTTCTCCGTATTCTATTACTGTTTTTAAACCTTTCTTTTGAGCTGCATTGATGATTGCACTTTCTGCTTTCTCCCAGTTCTCATCAGAACCGATGTACTTTTGCTTGTTTTCAGGATCTCTTAATGAAACCTGAGTTACAAAATCTTCAAAACCTAAAGATTTGAATACATAAAGCGTCAAATCAATTACTTTTTCAAATTCTTCAGAAAGCTGATCCGGAGTACAGAAAAGGTGAGCATCATCCTGAGTAAATCCACGAACTCTCGTTAATCCGTGAAGCTCTCCACTTTGCTCATATCTGTAAACCGTACCGAATTCTGCATATCTCTTAGGTAAATCTCTGTAGCTCCATTGTGAAGTTTTGTAAATTTCACAGTGGTGAGGACAGTTCATTGGCTTTAGCAGGAATTCTTCTCCTTCATTCGGAGTTTTAATCGGCTGGAAGCTGTCTTCTCCATATTTATCCCAGTGTCCTGAAGTTACATATAATTCTTTTGCCCCGATGTGTGGAGACATTACAAATTCGTAACCTCCTTTTTTCTGGGCATCAGAAAGGAAATTTTCCAGTTTTCTTCTTAAAGCAGTACCTTTTGGCAGCCAAAGTGGTAAACCGGCACCTACTTTTTCAGAAAATGCGAAAATTCCAAGTTCTTTACCTAGTTTTCTGTGGTCTCTTCTTTTAGCTTCCTCCAGTCTTTCAAGATATTCAGTAAGGTCTTTCTGTTTAGGGAAAGAAATACCGTATACTCTTGTCAGTTGAGGGTTCTTTTCATTACCTCTCCAATAAGCTCCTGCAGCATTTAATATTTTAACCGCTTTTACGATTCCTGTATTTGGAATGTGACCGCCACGACATAAATCTGTGAAGTTATCGTGTGTTACAAAAGTGATTTCCCCATCATTAAGATTAGAGATTAATTCCACTTTGTAAGGATTGTCTGCATACGTTTTTAAAGCTTCTTCTTTAGAAACCGGATACAAAGAGAAGGTAGAACCTTTCTTTGCATTTTCCAAGATCTTTTTCTCAATCTTTTCAAAATCTTTTTCAGATAAGCTTTCATCCCCGAAATCTACATCATAGTAGAATCCGCTTTCAATTGCAGGACCGATGGTCAACTTAGCATCAGGATAAAACTCAAGGATTGCCTGCGCCAGAAGGTGGGCAGAAGAGTGCCAGAAAGCCTTCTTTCCAAGATCATCATTCCAGGTCAAAAGCTGTACCGTAGAATCCGTGGTTATAGGTGTGGTCGTTTCTACTTGTTTGTCATTAACAATTGCGGAAATGGTGTTTCTAGCCAATCCCTCGCTTATAGATTTTGCCACATCTAGAGGAGTCACTGCTCCCTCGAATTCTTTGACACTATTGTCTGGAAGTGTAATTTTTATCATTGTTTACTAAGAAATTTTAAGATGCAAAAATACGGAATTTTTAGATAAAATACTATATTAGCCTATAATTAGAATGAGAATTAATATTTAAAATGAAAAAGATACTGGTTGTATTTCTATCACTGAGTTCCGTTTGTAGCTTTTCACAGAAAAAAAACACTCCATTTTCTGTTACTTATAACAAAAATATTGAAACCTATTTTCTTGCAGAAATTCTTTCCGCAGAGCATAGAAGGAACAATAAAGACTTTGAACTTTATAAGATAAAAGAGTGCTCTGTTTACCAGCCTGTTGTAAAAAAAGCTTTACAGAAATATAGCCGGCTGAAGAATTCAAAAATTGCTGTTTCTACAGCAGAACTCAATGATGTTTTAATGGAAAAATATGGTTCCGGAAATGATGTCCTCATGAAACCTCTTATGTATCATAAGGAATTTCCGGCAGTAGACTGGCTCAATGATTATCATTTTGAAAACAATAATCTGACCAGGGAACAAAATAAAGAAGCTACAGATTTAATTAAAAATTATATTTCTGATCTTTCAATATTCTATATTCAGGAGAATATAGGGCAGTTTTTTAAAGAGAATGAAAGCTTCTATAATGGTGGGATAGAGGAATATAACAAACAGATTCCTGCCGGATTTACGGCTGCTATGGAGCGGTTTTACGGCGAAAGCTTTAATGCCTATACCATTATTATTTCTCCTATGATGATGTGGCCTATAGAAGATAATGAAGGAAGAGGAATTGCTGCAGAAGTCGTTTTGAAATCAGGAGCAAAAAATATTTATGAGATTGCAAGTCCGTTCGTGAGAGTACAGAAAACTGCAGAATTTGGCTATGACAATCAGTTTCAGGCACGTTTTTTAAGTGTTCATGAATTCGGACACTCTTTTGTGAATAAAGAAATATATAAAAATAAGGAACAGCTGACCAGGTTTAAAGATTTATTTGAAAAGTCAAAATTAAAAGAAGTGATGATTAAAACAGGAGGTTATGGGGATTATCAAACCTGTGTTGCGGAACATCTGGTGAGATTGGGTGAGATTGAAACTGCCAGAATTCAGAAAGATGAAGAAAGGGTAAAAAGACTTCAGGAATATCATTTGAAAAATAATTTCATTTTTATACCCCTATTAGAAGAAAAATTAAAAGATTACAATTCTAACAGAAAAAAATATAAAACATTCGGAGATTTCGTCCCGAGACTGCTTGAAGCTTTTGAAAACAGTTCTGTAGAATTTATCAATGATGAACTTAAAAAAGTAAAGAAATAAAACTTTAAAATTACAATAATATGAATCCTATTAATATTGATCTGCATTGCGATTTATTATGCTATTTACTGCGGCCGGGGTCATTAACAGATGACAAAGAGCTTGGCTGTTCGCTTCCATATTTGCAGGAAGGAAATGTAAAGCTTCAGGTGATGGCTATATACTCAGCAACAGATGAAAATAGTACTGTTTATGGAGCAAAGCAGAGCGAAATATTTTCAGATCTCCTTCAAAATGAAAGCTTTTTCTTATTTGATGGTGAAAACTATAAGAATCCTGAGAACACAGATAAGGTAGGCGTTATTGCTTCCATTGAAAATGCATCTGGCTTTTGTGGTGAAAATGATACCCTTGATGCTGGCTTTAAAAATTTGGAAGCGATCATTGAAAAAACACAGAAAGTTCTTTATCTTGGAATAACCCATCATACTGAAAACCGATTTGGAGGAGGAAACAATTCTGATGTCGGACTGAAAGATGACGGAAAAGTCCTGCTTGACTATTTTTCAGAAAAAAATATTGCTATTGATCTGGCTCATACCAGTGATCAGCTTGCTTATGGAATTCTTAATTATATCGATCAGAGAAACTATAAGATTCCTGTGTTAGCAAGTCATTCTAACTATAGACAGGTCCACGACAAAAAAAGAAATCTTCCTGATGAACTGGCAAAAGAAGTCATTAAAAGAAAAGGATTAATAGGGCTCAACTTTATCCGCAATTGTGTTGATGATACCAACCCGGAAATGTTGTATGAACATATTCAGTACGGTCTTGATTTAGGAGGAGAAGATGCGCTTGCATATGGAGCCGATTTTTTCTTTTGGAAAAACCACCCGGATAAATCCCGATATCCTGTTTTCTTTGAAGGATATGATGATGCGTCCGTTTTTAATGCCATCAATAAAGAAATTGAAAAACGCTTCTCTTCAGAATTAGCAGAAAAGATCAGTCATAAAAATGCATTGGATTTCATAGAGAATATGTATCAATAAAAAATATTTCTGTCCGATTAAATCAAAGCATAATTAAACAGGTCGCTCCAACCGGGATTACTGTTGGTAGAAAAAAATGAATTCCCCATAGAAATAAAGCTCCGGAGGAGCGACCTGTTAATACCTAAGTCTGCGAGACTATATTAAAAAGAAAACAGTTTTTTATGCTCTTTTTTACATGAGATAAATTATTTTAAAATATTGTAAAATAGAATTTTACATGTTTTTATTTAATGTTTTCTTTTGTACTTCACTTTATGCTTGATAATCTCAATCACATCCACATGCTGAACTTTAGATTTGATCCATCCATGGATGTCAATATAGAATAAGGAGCGTCGGTAATACTCATTGTTGGAAAACTCTTCCAGCTTTTTATCAAAACTTTCAAATGCTTTCTGTCTATGATCCGGCACCTGATTATTAAGGTTCTTGAAGAACTGGATGCTTTCAAAATGGAATTCTTCCGGCTTCTTCATTTTCTTGGCAAACTTCAAAGTAGAAGCAATAAATTCATCATAATCTTCATCATTACCGGACTCATATTTTGCCATTAAGATCAGAATCCGGGTATGGAACAACAGATCTTCCTGTACATTTCCTTTGGATTCGATGACCCTCATGGAATATTCAATAGATTTGTCAAACATTTTACTGCCGAAGAACATGGCCGCCATTTTAAGGTAGAGAATCATAAAATGGTGTTCATCTATTCTTTCTCTAAGTTTTTCCATTTTTAATTCCACTTCAGGAATAAGTTTGGTTCCTGTAAAAAATTCTCCTTTTACAAAGTGAATATTCATCAGGGTATTGTAATGGGTAAGGAAAATAAGAGACTGGAGATTTTCATTCTGAACAAAATTCTCCGTATGTACCATTTTGTTGAAATTCTGAAAATGCTCTTCCAGAATATCAATATTTCCATATAAAAACAGGATTTTCAGCAAATAAGTATTCCCCTTGATATACCAAACAGGATGGCTGTAGATCATTTCAGGCTTTTTATGAAAAAGATCTACCCACTGATAGGCATATTTTAAGGTGTATTTATAATCCTGTAAGAGCTGGTTTTTCCAGACATGGGCTTTGTAATACCATAATTTCTCCGTGAAATTCAGTTTCTCAGGGTTAATATTTTTAATCTCAGCATTAAAGATATCCATTACTTCCTGTCGGTCTGCATCGTTTTTTACATAACCATGGGTAAGCATTTCGCTGTATAATTTCAGAGAAAGATTAGATAATTTTGTGGTATAACGGTTTTGTTTACTGATCTCCCGGGACTGTTTGATAAGCTCTTCCGCACGGCCTTCAATACTTCGTGTAATAAATTGTGATTCAATTACTTTTTCAAGATCTATGATCTCCGATGCAATACTTTTTTCATCCAGTTCCAGTGCCGTTTGCTTGGTCTTGTCTAATATTTTTAAAGCCTGTTTATAAAGCCCTTTCTGATACAGAATGTTGGCGAAATCCAACTGTTCACGAAGCTGTATTCTGTAGTTCTGATGACTCGGGTTCATACGGAGACTTACAAGAATCTGTTTGTAAAGATGGGCTTTAAGGTTGGAAAGCTGTTGTTTTGTAGATATTTTTTTATCAATAATAATACTTTCATCGTATTCTTTCATTTTGTCCATCTCAGAAAATAACAGCAGAAATTTGGCATCTACGTTAATTCCGAGCCGGTTTACGTAGAGTTTAAACTGTCTTTTTTCAGAGGTCGTCAATGACTTTACCAATACAAACAAAAAATCTTTCTGCAATTCTGCCATTGTAAATTTTGGGGAATTAAATTACTGATTAATAAATAAATACAATTGTTTTCTAAGCTATTGAATATTGTAATTTTCAGGAAAAGTGAAAATGAAAAAATAACGCAAGCTGTAGTTTTGAGCCAAAATTAAGTAAAAAACTTCACTTATGAATTCCGAAAAAATTGAAATTTTTGACACGACACTGAGAGATGGGGAGCAGGTTCCGGGATGCAAACTGAATACGGAACAAAAACTGATTATTGCTGAAAGGCTTGATACGTTAGGAATTGATATTATCGAGGCGGGATTTCCAATTTCCAGCCCCGGAGATTTTGAATCTGTTTCAGAAATTTCAAAACTGGTGAAAAATGCGAAGGTATGCGGACTCACAAGAGCCAATAAAAAAGATATTGATACTGCGGCAGAAGCACTGAAGTTTGCAAAGAAACCAAGAATCCACACAGGAATTGGGACTTCGGATTCTCATATTAAATACAAATTCAACTCCACAAGAGAAGACATTATTGAAAGAGCAGTTGATGCGGTAAGATATGCAAAAACATATGTGGAAGACGTAGAATTTTATGCTGAAGATGCAGGAAGAACGGATAATGAATATCTTGCAAGAGTATGTGAAGCGGTCATTAAAGCAGGAGCAACTGTACTGAATATTCCTGATACCACAGGATACTGTCTTCCGGAAGAGTATGGTCAGAAAATAAAGTACCTGAGAGAAAACGTAAAAGGAATTGAAAAAGCAGTGCTTTCATGTCATTGCCATAATGATCTCGGACTGGCTACAGCAAATTCTATTGCAGGAGCAATCAACGGAGCGCGCCAGATAGAATGTACCATCAACGGATTAGGAGAAAGAGCTGGCAACACAGCATTGGAGGAAGTTGTCATGATTTTAAAACAGCATAAGGATTTGAATCTGCATACCGATGTGAATTCCAGAATGCTGAATGAAATGAGTGCAATGGTTTCTGATCTGATGGGAATGTCCGTACAGCCTAACAAAGCCATTGTAGGAGCTAATGCCTTTGCTCACAGCTCAGGAATTCATCAGGATGGTGTGATTAAAAACAGGGAGACCTATGAAATCATTGATCCCGCAGAAGTAGGTGTAAATGCTTCTTCGATTATACTGACTGCGAGAAGCGGACGTTCAGCATTGGCTTACCGTTTTAAGCATATAGGCTATGAAGTAACTAAGAATGAACTTGATTACTTATATCAGGAATTTTTGAAGATCGCTGATCTTAAAAAAGAAATAGATAATGATGATCTGAATGTAATGATAGATTCTTTCAGCAGAAAAATAGGATAGGTTTGATGTAAAATCAAGATAAAGTAAACAATGAACAACAATAAAAAGACACTTTTTGATAAAGTATGGGACGCTCACGTGGTAGAAACTATTCCTGACGGACCTCAGATCATTTATATAGACAAGCATCTTATTCATGAGGTAACCAGTCCTCAGGCCTTTGCGGAACTTGAATCCAGAAATCTGGAACTCTTCAGACCGGAACAGATTGTAGCCACTGCAGATCACAACGTACCTACTTTGGATCAGGATCAGCCCATTAAAGATGATCTTTCAAGAAATCAGGTAGAACAGCTTACGGAAAACTGTAAGAAAAATAATATTGAACTTTTCGGATTGGGACATCAATATCAGGGAATTGTTCATATTATCGCTCCGGAATTAGGGATTACCCAGCCGGGAATGAGCATTGTATGTGGTGACAGTCATACCTCTACCCATGGCGCATTTGGATCTATTGCCTTTGGGATTGGAACCAGCCAGGTGGCTCAGGTATTTGCCAGCCAGTGTTTATTGCTGAATAAGCCGAAATCAATGAGAATTACAGTCAACGGCAAATTAAATGAAAATGTTCAGCCTAAAGATGTGATTCTTTATATCATTTCAAAAATAGGAACAGACGGAGGAACAGGATATTTCTGTGAATATGCAGGGAATGTATTTGAAGAAATGTCAATGGAAGGAAGAATGACGGTCTGCAACATGAGTATTGAAATGGGTGCCAGAGGCGGAATGATTGCTCCGGATGAAACTACTTTAGAATACGTAAAGGGAAGGAAATTTGCTCCGGAAGGAGAAGACTGGAATGAAAAAGCAGCGTATTGGAGAACCTTGAAAACAGATGAAGGAGCTGTTTTTGATCAGGAACTCAGCTTTGATGCTTCGGATATTTACCCAATGATAACTTATGGTACCAATCCGGGAATGGGTATTTCAATCCGCGAAGTTATTCCGGCACCGCAAAATGAATCCGAAGAGAAAGCTTTGAAATATATGGGGCTGGAAGCCGGACAGACAGTTAACAGTATCAAGGTTAACTATGTCTTCATAGGAAGCTGTACCAATGCAAGAATAGAAGATTTCCGCTCTGCGGCCCAGTATATTAAAGGGAAAAGTAAATCTGATGCTGTAAAAGCACTTATTGTTCCCGGATCTCAACAGGTTGTTAAACAGATTTATGAGGAAGGTTTGGATAAAATATTCAGTGACGCAGGATTTCAGATTCGTCAGCCGGGATGTTCAGCTTGTCTGGCCATGAATGATGATAAAATCCCGGAAGGAGAATATTGTGTCTCCACCTCCAACAGAAACTTTGAAGGCAGGCAGGGACAAGGTTCAAGAACTATTCTTGCCAGCCCGCTTACTGCAGCAAAAGCAGCCATAGAAGGTAAGATCTCAGCTTTTGAAAGTTTAAATTAAAAGTATTTTAAATTATGTTTTAACCACAAAGACACAAAAGAAAGCAATGCTTATGTAAGAAGAAGTTATTATTTACTTACATGAAAAAAGCACTTAAGCTTTTTTTGAAAATCTTTGATTTTCATTCTTATGCGAACTTCTTATGTGGATTCTTTTAATAAAGTAAAAAAAACTTTTGTGGTTAAAGTCTAACAATGTAGAACACATGCAAAAATTAGTTGTTTTAAAATCCCGCGCAGTTCCATTGCCGGCAGAAAATATAGATACAGACCAGATTATTCCGGCAAGATTCCTGAAAAGTATAGACAGAAAAGGTTTTGGAGAAAATCTGTTCAGAGACTGGAGGTTCAATATCCATACGGGAGAACCTAATCCGGAATTTGTTTTAAACAATCCAAAATTCGAGGGTGAAATTTTAGTGGCGGGAAATAATTTCGGTTGTGGAAGCAGCCGTGAACACGCAGCGTGGGCATTGACGGATTATGGTTTCAAAGTAATTATTTCAAGTTATTTTGCAGATATCTTTAAAGGAAATGCCCTGAATAACGGACTTCTTCCTGTAAAAGTTTCAGAAGAATTTTTAAAAGAAATCCTTGAAGGAATTAATGAAAATCCTGATAATGAAATTGCCATTGATGTAGAGCTGCAGTCTGTCAGCTTTAAAGATACCACGGAAACCTTTGAACTTGATTCCTATAAAAAAATATGCCTGCTGAACGGCTACGATGATATTGATTTTTTAATCAGCAGAAAGCAGACCATCACAGAATTTGAATTAAAAACACAAAAAGCAAATGAGCGACAATTATTTTAAAATCGCGGTTCTTCCCGGAGATGGGATTGGCCCGGAAATCATCAGTGAAAGCATTAAAATATTAGATGTTATTGCTGAAGTTTTTCAATATAAATTCCATTTTGATTATGGATTAATTGGTGCAGAGGCTATTTTTAAAACAGGAAATCCTTTGCCTGAAGAAACACTGAAAATCTGTAAAGAGTCTGATGCAGTACTTTTCGGAGCTATAGGCGATCCGGTTTTTGATAATAATCCGGAAGCGAAAGTAAGACCTGAACAGGGATTATTAAGACTTCGTAAGGAGTTAGGATTGTTTGCCAATATCCGTCCCTTGAAAACCTATGCGTCTCTGATTGATAAGAGTCCGCTCAAAAGAGAAATTATTGAGGGTGCCGATATCCAGATTTTCAGAGAACTGGTGAGCGGGATCTATTTTGGTGAAAAATTTACAGATCCGGAAGGTAACTACGCTTATGATGTCTGCAAATATAGCCGCGAAGATATTATTCCGATTGCACACATGGCATTCCAGGAAGCTCAGAAAAGAAAGAAAAAGCTTACCCTTATTGATAAAGCCAATGTTCTGGATACCTCAAGATTGTGGAGAAAGACCTGCCAGGAAATTGCACCGGAATATCCTGATGTACAGCTTGATTATATGTTTGTAGACAATGCAGCCATGCAGCTGATTCTTAATCCTAAGCATTTTGATGTTATTGTAACGGAAAATATGTTTGGTGATATTATTTCTGATGAAGCAAGTGTAATAGGAGGTTCTATCGGATTATTGCCTTCTGCTTCAGTAGGAGAGAAAAATGCTTTGTTTGAGCCTATTCATGGGTCTTATCCACAGGCAAAAGGAAAAGGAATTGCCAATCCTGTTGCATCTATTTTAAGCGTTGCCATGATGCTGGATCATCTTAACTTACAGAATGCAGCAGATAAATTAAGACAGTCTGTAGAACAAGCTATTGAGAATAAGTATGTAACAATTGATCTTAATACCAAGCAGTATTACTCCACAAGTGAAGTGGGTAGCTTTATTGCTGATCATATCAGATATTCCGAAAAGTCCTATTACAATTTTGAAAATATCAAGATCGGAAAATCCACCATTGTATAGAAACAAATGTTTAGTTAGATAGTTAGAAAGAGAAGTTCCGCCTCATACGAGGCGGAACTTGTCGTTTTTCATTATAAATAAAGCCCTAAGAGCTTTTTTATCTTTTTGTATTATCCGTTTTTCCTGATTGGTTTTTTGAAGATTTCTGAACATCTTCCTTATCAATATCAGGCGGATTGGTCTTTTTTGATGCTGCAGGAATATTCTGGAAATCCTGATTTTGCTTTTGGGTTTCTGCGGTATTGGCAGATTCTTTTTTATGGTTTTTTCCTTTTGTATCCATGATTTTGAATTTTAAATGTCAACAATATGGATCATATCATTCAAAGGGTTTGCCAAACAGAAATATTTTCTTCTAAAGTCCCAGAATGCCAATTTTTCCGGTTTTGTCTTCTATTTCATAATTTAAAGCCTTCGCCAGAACAAAAACATTATTCAGGTTTTCCATCAGCTGTTTGCGGCCTTCGGTTCTCAGCTGATTCTGGTCAATTGATTTTTCTGCTGTTTCCTTAGCTTTTTGAGTAACACTTTTAATATCTTTTTCCGAGATTCTGTTAAAGAAAGAATCGTCCAAAGACTGGATCTCAACGCTTGGAGTTATTCTTATCTCAGCATCAGGAAGCTCAGTAATAATAAGCTTTTTGTTGATGGAATCTACTTCGATCTTCATTTTGTTGAGATCATAAGAAACCTGTGCATTAGTCTTTGTATACGTAATGATGCTGTTGCTGGAAACTTCTTTCCCAAAAACCTCATAACCCATTTTGGTTTTCTGCATGCTGGATGTATTCTGTTCCATCACCACCATTTTATTCATCTTGGAAATTTGATTGGTCAGAATATAATAATCTGATTTTTCAGTTTTACTTCCAAGATTCAGGCAGGATTTCAGACCAAAAAACAGCAGCACCATCGCGCCGGCACCCGCTGCAAAGGATAATATTGTTCTATAATTTCTCAAAATCTATTTAAAAATTTCTTTGATAACAGACGAATCGTTCTTTTTCAGAATTTGAACCAAATCCCTTTCAATATATCCTGTAGTAGGCATTTCGATAATTCTGCCTACTTCTTTTCCATATCTTTTCAGGATAATGGTAGGAACTTTCTGAAGATTGTAAAGACTTTCATCTCCGGTAGGAGACTCTTTCTTACGGTTAACAGCAATAATATTCAATTTACTGTCCGGATAACTCACGGCTTCCAATATTTTCATCAGTCTTGGAAAATCTCTGTGGCTGTCTTCACACCAGGTTCCTATGAAAACAATAATATCATAAGTTCCGATTTTTTCTTTTTTTAAATCACTGACTGCTTTTTGGTCAAGAACATACTCATCATGTTCTTTCACATACCAATCTGCATAAGGAGCTTTCAAAAACTGCTCTTTCAACTGGTTTCCTAAAAGCATTTTGCCGTCATTCTGAGTTTCAACTTCACGGTTTACCACAACTTTTTGTGCAGTAACCTGTTGTGCAGCCAAAAACAAGCTTGAAAAGGCAACAATATTGGTAATAAATTTTTTCATATTTTATTTTTCGATAATTGATTTTAAATCAGCAGGAGAGTAGTATTTGTTTTTTAATACTTTATGATCTGCCTGTCTGTAAACATTGAATTTTTCTCCGGACTTTTCATAAAAAGATTCTACTTCCTTTTCTTTGTAAAATTCTACGGTTTCCTTTGCCTGCTCTTCATTATCACATGCTTTCGACATATTGGAGCGCTGAACTTCGTTGAATAGTTCTACAAATTTGTTGCCAAGTCCGAATTCCAGTACAGCACCACTCAAAACATACTGAAGATCACATAATGCATCTGCAATTTCTACGATATTATTATCTGCAATCGCTTGCTTCAGCTCGTTTAATTCTTCCTGTAAAAGCTCTACTCTCAGACTGCATCTTTCAGGAGAAGGAATTTGTGGGGTATCTAAAATAGGGGCTTTGAAAGTAGTATGGAATTCTGCTACTTGGTTCAGACTATCAATTTTATCCATGAATTTTTTTATTTCCCACAAAGATAGAAAAGGATTTGTAAAATGTGAAATGTACAGGGAGAAATCTATGAATAAAGAGGAAGAGAGCATATAATGATTACAGTATCACAGATAATAAATTGCAGCATTTCATTTTCAGAATAAAATTATTTAAACCCAAACATCTGTGAAAATCTAACTTGTCTGTGGGAAAAATTTAATCCATAGAAATCAAAAACCACAACTTGAAAATTGTGGTTTTGTGATGAATCTTTGGGTATATTTTTAATTACTCATATTTCCACACTCCGGAAATGGTCAGTATCATCAATCCGGGCTGCTTTTCCCCATAGCTGAATATGGCTATATATTTTGATTGACAGGAAGTGCAATGGGTACCAAAGTATAATGTTGGCAGATCATTAACGGTCAATTCGCCGAAATGAAACATTCTTTGGGAGGTTTCGCTGACCATTCCGTGTTTTAGCAATTCACTTTTAGGTAACACCTTATCTTCATGATATAATTGCATAACAGGAAATCCTGATTCGTAAGGAGCTATTGTAATTGTATTTTTGTTTCCGCAATGAGAGCAGATAAAAATTGTTGCTGCTGATGGGAGCGCCTCGTCATTGATAAAGGAACTTTTTTCAACATAAGCTTTTCCGGTAATGTTTATTTTTTCTGATATTGAGTACATCTGAGTTAATTTATGGCTGGATAACCGTGCCTACTAAGTTAGGATATTTTCCGCTGGGACTTTTTTTAATGGTAATTTTAATATAACCTTCTTCTGCCAGCTTATTCCATGTTTTCTGGTATCCTGTATTGATATCAATTGGGATTTTCCACATAGTTTGTTTTCCTTTTCCTGCCTGGCTGAACCAAGGAATAATGTCTGCTGTCTGTGTTTTAAACTGCATGGAATTATTCAAAACATCAATTTCATAATAGAAATCGTACTTGTCTTCAGGCTGATTTAAAGCTCTTTGTGTAAAGGTATATGTGTATCCGTTAATGATAGGACTGGTGAAACTTCCTCCCAGTGTCGGAACTCCGGTTCCGTTATAACTGCCGACAGCTCCGCTGTATCTGTCGAACTTTTGTCCAACCTGTAAAGGAACATCATCAACGATATTGTAACCTCCGTTGGCAGGCGGCCAGCCTCCATTTAAATTATTAGCCTTAAAAAGGGATTCCAATTCACTCCATTTTCCCCTTTTGTATAAGTCATAAGCTTGATTTCTGACTGCTTGACTTACCGAATTATTAGCGTCATAAGTTACAGCCAGTTCATCCGCATTTTTATAAAATACAGTGACGACATCAGGATTGGTGTCTGGTTCATCATCTCTGTCTGAATTACAGGCAACCGAGAACGAAGTAATAGCTAAAAAAAAGAGGTACTTAAATAAATGTTTCATATAAAAATTTTAAATTGTTTTAAAATTATAAGGGTATTTGAAGGGTACCTTTTTGAAACATCTTTTTCCCGATAAACATCTTAAGTAAAATACTGAAATGAGTATTGCTGATGTTTTTCCGGTCTTTAGCAGGAGTTTTAAGGACTGGAATCTGGATTAATAATGTGATTTTGACCGTAAATTATTGAAATACCGATGTACGCCAAAATAAACTCAAAAGAAGCAACAGCATCAGACGTTAAAAAACGATCTGGAGCTCCCTTAAATACAATCTGGGCAAACGGTACAATAAAATATTGTTATGCGATAAATTTAAATCAAAAAACTTAAATACTAGTTATTTTCTCTAAAATAAATTATTATTTTGAAATTAATTTTATTAATAAAGAGGTTTTTGAAAATTTTATATAAAACTTTAAATAAAGAAAAACCGTTCTGTGCAGAACGGTTTTTCACATCGTTTAATTTTAAAAAGTTTATTAGTTACTAATTTTTAATAAATCTCTTAGAAGATTCTCCAATTTGAATCATATAAGCACCTTTAATAAGATTGCTTACGTTTACAGAACCTCTTTGAAGCTTTCCTGAGTCAATTAGTTTTCCACCCATATCGAAGATCTTATAATCTTCTGAAGTTGTATTGGAAATATTAAGTATATCTCTCACAGGGTTTGGGTAAAGCTTCACATCTGTGATCAGATCTTTTGTATTCTGAAGATCTCCTTTTCCTGAAGAAACAATATTAAGAGTATAGTCTTCTACCTGTCCGTAAGTAAAGGCTTCACAAGAAGAAGTAGGGATTGAGCTGTATTTCATCATTACTCTCATTCTTGTAGACCCAACCGTAGCTGTAGATGGAATGGTGATAGATCCGGTAACCGGGCTGGTTGTAGAACCTGCTTTTGTCCATGCCAGTTCGCCGCTGTCTGTGAAGTCCCCATCTCCGTTGTAATCTATATACACTGCGTAGGCTTCGCTATATTTTGTAGAAGTCCACACCGGAGTAATTGAAATTGTATAAGCGTTTCCTCTGGTAACATTGGTAGAAACTGAAGTGAAGTTTTCGTAACCTGCAGTTCCTGTAGATGTATTGTTAATAGAACCGAATTTTACATTTCCAATTCTTTCATCCGCAGTATTGGATGCTGAAGAAGAACAGTAAGTAACAGTTCCGCCTGAAAGAGTTGTAACACTTACGGTGTTGCTGGAAACAGAAGCGTTTCCTGCTGCATCTTTTGCTTTAACAGAGAAAGAGTATGTAGTAGCAGGAGTAAGTCCTGTTACAGTATACGTAGTAGAAGCTGTAGAACCAATTAGTGAAGCTCCCTGGTAAACGTCATATCCTGTAACTCCTACGTTATCTGTAGCCCCTGACCATGAAAGATTTGTTGTGGTAGCAGTAGTTCCTGAGGCAGCAAGGGTAGGAGCTGTAGGTGCAACAGTGTCAGGAGTTCCGGAACCTGCATTTACAGAGATGTTAGCATTGTTAACATCAAAGAAAATATGGTTTGATCCTTTTACCATAATTCTTCCTGTTGTTGTATTGGCATTAGGAATGGTTACTGCCTGTGAACCATCATTTGGAGTTCCTGCCAATAGGGTAGTCCATGTATTTCCATTGTCTGTTGACCAAAGGATATCAACATTGGCTGTGTTTACTCCGTTGGCTGTAGTTCCTGCCACATTCCATGTTACTGTTTGAGAACTTCCTCCAGCGTAGGTTGTTGCAGAATTCTGTGAAGTGATATTGAATGGTCCTGCAGTTCCGTTAACAGTGATAACAGCATCATCGGAATTATTTCCTGAGCCTCCTGCTTTGTTATCGCGAACGGTAAATCTGAAGTTTAATGTTCTGGCAACGGAAGAAAGCGCCTCTACAGTGATTTCAGAACCTGCAGTAGTGGTTGCTCCTGCCAGAACTGAAGCCATTCTCGGGAAATATCTTGCCGGAGAAGTGGTTGGAGTCCATGATCTGAAGTTTGGTCCTGAAGCTTTTGTAGCGCTTGCGGCTGAACTTGCTCCAGTTTGGGAAGAAGAAGCATTGTCCATTTGTTCCCAGATATAGGTTAAAGAATCTCCGTCTGCATCCGTTCCTGTTCCTGTCAGTACGAATGGAGTTCCTTTTGGAATGGTATAATCCAATCCTGCATTAGCTGTAGGAATTGTATTTCCGGTGTTGGTATTAACAGAGCAGGTTTTAGCTTTAATATTATTGGTGATCTGCTGGATACTTATTGCATGGAAAAATGCATCGGAATGCGGTTGAATATCCTGGCTGGTAATTCCTGCATATCCCATAATTGTTGATCCTGAGCCCGGTTCCATATTGGCACCTGTTCCTTCATTGTTCATAGAGAATGTGTGGTTTCCACCAAATTGATGTCCCATTTCGTGAGCCACGTAGTCGATATCGAAATTGTCTCCTGAAGGAATGGCATCTGCCGGAGAAGTGTATCCGCTTCCTTTTGAACCATTTGTACAAATACAGCCGATACAGCCGGCATTTCCTCCACCTCCTGAAGCTCCGAATAAGTGACCGATGTCATAATTAGCCTCCCCAATTACAGATGTTAAAGTGCTTTGCAGCTGAGAATTCCAGCTGCTCATTCCTGAAGCTGCAGAATAAGGGTCTGTAGAAGCATTGGTGTAGATGACAGCATCATTGTTGGCGATAAGAACCATTCTTGCTGCGAAGTCTTTTTCAAATACACCATTTACACGGGTCATGGTGGTATTCATTGCAGCTAAAGCCTGAGCTTTTGTTCCTCCGAAATAAGTGGTATATTCTCCTGTGCAGGACAGTGCGAGTCTGAATGTTCTCAGTTTGGCATCATCAGCATTAGGCCTTGCTGCAAGAGCGGAATTGGAAACTCCTTTCTGTGCGGCATCCACCACGGTACATTCAAACTTATTAAGATCATCTTTTTTGTCAGACTTTCTGTATACTACATAAGAAGAAAGATCTTTGGTGTAAGGTTCGATGAAAACAGCTGATTTATCACCATAAATTTCCATAGAAGACAGCCCTAGTGGGGAAACACTGAAATAGACTGTGGAATTAGGATCATCCAGACCTTGTCCTACATAGGATTTGATATCCGGATATTTTGCTGCCAGCTCAGGAGCAAAATTGGAATTCTCCCTCACTTTAAAATTTTCCATTCTGCCTTCAGAATTCGGAAAAGAGATAATGAGTTCTGATTTTTCGCCTGCAGCCAGTCTTTTGGGAGCTTTTGCCAGGATGTTTTTCAATCCGTTGATATCCAGGTTGTATACCTTAGGATTGCTGATGCTGGTTTTGTTTTCAAAAATCTCTGATGAAGTTTTTTTTGAACCTTCAGACCAAAGACGGTCAGTCTGTGCGAAAGAAATACCCGAAATAAGGAGCATTCCAATCAGCGTTAATTGTTTTTTCATATTAAATATTAAATTTGATTGTGGAATATCAAATGTAATAAAAAATATATTACGAAAAACGAATTTTTTTAAGAAACATTTGGACTTTTCGTGTAATATATTATGTGATGCATTTTATATAATTGAAAAAGCTCATTAATAAAAGAAAATTGAAATTGATGAAATGTATTTTAATTTGAAAAAAATAAAATATTGGTTATTTATTAAATTGAGACAATATAATCTGTGAATTATTTAATACTATATAAATAACGATGATAAATCAAGTTTACTGTATTGGTCCACAAAAAAAGCTGTTTCTAAATGAAACAGCTTAGTATATTAATATAATTCTTACTTACATATTATCATCAGCAGTAGGGCCATAAAGTCCGGGAACTTTATTTCCGGTTGATCTTAAATAAACAACCAGCTCACCTCTGTGATGGTACAAATGATTGTAAAGAAAAGCTCTTATCACCTGAACTTTTGGCATAGGAGGGAAAAGTACATTTCCGTCCATTTCCATTTTCCACTCATTGAAATAAGTGCTTTCATCAGAGTTTTCAAGAACTTTCTGTGCGTTGGCAACATTTTCTTCAAATTTTGCAAGGATATTTTCCGATTTGGAAATGTCTCCTTTGTCATACCTGTACGTACCCATATCAAAAATATCCTTATTGAAAGTGGATTCATACCAATTGTATACTTCAGCAATATGAGACGCAAGCTGGCCTGTGGTCCAGTTTTTTTCGGACGGTTTCCAATCCAGTGCGCTGTCGGGAATTGCCTGTAAAATTTTTCTGGTGTTTTCAGCTTCATGCAGAAATTCACCTAAAAGTGCCTGTTTAATCATTTGTATTGGGATTTTAAAATGTTATTTTGTGATATCTCTTCCGATTACCAGTCTCTGGATCTCAGAAGTCCCTTCACCTATAGTACAAAGCTTAGAGTCTCTATAGAATTTTTCAGCAGGGAAGTCTTTTGTATATCCGTATCCTCCGAAGATCTGAACCGCATTGTTTGAAATTCTAACGCAAGCTTCAGAAGCATATAGTTTTGCCATAGCTCCTTCTTTTGTCATTTTTTGTTTTGCGTTCTTAAGAGTAGATGCTCTTTGAATAAGAAGTTCAGCAGCATCAATTTCTGTTGCCATATCTGCTAACATAAAGTTGATCGCCTGGAAATCTGCAATAGGTTTCCCGAACTGATGTCTTTCTTTTGCGTATTTTAAAGCTGCTTTGTAAGCTCCTCTTGCAGTACCTAAACTTAATGCAGCAATAGAGATTCTACCGCCATCCAGAACTTTCATAGCCTGCTTGAATCCTTCACCTACTTCGCCTAAACGGTGAGAATCCGGTACACGTACGTTATCAAAAATTAATTCTGCTGTTTCGGAAGCACGCATTCCTAATTTATTTTCTTTTTTTCCGGAAGTAAAACCAGGCATTCCTTTTTCCAAAACAAAAGCTGTAGAGTTATTTTTAGCTCCTATTTCTCCTGTTCTTGTCATTACCACGGCAATATCTCCTGAAATAGCGTGGGTGATAAAGTTTTTAGCTCCGTTGATGATCCACTCATCACCATCTTTTACAGCGGTAGTAGACATACCTCCTGAATCTGAACCTGTATTGTGTTCAGTAAGCCCCCAAGCTCCGATTACTTTTCCGGAAGCTAACTGAGGAAGCCATTTATGTCTCTGTTCTTCATTTCCAAATTCATAAATATGGTTGGTGCAAAGTGAGTTGTGTGCAGCTACAGAAAGACCAATAGAAGGGTCAACCTGAGAAATTTCGTCCAGAATAGTAACATACTCATGATAACCTAAGCCAGAACCTCCATATTGTTCAGGAATTACAATTCCCATAAAACCCATTTCACCTAATTGGTGGAATAAGTCTTTTGGAAATGTTTGGCTTTCATCCCATTCCATAATATTGGGTCTGATGTTCTTTTCTGCGAATTCTCTAGCTGTTTCCGCTATCATTTTGATGTTGTCAAGAGTCTCTGTATTCATATAATAATAGTTAATTCCCAAAGATAACCAAATTGATGGAATGCTAAAATAAATTATTTCATTCATACTATGTAAAGGTCAATCCCTTTAATTATCAAAATTTTATATTTAGATAATTAATACTTTCTTAATAAAATATTCAGTCATTTGCATTTTTTATTTCACTAATTTAGTTTCCCAATTTTTAAGGTATGAAAAAAATTCTACTTCCTATCATTTTAATTTCCTCATATATTTGCGCGCAGGCTCCTGCCGGATATTATGACGGAACCATCGGGCTGACGGGATATGCACTGAAATCAAAACTCCACGATATTATTTCGGAAAGAATGATCAACTGGCATTATGACGACCTTAAAATGTTATATGGGCAGACTGATCTGGATATATATTATGATCATGATGTTTCCAATACTCAATATTTGCTGGATATTTATTCTGAAATCCCTTCTGGACCTGATTCCTATGAGTACACTGTAGATCAGATGGCAGCAGGTGTAGGTGCGGAAGGTCAAGGGTATAACCGGGAGCATATGATGCCGCAAAGTACATTCAGTACAAGCTCATCCATCAGCGATTATCCTATGTATTCGGATCTGAATTTTATTATTCCTGTTGATGGCTTTATCAATCAGCGGAGAAGTAATTATCCTTATGGGATAGGAAATAATACGAATCATTATATTTTTTCCAACACGTCGAGGGTATCGAATGCAGCTATTCCCAATTATCCTTATACCGGAAGAGTGTATGAACCTATTAATGAATTTAAAGGTGATATCGCGAGGTCATTATTATATTTTGCTGTACGGTATGAAGGAAAATTAGGCTCATTCAATACAGCTTATACTACTTCCGCTAATCTTACTCCTGCTACAGATCAGTGTCCGTTAGACGGAACAGAAGAAAGAGCGGTTGATCTGGCTTATATTGCTATGCTGAAACAATGGAATACAGCAGACCCGGTTTCACAAAGAGAAACTGACCGGAACAACGCCGTTTATGCCATACAAAAAAACAGAAATCCATTTATTGACCATCCTGAATGGATTGATATGATCTGGTCCGAAAACCCCGACAATATTGCTCCTGCAGCTCCGGGATCACTGGTTTCAACCCAGCAGAATGCTTATTTTGTGAATCTGAGCTGGACAGCCTCTCCTGATAGTGATGTTTTAGGGTACAGGGTTTATATGAACGGATCAACGACACCTGTTGCGGTTACAAAAGGGACTTCGGTCAGTGTAGATCATCTGAGTCCTTCAACTACTTATACCTTTACAGTGAAAGCTTTTGATAAAGCCTATCTGGAATCCCCGTTCAGCAATACATTGACAGCTTCAACGACTGCTTCGGATTCTTACGCTCCGGATCTTATGATTACAAAATATATATCCGGAACGAATACGGAATTTATAAAGAATAATGCTCTGGAAATTGTCAATAAAACAGGGCATGAGGTGAATTTAAATAATTACAGAATCAATATTCAGTTCAGAAATAGCAGTTCTGGAGCTTATTATAGTGGAGATACCTATGAGCTGGAAGGTAAAGTAGGAAATAATGAAACATTTGTTATTTTGAATCCAAAAGGTACTTTGTCATGTTATACAACCGGGCAGGCAAAGTTTGCTACAGCTTCTGATCCTATGATGTATGCCGGAGGGAACTACGTAGAACTTGCTTATAACAAAACCGTGACGGTAGATGCTATTGGGACAAAATTCACAACCAATAATAACGGAAATGTATCTTTATACAGAAAGAGTACCATCAACCAGCCAACCAATACATTCAGTATAGGAGAGTGGGATTCTTACCCGTCCAACTACTGCCAGAATCTGGGGGGAACATTATCTGCCACAGAGCTGATCGCTGACAATAAAGAATTTATAATATACCCGAATCCGGTTGATGATCATCTTTATGTAAACGGAGAAACAGAGAAAGTAAAAACAGCCCAGATCATAGATCTTTCCGGAAAAGTGATCTACACTGAAAAATATCCTTTCAGAAATAAGAAAAGTATTTCCGTACAGGGAATTCCTACTGGGATCTATTTCCTGAAGCTTGATGAAAAAGCGCATCAGTTTATTAAAAAATAATCTTACCTTGACCTTGACAGGCTTTAGTCAAGGTTATTTTTACGAAGATTTAACGAGCTAAACCTAACAGGTTTTAAAAACCTGTTAGGTTTATTTTTATATGATGTAGAAATGATTCAAGATATTGTTTCACTTTACGCTCAATAATTATTCTAGCCCTGATAGAAGCGGTTACCCCACAGCAAGCTTCGAGGAAAGGAGGGCGCGAGGAGTATGAGCGGATAGCACGAATAGCTTCTCTCTTCAAAATAATGTAAAAATGGGGAGTTAAACTTAGTCTGATCATAAAATTTTAATCCGTATTTTGATTTTTTCTGATTTAACAATGGAATATAAATCCTTAAACCCATTATATTTACTGCATCATTGATATAAGCTGATTCGCTAATAATGAATATCTATAAGTGTTTCTGCTTATATTTTTTATATATAAGTAATTATGCTTATATTTGCAGTATGATAGCGGTTATTACCGGTGATATTATAAATTCACAGCATGCAGACACTGAAGTTTGGATTACCAGGCTTAAACATCTTCTCGAAAAATGGGGAAGCGCTCCTCACACATGGGAAATCTACAGAGGGGATGAGTTTCAGTTCAAGTGCAATATTGATGACGTTTTCTGGCGTTTTCTAGCCATAAAATCTCTTATTAAAAGTGTCGAAAATCTGGATGTAAGAATGGCTATAGGTATTGGTGAGGAAAGTTTCTCTTCTGAGAAAATCACTGAATCCAACGGTACAGCTTACGTGAATTCCGGGAGATTGCTTAATGATCTTAAAAATGACGGTCATACTGTTGCTATTAAAACATCCAGTGATCCTGTAGACAGGGATCTTAATATCCTGTTGAAATGGTCGTCCAAGGATTTTGATAACTGGACCATGGCTACAGCGGAGATCATTCATGAAATGATCATGAATCAGGATATTACTCAGGAAGATCTTGCCAAAAGATTTGCTATTTCACAGTCTTCTGTAAGCCAGAGGCTGAAACGAGCCAACTATGAGCTCATCGTGGAAACCAATCAGTATTTCAGAAAGAAAATTTCAGAATTATAGGTATGATCTTTATCAAACTCATATTGGCACATCTACTCGGAGATTTTATACTTCAGCCAAATTCATGGGTTGCAGATAAGGAGAACTCTAAACTGAAAAGCAGGTTTTTATACATTCATGTTCTGATTCACATTATTTTAAGTCTTGTTTTTCTATGGGATCTTCAGCTTTGGTGGGTTGCTGTATTGGTGGGAATCACTCACTTTATTATTGATGCAGCGAAGCTTACTTTCCAGAATGTAAAGACTAAGAAAAGATGGTTTTTCATTGATCAGCTGCTGCATGTTCTGGTGATTACAGGAGTTTCTTTTTATTTCCGGGAATTCAGCTTTGATTTTTTACAGAATCAGGAATTTTTAAAGATAATCATGGCCGCATTGTTTCTTACGACACCTGCTTCTATTTTTATCAAAATCTTATTGTCATCCTGGACACCCGCTCCGGATGGTCCCAATACTATTCAAACCGAATCTTTATCAAGTGCCGGAAAATATATCGGAATTTTAGAACGTCTGCTGGTTTTCACTTTTATCATGGTGAATCACTGGGAAGGCGTAGGTTTCATGGTGGCTGCCAAATCTGTTTTCAGATTCAGCGACCTTGCACAGGCAAAACAGAGAAAGCTTACAGAATATGTATTAATTGGTACGCTGCTGAGCTTCGGACTGGCTGTCTTAACAGGAATAATAATAAAATAAATCAATAAATCTAACTACAATTTAGAAAGTAAAATTATGAGTCAAAAGAAAGAAATGTTGTACGAGGGGAAAGCAAAACAAGTATTTGCAACCGATAATCCTGATGAAGTAGTAGTACGTTTCAAAGACGATGCTACAGCATTTAATGCTCAAAAAAGAGGTCAGGTAGATCTTAAAGGGGAAATGAACAACGCGATCACAACTCTTATTTTTGAATATTTAAATGAAAAAGGGATCAAAACTCATTTCATCCAAAAATTAGACGAAAGAGAGCAGCTGGTAAGAAAGGTTTCTATCATTCCTCTGGAAATGGTAGTAAGAAACTACTCTGCAGGAAGTATGGCACAAAGATTAGGAGTGGAAGAAGGAATTAAATCTCCGGTAACGATCTTCGATATCTGCTATAAAAAAGATGAATTGGGAGATCCGCTTATCAATGACCACCATGCCGTTTTCTTAGGAGCAGCTACTTATGAAGAGCTTGACGAGATGTATGAGCTATCTTCAGATATCAATGACATCCTTATCGACCTGTTCGACAAAATCAATATCATTCTGGTAGATTTCAAAATCGAATTAGGTAAAACTTCAGACGGTGAAATCATCTTAGCAGACGAAATCTCTCCTGATACCTGCAGACTTTGGGATAAAGATACCATGAAGAAATTAGACAAAGACAGATTCAGAAGAGACTTGGGAGAAGTTACTGAGGCTTATGTTGAAATCTACAACCGATTGAAGAACTTACTTGCAAAATAATTTCAGAAATTAGAAGTTAGATATTAGAAATTAGTATGAAATCACACCGGATAGAAGATTTGAAGGTTTGGACAAAATCAATGGCTTTGGTGAAAGAAGTTTATTTGATTTCTGCTGAATTACCCATGGAGGAAAAATTCGGACTACAATCTCAAATCAGAAGATGTGTAGTTTCAATACCATCTAATATTGCAGAGGGAGCCGGAAGAAATAATAAAAATGAATTTTATCAGTTCCTTGGAATTGCGTTTGGTTCTACTTACGAGCTGCAAACTCAACTTCAGTTACTGATTGATTTAAATTTTATATCTGAAATGAAAATAGCTCCTTTAAAGGAACTTTTAGCTGAAATTCAAAAAATGATTTATTCATTAAAAGCAAGTTTAAAATTATAATTGAAGTTAACTTAGACTAATTTCTAACATCTAATATCTAACTTCTAATCATTAGAAAAAATAGAAATGAAAAGTTTAGACATTCATAAAAGTGAATATTTAAAACAGTTTGAAACCCAGACTTACGGAAGGAATCTTTTCAGAACTCAGGAAGAGGAAAGACTGGATGCTCCTAATGAAGAATGTGGGATCTTCGGAATGTATTCGGATAATGATCTGGATACTTTCTCCCTTTCACAGTTTGGTCTTTTTGCATTACAGCACAGAGGTCAGGAAGCTTGTGGTATTTCCGTTTTAAAGGATGGAAGAATCACAAACATGAAAGACGAAGGACTGGTTTTGGATGTTTATAAAGAAATTCAGGAACCTGAAACTTTTATGGGAAATTCTGCAATTGGCCATACCCGTTATACCACTGCAGGAGATAAAAAGAAATATAACTTCCAGCCATTTTTCGCGAAAAACGAATATGACCAGATTATACTTTCCATAGCACACAACGGTAACCTTACCAATGCCAAAGAATTAAAAGCAGAATTAGAAGCAGAAGGCGTAGTTTTCAGAGCGACTTCCGATTCTGAAGTCATCCTGAGACTGATCCAGAAAAACCTTGATTTAGGTCTTCGTGGAGCGATCAAAGCAACCATGGAAAAGATTGAAGGTGCTTATTCCGTAGTTGGGATGACCAGGAATAAATTCTTTGCATTCAGAGACTTCAATGGTATCCGTCCGTTAGTGTTGGGAGCTATTGATGAAAAATCCTATGTAGTGGCTTCAGAATCTGTAGCTTTAGATGCTGTAGGCGCTCAGTATGTACGTGATATTCTTCCGGGCGAGATCATTTATACCAATGAAAACGAACCTGGAAAGCTTCATTCTTATATGATGGATGAAGCGAAAGGTAAGCAGAGAATCTGTTCTTTCGAATATATTTATTTCGCAAGACCTGACTCTACTTTAGAAAACATCAATGTATACGAGATCAGAGAAAAATCCGGAGAGAAAATCTGGGAACAGGCTCCTGTAGAAGCTGATCTGGTGATTGGAGTTCCGGATTCCGGAGTTCCGGCTGCTATTGGTTTCTCAAAGGCTTCAGGAATACCTTTCCGCCCTGTTTTGATCAAAAACAGATATATCGGAAGAAGTTTCATCGTTCCTACACAGGAAATGAGAGAAAGGGTAGTAAACCTTAAGCTGAACCCGATCATTTCTGAGATGAAAGATAAGAGAGTAGTCATTATTGATGACTCTATCGTTCGTGGAACAACATCGAAAAGACTGGTTAAAATTTTAAAAGATGCAGGCGTAAAAGAGATCCACTTCAGAAGTGTTTCTCCTCCAATTATTGCTCCATGTTATCTGGGAATTGATACTCCGTCTAAAGATGATCTTATCTCAGCGAATATGACTACGGAAGAACTTAAGAATTATCTGGGAGTAGATTCCTTAGAGTTTTTAAGCATAGACAATCTGAAAGACATTTTAGGATCAGCTAACCACTGCTTCGGGTGCTTTACAGAGGAATATCCTGTAGGAAAAGGAGAAGAGGTGGATTTATTCAACTAATCTCTTTATTAAAATACTAAAAGAACCGGGTGTACAGCCTGGTTCTTTTACTTTATAAATGTAGCAAAAGATTAATATTCCTGTATTATTCAGGATACAATGGAGCTTTAATTTTGTCAAATTAAAACTTCAGGATATGAAACACGCACTTTTTACGGGTATTTTTCTGGTATTTGCCCACCTTTATTCTTCACAGACTTTCGATAATCAGGCACACCGAGGAGGGAAATCCCTTTACCCCGAAAATACAATCCCGGCTATGAAAAATGCTCTGAAAATGAATGTGACAACCCTGGAAATGGATCTGGCCATAACGAAGGACAAAAAAGTCATTCTTTCTCATGACGCTTTTCTCTCACCGGAACTGGTTACAAAGCCGGATGGAGCTTACATTCCCAAAGATTCAGGTTTTTATTACAAAATTTATGAAATGCCTTACGCAAAGATCAAAACCTTTGATGTGGGATTGAAAAAATTGAATAACTATCCTGATCAAAAGAAAATGAAAGCTCAGAAACCTCTCTTTTCAGATGTAATAGACACTTGCGAAACCTATGCCCGTGAATTGAAAAGACCACTGCCTTTTTACAATGTAGAAACAAAGACACGTCCTTTTTCTGATAACATTCTTCATCCGGAACCAAAAGAATTTGTGGATCTGATGATGAAGATTATTGTAGAAAAAAAGATACAGGACAGAGTGATCATCCAGTCTTTTGACCCGAGAACGCTGGAAATCCTTCATAAAGAATATCCTGAAATAATGACTGCTTTACTCGTGGAAAAGGTAGATGATAAAAAGCTGGCTCAGCAGCAGGCTTATTTTAGAAATATTCCGGTAGAAAAGTTCAACCTGTATCCCCATCACCTGAATGGAGTAGCCGGAGATATGAAGTTCCTGAGCTTTACTCCTACTATTTACAGTCCTGAACATAGTCTTGTGACCCCTCAATTAGTACAGGAATGCCATTCATTGGGCATGAAAGTAATCCCATGGACCGTGAATACAAAAGAAAGATTAAAGGAATTAAAAGAGATGGGAATAGACGGTATCATCAGCGATGATCCGGGAATATTCGAATAAAACTTATTGCAATATAAATAGCCGGAAGAAAATCTTCCGGCTATTTTATGCGTGCAGGGTTAATGCACTTCGGTTAAAAAACTGGTTCTAAATTAGAATTTATAGTTCAGGCCTAACTGAAATACTCTGTTGTTGTTTTCAGCTGCTGGTCTGCTTTTATCAATTTTTGTCAAGCTATTTACATATCTTGCACTGATACCGATGTTGGATGTGATATCATATCCTAAACCAAGACCCAATCCGAAATTGAATTTATTGATCTGATCTTTGTCGATATCTTGAGTATTAGAACTTGTAGTGGTTGTAGTAACACCTCCTGTAGTACTTGCTACACTTGTTTCTCCTTTAGTTTTTCCGTTGATGAAATAACTGAATTCAGGTCCTGCCTCAATATAGAACTTGTCAGTAGGTCTCATCTGAACCATTAAAGGAACAGAAATATAATCCATTTTTACTCTGCCCTGTACTTTGGTTTTTACATTCGTAACTCCATTGTCAGTTTCTGTAGATGAGATTACATCTTTTGCCCCCATTTGGTTGTATAATACCTCAGGCTGTAAGCTGAATTGTTTTGAAAGTGGAATATTAACAAATGCACCGGCATGGAAACCTAGTTGCTGAGTGTTGATTCCAAACTTTTGCTGGCTGAAATATGCTGAGTTTCCTCCAGCCTTAATTCCGAATCTAACGGGTTGTACATCTTTTTTTAGTGGTGATGCATTAACTGTTTTAGTTTCTGTTTCCTGAGCGAAAGCTAGTGTACCAGCAGTTAATGCTAATCCTAAAAATAACTTCTTCATAATTTTATTTTTTAATTTTACTATTTGTGTGTCGGATATCTCTCAATCAGACCCGAATTATTTTGCAAATTGCTTGCCAAAGTCGAAGAGTGCCTGTTTAAAGGGATTTTCAGGTGTTTTTTGAAAAGTTTATTTTAAACCATTTATCCCTTTTTGATGAATAAATATTTTGTATAATGAATGTTTTGTGAAAATAGTTGAATGCTCATTGCACTTTATTATTGATAATTGAAATAATAAAAAAAATGAACTGGAATTGGATTTTTCACGAATTAATAGAAGTTCCGGGTTCTTTTTAAGAATAGAAATAAAAATACCGGACTCTTAAAGCCCGGCATCCGTTTTGAAAATAATAAATATCTCTATTTAAATCGATTTGCAACTCCAGCCTGAATTGCATTATTTCGTACTTTATCACCGTCGTTGTATCTGTAAACTTCACTAAGACCAGCCGTAAATCTTGCCGTTATGCCAAAGTTTTCAGTAAAATATTATCCGGCACCAATGCCTAATCCCATATTAAAACGCTTAAAAAGCCCTGTTGAAATATTCTTTGAAATATGTTCCGTACGATCAACTGTAACTGAATTTCGGGTAGTCTCAATAGTTGTTAAATCTCCTTTTGTTCTTCCTCCCGGCAGATATCCGAATTCAGGTCCTGCTTCTACATAAAGCTGAGGAAGAATATTATATTGAACCATTACAGGAAGAGATAGGTAATTTAATGTCGTACTGTAATCATAGTGTTGTGTTATTCTGTATTTTCCTGAACTTGTTCTGTAATTGTACTCTGTTTTTGATCCCTGCTGGCTGAAAATTAGTTTCGGCTGGATGCTGAATTTATCAGAAACAGGAATATTCGCAAACACTCAGGCGTGAAAACCCACTTTCATTATTATCATACTCATAACCATCTCCTCTGGTAAGTGTAGAACCATTAAAGCCTGTTTTGACACCAAAAGAGACAGGAGAAGATTTTGCCTGTTGTTTTTCCTGTGTATTGGCAGAGAGGCCTACCATAATTGCTAGTACTGCAAAAAAAAATCATGATTGAAGTTTAATTTCCTTCCCGGCAACAAAATACCTGCTATAAAATGAGAAATTGATAAAATAATAAGCGAAAAAGTCAGGCTTAAACTAATTAACCTGACTTTTTCTATTGAAATCAAAATGTATCTTATTGATAAACAAAATATCTTCAGTATTCTGTTGTATACTCTAATTGCCATTCTGGCTGGCATAATTCACGTTAAAGTTTAATGGTAATAGTTAGATTTGATTTTGATATTCAGTTGAATATCAACTGGATCAAAGTATACTCATTATGAAAACATGAACCATAAATTGGGAATTTCCGGGATAGAGTACAATCAATTAATTTACAGGCAAATTTCTTGCCAAAAATATTAAGACCAATAAAAAAGCCGAATTATATTAAATCCGGCTTGTATTGATTAATGGTTTGCTTAAGATTTATTAGAATTTGTAAGCTAAACCTATCTGGAATACTCCGTTTCTGGCAGCATCACCGTTATTGCTTTTTGGAACATCAGATAATCCTGCAGTATATCTTAAATTCACACCAATATTTTGTGTAAAATAATATCCAGCTCCAAGTCCAAGTCCGAAATCAAAAGTTTTCAGATTGTCTTTAACATCTACAGATGCACCGTTACTCTTTCCTTTAGCACTGATAAGAAATCCGAATTGAGGACCCGCTTCTACATATAGATTAGGAATCAGATTGTACTGTAACATTACAGGTACTGCAATATAGTCTGTGTTAAGTTTTACATCACCATTACCTTTATATTTCCCGCCCATACCACTGTATAATACTTCTGGCTGTACAGAGAAGTCTTGTGCAACTGGAATGTTGGCAAAAACACCACCATAAAATCCAGCTTTTGAATTTAAATCGCTGTTAGAAATAGTAGAGATATTAAGACCTGCTTTTACACCAAATCTAACTGGAGAAGATGAAGCAGTAGAAGTCTTCTGAGAGAAAGCGAAAGTACCTGCTACTAACGCAAGACCTAAAAAAATCTTTTTCATAAGTTTTATATTTTAATAGTTTTTAAGTTTTATTTAACATTTCATTAGGAATCAAACTGCGTGCCAAAGTTAAAATATACTCTTAATTTACTATTTACCGTGTTTTCTTGAAGAATAATTTTTTCTATTGTATTAAAAAAGCCGGATTAATTTTAATCCGACTCCACTTTAATTATAAAAAATTACTGAGAAAAGCTATATAAAGCCTTAGAATTTGTAGTTTACTCCTACCTGGAATACCCCATTTTTTACAGATCCTTCTCTGTCATATCCATATTGATATTTTGTTTTTACAATATCAGACAGGCCTGCGTTATATCTCAGATTTATCCCAATGTTTTTGGTAAAATAGTAGCCAGCTCCCAATCCGATTCCAAAATCAAATGATTGTGTTGCATTTTTTAAAGCACCGGTAGAAGCACTTTTCTTTAATCTGGCATCAATTAAAAAGTTAAATTGTGGTCCTGCTTCCACATATAGATTTGGAATTGCTTTATATTGGAACATTACAGGTACAGAAAGATATTCTAAATTAAGTTTTGCATTACTGCCGCCTTTCTCCTTTGCTCCCGCAGCACTATATAATACTTCCGGTTGAACAGAGAAATCTTTAGAAACAGGAATGTTTACAAAAGCACCACCATAGAATCCAGCTTTTGAATTCATATCCATATTAGAAAGATTGGAAACATTAAGGCCTGCTTTCAAACCAAATTTGATTTTTGAAGAAGATGTTAATGGAGTAGAAGCATCAGTAGAAGTTGAAGTGCTTTGAGCAAATGCAAAAGTGCCTGCGATAAGTGTGAGGCTTAGGAAAATCTTTTTCATAGATTAGTTTATTTTTTATGTTGTTTAACGCTCGGAAAGCAACAAACAATATACCGTCAATTCCCTTGTATAAAGACTTTATATGTTTTTAACGAATGTATAAATCATCTATTTGGGATGTATTTACAGTGCTTTATCAACTCATTATTATTTTAACATAAAAAAAGACCAGATTAAAAATTAATCTGATCTTTTCTATTGAATATAAAATTTGTTAGTGAATGTGCAGCTTATTTGAATTTATAAGCTAATCCTACCTGAAATAGGTTGTTTCTCACTGCATCAGAACCACTAGGTCTGTTTTTTGCGATATCTGTTAAACCTGCTACATATCTCGCTGTAAGTCCAAGGTTCGGAGTGAAATAATATCCTGCACCAAGACCAATACCAAAGTTGAATGTATTTAAGTTGTCTTTGTAGTTATCAGTGGTATTTGATTGTCCATTAGATTCATTTTTGAACTTGTTTTTAGCACTTACCATGAAACCGAATTCTGGTCCTGCCTCAACATACAAATCAGGGATCAGATTATACTGGAACATTACCGGTACCGTAATATAATCTAATTTGGTAGAAGCTGAATATTTTGTTCCTGCAAAAGTATAATCTGATTTATTACCATATTGCGAATACTGAACCTCCGGCTGAACGCTGAATGAAGCCGCTAACGGAATGTTGGCAAACACACCTGCGTTAAATCCAATTTTAGATTTCTGATCATCAAGACCACTGTCTTTTGAAAGTGAAGAAACGTTCATTCCTCCTTTTACCCCGAATGTTACCGGATTAGAAGATGTATTTCCTGTCTGTTGAGCGAATGCGAATGTTCCTGCAGTTAACGCTAATCCTAAAATTAACTTTTTCATAACTTTAATTTTTTAATTTTACTCTTTCTTAATTTTAAATTTTACTACTGTTCAGCATTTTCAGTTGAACGCAGAGTATCTTTCAAATTGCTTGCCAAAAATATTTTTTATGATTAAAATCAATAAAAAAACCACTTAGTGTTGAAGTGGTTTTTGTTTTATGCAATTGATTATCAACTTATTGTATTTTTAAATAAACATTTGTTTAGATGTTGTCTAAATTGACAATTTTGTCAAAAGTTGTATTAAGAAATGAAACTGTTGTGTGAAAATTATTAAGCATCATTCAATTTTCTATAAAAAGAAATAGCTTCAAGAATGTTTTCCTGGCTGCACTGATGATCATAGTGGCATGAACCTATTCCTGAAAGCAGGGAAAAGTTGATTTTACGGTCTGTATTCTTTTTATCATTGAGTAATAAAGCCGTAATATCTTCATCTTTAAAATCACTGATATCAAGGTAAGGATAGTATCTCTGAATGTTTTCAATGATTATTTTTGAATCTTCTTCAGAAATAAGGTTTTCAAGATAAGCAAGATGAGCTTCAGCAATCATTCCCATAGCCACAGCTTCACCGTGAAGGATTGGATTTTCCTGCTGAAGACATAAACTTTCTACCGCATGTCCTATTGTATGCCCGAAATTAAGTGTTTTTCTGATGTTCTGCTCGTGGAAATCCTGATCTACAACATTCTGTTTAATATTCATAGAAGTCTGAATATGAGGAAACACTGTTTCCACTTCCAGTTTGCGGATCTGAATCAGCTTATCCCAATGATTTTTATCAGCAATCAACCCATGTTTCAGCATTTCTGCAAAACCACTTCTTAATTCTTTAAAAGGCAGTGTTTCTAAGAATTTTGGAAAAATAAAGATTTGCTCAGGGAAAGCAAAAGTTCCCACCATATTTTTATAGTGCATCAGATCGATCCCGGTTTTTCCGCCTATGGAAGCATCACACATTGATAAAAGGGTAGTAGGGATATTGACAAACTGTATTCCTCTTTTATAAGTAGATGCAACAAATCCTCCCATATCCGTAATCACACCGCCGCCAAGGTTAATAACCAGTGCTTTTCTGTCTGCCTGCATTTCTGTAAGAATTTCCCAAAGCTGATTGGCTGTATGAATATTTTTCATTTCCTCTCCAGCCTCAATCTCTAAAATTTCAAATGCAAGATCCGTTTCCATATTCCCTAAAAGAACAGGAAGGCAGTATTCATGAGTGTTTTCATCTACAAGAATGAAAATTTTACTGAAAGTTTTTTCGTGAAGAAACTCGTTGAGCTGAGAGAAATTATCGTTTAATATTGTTATCATCTTCTATTTTATATAAAGTTAAAATGTAAACTATAGTGCAAAGTTATGATTCTTAATTTTTAACTCGTAACTAAATTACTATCTTTGCAGAAATTTTTAGAATGAGCAGAGATAATAATAATTCAGACAGACCAAAGAGACCAAGAATTTCAACCAAGAAAAGTTCTGATGATTCTCGTGCTTCCAGATCTGGAAATTCTTCAGGATCAAAACCTTTTAACAAGCCTTTCTCTAAAGATGGAGGAAAAAAAGGCCCGGAACATAAAGGATCCAATTCAAGATTTGAAAAGAAACCTTTCAAAAGAAATACAGACAGTTTCGAGAATTCCAACGATGATTCAGGATCAAAATCTGAAAGAAAACCTTATATCACAAACAAAAGTGAGAGCTATGAGAAGAAATCTTTTGGAAAACCTAAGAGAGGAGGGAAAAACTTCGATACAAGAGATAAGTACGAAAGAGGCAGCCTGAAATACGGAAGAAGACCTTCCAGCGGTGATAACAGAAATGATGACAAAACAAGATCTTTTGTACAGAAAAGAAGGCTGAACAAAATTGAAAAAGACGTTCATAAAGACAGCATCCGTCTTAACAAGTATATTGCTAATTCCGGAATCTGCAGCAGAAGAGAGGCTGATGATTTGATTACTCAGGGATTGGTAGAAGTAAACGGAAAGGTGGTAACTGAAATGGGATATCAGGTACAGAAAACAGACAGAGTAGTTTTTGACGGACAAAGTATTACTCCTGAAAAACCTGTATATGTACTTTTGAATAAGCCAAAAGGTTATATTTCTACAACAAAAGATGATAAAGCAAGAAAAACCGTAATGGATCTTGTGGCGAATGCTTCTCCGTACAGGCTTTTCCCGGTTGGAAGACTGGATCGTTCCACAACAGGAGTGATCTTATTAACCAATGATGGTCACATGACTAAAAAGCTGACGCATCCATCTTTTGATGCTAAGAAGATTTATCATGTTACATTGGATAAAAAGCTTACCGGTGAAGATTTACGCCTTATTGCTGAAGGTATCCGTCTTGATGAAGGAGTAGCTGTGGTTGATCAGATTTCATATATTGAAGGAAAGCCTAAGAATGAAGTCGGAATTGAGATTCACATCGGATGGAACCGTGTTATCAGAAGAATTTTCCAAAGATTAGGATACGAAGTAGAATCTTTAGACAGAGTGATGTTTGCAGGATTAACGAAGAAGAATATCAAGAGAGGACACTGGAGAATCCTTACAGAACTGGAAGTAAACAACCTTAAAATGCTTTAGAATAATGATGAATTAAGCGTTATCAATGATGAATGACAGATTCACATTTCCAGCTTACTTCATTCTTTCAAAAAGTATCTTCAGGATAAAGAATAAAAAAGCACAGACTTATTTTCTGGACACTATCCCGCGAAGCGTGTAAGTAAAAAAGTTAGGCTTGGATTTTATAATCTGAGCCTTTTTTAAATACGCATAAATCGGTTAAGAACAATAAATTTTGGATAAACATTGTCCATTTTTGTAGTTTCTTTTAAAGCGAGATACACTGATTCTTCGGATTTCAAGAAGAAATTCAAAAAATACAGTAAGTTCATCACATTATTTTCGCCAGGAGTGAATTGAATTGCATAAGAATATTTGCTTTCCCTTACTTTGAAAACAATTCCCTCCAAACAATGAAATATAAAAAAAGCTATCTCAATTGTGAGACAGCTTCATTTTTTTCTCTCGCAGATCACAAAAACTGCTCTGACAATTAAGTGCAAATCTGTTTAATCTGTGAGAAAATGTATTCTTTATTTAATATTTTTAAATCGTTGCATTTCCTTCCACACCGTCGGAATTATCGGTTTTGTTTCCTGTGATTGCGGCCGTTACAAAACTAAACAGGCTTACCAGTTTTCCTGCTTTGGTATCCCAGTAATAAGTTTCTTTAGGCTCTACACGGATAATGGTAACATTTGGATCGTCTTTTCCGTCAAACCAGGCTTTAGCAAGAGGAGACCATTTATCTTCTATGGTTGCTTTATCTTTATAAATAGAAGCTTTCCCATAAACAGAAAGATATTGGGAATCACTATTGTTCATAAAAAACAATTGTACTCTTCGGTCTTCTTTTATTTCAAAATTCTTATTGCTGGTTCCGCTGCTGATAAACCAGAGATTTCCGCTGTCGTCTGTTTCCTGTAAAGTCATAGGTCTTGAATTGATAGGAGTAGTTTCCAATTCTGTACAGAACATACATATTCTTGCACTTTCCGAGAGTTCTTTGATCTTTTTGATTGCTTCCAGGTGGGTAAGATTTTGTGTTGACATAATATAATATTTTAGTTATTGGTATTCATTAAAACATTCAAATACCTGACCAAAAGGGAATAAATTGTGGTACCTGGGCTTGATTTCTTTTCAATAAATAAGTTTTACGTAAATTTGATGAATGCAGATTTCGCCTCCTAAACATCTGGCTTCTTTTATCAGGCATTATATCTTTTTGGAAAACAGAGAACAGCTTCTTAAATAAAACCTTAAGCTATCAAATTTCATAGATTTCCGCATCTGTAAACACAAAAAACGCACTTTTTTTTGGTAGATTTTTCGTATCCAGTCCTGTGAATTCACTGAAAGCAGGTAATAATAATTGATTGCTGCTGAGAGCAAAGCATGGTAGCCTGATATTTTTCACCGCAGAATTCAGCACAATTCCCGGGTGAATATGTCCTGTAATCTGAAATCCGGATCTTGATGCATCAAAATCATGAATGAAAGTAATATCATCTATTTCCAGCCATTCAGATTTGTGATGAAAACATAATTTTTTTTCCAGGGTTTCTGAAATCCGGTCATGGTTTCCTTCAATAAGATAAAACTGTATATCAGGATACTGATTTTTCCAGGTACAGAATTCATCCACATCAGAATTGTCTCCGGCATGAAGTAAATCTCCAACCACTACAAACTTTTCAGGCTGAAAATATTCAATCAGCGCGGATAATCTTTCCAGATCACTTTTCATAATATGATTGGCCACTGCAATACCATTTTTACGAAAATGAGCTGTTTTTCCGATGTGCAGATCAGAAAGAATCAATGCTTTTTCTTTTTGCCAGAATGCTGCCCGCTGATTGGTCAGAATGAAAGTTTCATTTCCGATGGAAATATTTTTAGTTGCTATAAACACTTGATAGATTGAAAAATTGAAGGTTTAAAGTTAAACTATTTAAATAAATAGGATCAGCCAACTTTTCTGGCTTACATGAAATTTTTCCATTATTTAAATTTTATTAAAATTCTAAGAAGATATACTCTAAGTTACGATGATTATTTAAGTTTATCAAGAAAATTAACGGAGAATATCAGGCTGAGAATAAGATTAAAACGATAGATTTTTTATTTGATTTTATAAATTTTAGAATCTCGCAAAGGCACAAATTTTATATTATCTGTTTTTATTTAAGGCGCAAGAACATTTCGACTTAGCTCAATGTGAGATTTTTAGCAAGATGAACGGGACTGAATTTTACCGGAGATAAAATCTTTTCGCCTTAAAATGTTATTATTATCAATTTTTTGCGTCTTTGCGATAAACAAATATTCATCGGCATATCTGTTCTTACAGAAAACACATTAATTGATTATAAAAGGTCACTTATATTAGAAAGTTTCAGCATTCTTTTAATCCTCGCATCCAGTCCTTCACTGGAAAGAGTCTGCCTTAAGCTGTCTACTTTGATCGGGAAACTGAGCGGAGTGAAGGAACGGGAATGTTTCAAAATAATTTCAGATTTTTCAATTCTTTTAAATGCTTCTACTAATCGCTGTTCCTGAAGCTGCATATTAAATACTTCAGTATAAGCCTGTTTGATTAAAAAATGATTGGGATCATGGTCTTCGAGTACTTTGAAAATCAGTCCGGCAGAGCTTTGCAATGATTTGTTGGAACGTTGCTGTCCTGCATAATTCTGAATCACCATGCCTGAAATCACTGCAATATCTCTGAATTTTCTTCTTGCCATTTCCCCTGAATTGATACTTGCGATCACATCGTTCATCAGATTATCTCTTGTTAAAATCTCTTGCAGATTATTTTCATTTAAGGGAATTTCCTTATCACTGAACAGTTCAAACCCATAATCATTCATGGCCATAGAAAAGGAGATAGGGGCCAGTTTTGAGATCCGATAGGCAATCAAAGCGGCCATTACTTCATGCACCAGACGCCCTTCAAAAGGATACATGAACAAATGATATCCTTCACGGTTTTTGATCATTTCCACCAGAAATTCATCTTCTCTGGGAATATGTGAGTTTGTTTCCTGATTGATCAGAAGAGGATGCAGAAATTTAAGCTCTTTTTCCGAAGCTTTCGGATTTAAAGCATGTGAGAGTTTTTCTCTTAAAAAATGTCCCAGATTGCTGCTTAATGGAAGCCTTCCGCCAAGATAACTCGGAACTAAAGCTTTTCCTTTGGCTGCTCTTACATAGACCGTCATATCTTTAATCATAGCGACTTCCAGTGTACGTCCGGCCAGAATAAATTTTTCTTCTTTTTTCAGTTTTGAAATAAAATACTCTTCAATCATTCCGATATAGCCGCCGGAAATAAATTTCACCTTCAGCATCGCATCACTTACAATCACACCCATATTCATCCGGTGGAGCATAGCAATTTTTCTTGAAGTTACTTTATAAAGGCCATCTTCCATAATGACGATTTTATGGAACTCTTCATAGTTCTTCAGTACGCTGCCGCCAATAGTAAGAAATTCCAGAATGCTTTTCCATTCTTCGTCCAGCATTTCCTGAAAGGCATATACTTTTTTGATTCTTTCATATAGTTCGTCAGGATAAAAGCCATCTCCAACTGCCAATGTCATCAGAAACTGAACCAGCACATCGAAACATAAAACCTGTGGTTCTCTGGGTTCTACCACTTTCTGTTTCACGGCTTCTTTTAAAGCTGAAACTTCAATCAGTTCCAGAGAATGGGTAGGAACACAATAGATTTTTGAGGTTTCAAAAGGAGAGTGGCCGCTGCGTCCGGCTCTTTGAAGAAAACGCGCAACTCCTTTGGCTGATCCTACCTGAATGACGGTGTCAACAGGTTTAAAATCGATTCCAAGATCTAGGGATGATGTGGAAACTACAGCTTTTAATTTTCCGGAACTTAAATTTTCTTCAATCCAGATTCTTAAATGGGTATCAATAGAACTGTGATGGATGGCGATCTGACCCGCAAAATCAGGATAAGCATCCAATAAAAGCTGATACCACATTTCACTCTGACTTCTGGTATTCGTAAATACAATGGTAGATTTTGATTCCAGAATAATAGGAACCACTTTATCTGCAAGTTTGTTTCCAAGATGTCCTGCCCAGGGTAATATCTCAATTTCATCCGGAAAAACCGGGAGAATGTCTATTTTTTTCTGTTCTTTGGCTGTAATTTTTGTCTTTTTACAGTCATACGGGATAAGCACATCCATAGCTTCATCCAGATTCCCAATGGTGGCGGTGATGCCCCATATTTTAATCTCCGGAACATATTTTCTAAGCTGGGAAATCCCGAGTTCTGCCATAACACCGCGCTTTGAACCCAGTAATTCATGCCATTCATCCACAGCCACACATTTCATATCAGTGAAAAAACGTTCATTATTTTTCTGGGCGAGAAGCAAGTGGAGACTTTCAGGGGTTACAACAAGAATTTCAGGCATTTTTTTCACCTGCTGCTGTCTTACTTTGGGATCGGTATCTCCGTTTCTTACGCCTACCGCCCAATCGAGTCCGATTTCGTCAATCGCTTCCTGCATCGCTTTTGCAATATCTTTGGAAAGAGAACGAAGAGGGGTTATCCAGATCATTTTCAGCCCTTTTTTGTATTGCTCAGGATGATTCAGGAAATCTGAAATTAAGGCTAAAAAAACAGAAAAAGTTTTCCCAAAACCTGTGGGAGCAACAACCATTCCGCTGTATCCGTTTCCAAATTTCTTCCAGGTTTCCAGCTGAAATTTAAAAGGGGCAATACCTTTATTGGTCATCCATTGCTGAATGATCTTTAATCCGTTGGTATGTTCGAAAGCTGCCAATTTATATTTGATTTAAATTTTTAACGCAAAAGACGCTAGGGTTTTATATGATATTATTTATTTTTTCGACCGCAAGGGCGTTTCACTCAGCAAAGGTTTTATTGGATTAATTTTTTAATTTCTTCAAGAGAGTCGATTTCATCTACTGTTTTGTCTTTCCGCCACCTTACAATTCTTGGAAACCGCAGGGCTACACCACTTTTATGACGGTTGCTGAAACCAATGCCTTCAAAAGCAATTTCGAAGACCAGTTCTGCTTTTACGGTTCTTACAGGACCAAATTTCTCAATAGCATTTTTGGTCACAAACCGGCTCACTTCCATGATTTCCTTATCCGTTAATCCTGAATAGGCCTTGGCAATAGTGACCAAAGTATCTCCATTTTTTACGGCAAAAGTATAATCGGTGTAATAGGCACTTCTTCTTCCGCTGCCTTTTTGGGCATAAATAAGAACGGCATCAATGGTAAACGGATTGATTTTCCACTTCCACCAGTCGCCTTTTTTTCGTCCTGAGTGATAAGGTGAGTTTTTTTGTTTTAGCATGAGTCCTTCACTGTTTACATCCCGTGAGTTTTCACGAAGCGAATTCAGTTCATCCCATTTTTCAAAATCCAGACTTTTGGAAATACTGATGCGTTCCGGATTTTCATTCAATAATAATTCTTCCAGTAAGGCCCTTCTTGCAGAGATTGGTTTTTCCCTCAGATCATTGTCTTCCAGTTCCAGCAAGTCGTAGACAAAGACTTCTATGGGGATTTCCGAGAGCATTTTTTTAGTTAAAGTTTTCCTGTTTAATCTTTTCTGCAATTCATTAAAATTTAAAACTTTACCCTCTTTTACCGCAAGTATTTCTCCATCTATGACAAAATTGCCTTTCATGGCTTTTATAACTTCTGTAATTTCCGGAAATTGCTCGGTCACGAGTTCTTCACCTCTTGACCAGATGAAGACTTCATCGTTTCTGCGAATGATCTGTCCGCGTATTCCGTCCCATTTGTATTCTACCATCCATCCATCAGGATCTCCCAATTCTTCAGTTTCTTTTTCCAAAGGATAGGCAAGGCAGAAGGGATAGGGTTTTGAGTTGTCAGGATTTACATTTTCCGCATCAATAAGCTCTTTGAAAGAAACTTCATCCGGCAGCCATTTACCCATTAAACTGTGCATCAGAGCACTGGATTCCTGCCCTGAAAATTTGGTCAGCGCATTGATTAATGTTTTGTCTGATACTCCAATCCGGAAACTTCCGCCAATTAATTTATTGAATATCAAACGTTCGGTATAATCCAGCCCATTCCATGTTTGCAGGACAAATTCTTTTTTTTCTGCGTCTGTTTTGCCTTTTAAGTTGGTAATATCATTCATCCATTCTGATAATGAACGTTCTATTTTTTCCTCCGGAGGCGGAAGAATTAATGATAAAGTCTCTCCGAGATCGCCTACGGAAGAGTAAGATTCCTGAAACAGCCAGTAGGGGAGTTTTGTGATTTCCAGCGCCCATTCTTTCATGTAATTGGTGTTGACATTCCTCTTAGGTCTTTTTCCGGTAAATAAGGCTATAAACCATACTTTATCTTCATCAGGAGCGCGTTCCAGATAATCAATGATGGCATCAATTTTAGCATTGGTTTTATTGGTGGTTTCCAACGCATTGATAAGCTCTGCAAAATGTCTCATGATTCCGGATTTTCAGGGTTTTCTTTTTCAGATTCCTCTTCTTCGTCACCGTAAAGTGTTTCTACAACATCTGCTTTAATTCCTGTTTCATTCAGATATTTTGAAAAAACTTCTGTCTGTCCGTGGGTAACGTGTACCAGCTCTGCTTCGGTTGCTTTTACAGTCTGCAGCAATCCCTTCCAGTCTGCATGATCACTCATTGCAAATCCTGCATCTGCACTCCGCCACCTTCTTGCACCGCGCACCTGCATCCAGCCGGAACATATTGCTGTGGCCGGATCTGGAATTTTCTTAATGATATTACTGTCGAGTAAGGCGGGTGGAACAATAACAATTTCATGTTCCATTTCTTTAGGGCGTTCTCTGAAATCTGCTATTGTATATTCAGGAAGATCAATTCCTACTGTTTCAAAGGCTTCATTCAGTTTTCCAATGGAATAATGGACGTATATTTTCCCCAATTCTTCCACTGCCTTCATAATACGCTGGGCTTTTCCCAAAGAATATCCAATAAACACAGAGGTTTTATTGTTTTCTTTATTTTTCAGTACCCAGTTCTGAAGTTTTTTATTTAAATCCTGAACTTCCAGCCAGTTGTAGATAGGCAGACCAAAGGTGCTTTCTGTCACAAATTCATTACATTTTACCAACTCGAAAGGTGTACTCAGTCCATCTTCCTGAACTTTATAATCTCCCGAAATTACAGTTACATATCCTTTATACTCAAGCTTTATCTGGGCAGAACCAATGATATGCCCTGCTGGATGAAGTGAAAGTTTTACATCATTGATGGTAATTACTTCTCCATACTCTATGCTCTGGCATTCGATATCCGTCCCGATTCTCTGATGCAGAATAGGTTTGGTAAAGTGGTGGCAAAGGTATTTTTTCATTCCCCAACGGGCATGATCGGCATGGCCATGGGTAATAACCGCCATATCAACGGGCCTCCAGGGATCTATATAGAATTTCCCTTGCGGACAGTAAATTCCTTTTTTGGTAAATGTGATTAATTTCAATGGTGTGAATGGTTTAGAGAGTCTGCTTCAAAAACTTAACCAAAGTTTTAAAAATAACATTTTTTATTACCTATAGATAACAGAAGTCATCAGTTATGCAAAAACAGGTGATTATTTTGTTGGCCAAGGTCTAAAAATGGATAAGTAGTTAATTTTTATTTTCTTTATTTATTTTGTTTTTTGTATTTATTTTAAATATTTATATTGTTTTTTGATTAAAATTTTAATAGAAAACATTTTGTTTGTTAAATAGTAAATAATATTAGTTATTTAATGTTTAATTGATTATTTTTATAAAAAAATGAAAAATGAGAAATTTATTATTTATTACTGTCTTTCTGTTTTGCAGTTTTCAAAAAAGTGAATCGCCTTCAGGCAGATCTATAAGAGTAGAAAATAGGGTAAAAAAGAGTGAACGTATTATTTATTTCTTCTTTAAGGCACATAAAGACAGCTCCGGGAATGAAAAAATTACTCTTCATGAAACTAAAATTTCGGATGGGAAACTGAAATCAACACCTTTCTTTGACAGGAATGAAGTGCGGAAAGGAGACCTTATTATTACGGTCATTGAGGCTGATGGAAAAGAAGGAGCCAGGCAGCTTGTAAGAGATCCGCTGAATCGTGAGCTGGAAGTTTACGAAAAAGAAGGAATCTCCAGACACAGGGCTTCTCTTCAAAGTGCAGAATTCAATATCAGATTTTCATATGCTGATAACATTCAGTGGGTAAAAGTTGAAAAAGCCACAGATTCCGGAGTACAGTTATTATTCACTCAAAAACTATAATTATGAAAAAGATTTTATTATCTCTTCTTGTAGGAAGCAATTGTTTTGGACAGACATTTGAAAAAGTTACCTTATTGCAGAACGGAAGTAATGATAAACGTATTGTTATTGCTGTTTTAGGCGATGGGTTTACCGCTGCACAGCAAACTTCTTTTGTCTCATCAGCGCAGTCAACAGTTAATTATCTTTTTACAAAGAGTCCTTATAATGAATATAAAAATTATTTTAATGCTTATGCTGTAAAAGTAATTTCTCAGGAATCCGGAGTTAAGCATCCAGGAACGGCAACGGATGTTATAGAACCTGTTATACCTATCTCAAATCCAAATAATTATATGGGTGCAAGTTTTGATATTGGTGTGCACAGATGTATTCATACCAATACTCCAAATAAGGTAGGACAAGTTCTGGCGACGAATGTCCCAGACTATGATATTACTTATGTACTGGGTAACTCTACAGAATATGGAGGTTGTGGAGGTACCTATGCTTTTGCATCACTCAATAGTTCTTCAAATGAACTTGTAGTACATGAGCTGGGGCACTCATTTGGTAATTTGGCTGATGAGTATTGGTTTCCCGGTTCGCTTGAATCCGCAAATAAAACACAGAATTCTAACCCATCAACGATCAAATGGAAAAACTGGGTAGGTACTAACAATGTAGGAATCTATCCCCATGCCGAAAGCCCGACATGGTTCAGACCCCATGAAAATTGCGAGATGAGGTATCTTGACCGGCAGTTCTGTTCCGTTTGTAAGGAGACAATCATTGAGAAGATTCACTCTTTAGTATCTCCTGTAGATTCATATACACCGGCAAACAATACTTCATTAGATGCCACATCTGGTGTTACTTTCACAGTGAATGAAATCCTTCCTATCCCTAATACATTAGTCAATACCTGGACTTTGAACGGAACAGTGCTGGGAGGATCAACAGGGAATTCCCTTACTATAACTCCGGGACAGCTCAACAACGGTAATAATACTTTGATGTTTTCTGTAGTGGATAACAGTCCGCTTGTGAGAGTAGATAATCACAGTACACTTCATGTTACCAATGTTACCTGGACACTAAGCAAAGGGACTCTTAACATTTCAGATGTGAAAGCAGAGGAGCGACGTTTCAGTATTTACCCGAATCCTACAGAGGGAGAGTTTTTTATCAATGGAAAAAAGGATTTTTCAAAGGATGTTAATGTAGAAATTTATGATGCTTCCGGAAAGATGATTCCATCCAGATTTGAATTGAATAATTCTGTAATAAAGGTCGATATTAAAAACTATCCGACAGGTACTTATCTGCTGAATGTAAAAGAAAACAAAACCCTGATTCTTTCCCAGAAAGTCATTAAAGAATGATGAAAGAGATATAGTATTGATAATTTTGAAATATAAAGCTGGAGATTCATAAACTGGTGTTCCCAAACCAGAAAATGAGTCTCTTGTTTTTTTATTCCTGAAAACCACAGTGTAATATTTGAATAAAAGGAATTTAAGCTATAAATCCATAAAAATGTTGAAATTTGCAGCAAATAAGAATTAATGAGGATTGTAGATATAAACAACTGGAACAGGAAAGAACACTTCGAATTTTTTTCTAATATGGCAAGCCCTTATTTTGGGTTTACAACGGAGGTAGACTGTACAAAAGCGTACGATACAGCAAAAGAGAAAGGATATTCATTTTTTGCCTATTATTATCACAAATCTATGGTGGCGGTTAATACAGTAGATGAATTAAAACTCAGAATTATTGATGGACAGGTAATACAGTTTGCCACAGTGCATGCCGGCAGTACAATTGGAAGGCCGGATGGTACTTTTGGTTTTTCATTTACTCCTTTTTCAGAAGATTTTGAAACATTCAATGCTGCTCTACAGGAGGAGATAAAAGGAGTACATGAAAGTACAGGGTTGAGATTGAGCAATGAAAGGCTGGGGAAAGATCATGTAAGACATACTGCCATTCCGTGGAATTCTTTCAGTGCAATACTGCATCCTACTGATTTTAATACTACAGAATCGGTTCCTAAAATAGCCTTTGGAAGGTTCAGTATTCGTGAAGGAAGAAAATATCTTCCGGTTTCTGTTGAGGCACATCATGGATTGGCAGACGGAATTCATATTGCTAAATATCTGGAAGAGTTTCAGAGACAGCTTGATCAGTAGTAAAAGCATAAAGACAATATTTTTAAAATATCATAAACAAAAGCTGGGTTTCGATCCGGTTTTTGTTGTTTATAACTCTGTTTATTTCCGGTAAGAATACGCTGAAAACATTGATCCAGATCATAAAAAGTAAACACAGAAACGTATTACATTTACAATGGCAAAATAACAAAGCAGATAATGAGTAAACGACCTGATAAAAGACGTTATGGTATTTTAGCTCAAAATGTAACGTGGTATCTATGTGGTATACGGTTTTAACAAAATTTTAATCATTTTTTCTTTCTTTGCCAATATAAAAATAAGCCGAAATTCATAGGTTATGTTTTTTTTTCTAATCATTTGTTGAATACAACTAAATGTTGCTGATCATTAGATTACATTAAAAAAAAGCAAGTAATTTTTGAATATATAGGAATCATTTTGTTCACGATATTACCTTATCATGAAACAGATTGATCAGATAAAAAACTTTATACGATGCGCAAAATTTATTGCATCTGAGATAAGTAGAGATGAAAAAGTATTATGAAAAATAGAAACCCAGAAACTAACTTAGAGGATTTAAAACAAAAGATTCTTGTACAAGACGAGATAATGGCATTGGCCAAATCTAATTCTCCTCGTCTCCTGAATAAATTCAGACTGGTTTATCCTGATTTTTTTAAAAAGTTATCCGATATACAGCCTTCTCTTAAAAATTCCGAATTAATCTTTTGTATTTATCTTAAGCTTAATATGACAACTAAAGAGATTGCAACCTGCATCTTTGTAACTCCAAAAGCAATACAAAACAGGAAAAACAGGATCAGAAAAAAACTGAATATTCTTTCTGAATTTGATATTTATAAATGGTTTAATGAAATTTAAACCATTTTTTCTGAATTTAAATTTCTATTACAGTTTGATCCAAATCATGATATAAAAGAATCTTCCAGTTGTTTTCTTTTGCTTCTTTTTCCCATCTAAGCCTTAATTCCATTGCTTTTCTGCCATCAAAATCACTTTTATAGGCTAAATGATATTTTAAATAAGAGGCCTGTGGCAGATCGTCAGCACCATAGAAGACTGTTTCTTCATTGTCTCTGACCCAGAAAACCTGCATGAAAGGAGTGTGTCCGCCCACCACTTCATAGGAAATCTCATCAGTAATTTTCCCCTGATCTTCATTCATCCACGTAATATTCGGAAGCTTAATAAGTTTTTCCAATAGATCAAAGTCAAATGAAGGATTTCCTTTATTTTCCACCGCAAAGTCCAGTTCCCGTTTCTGGATATAAATCTGAGCATTTGGAAAAGCCGCTTCAAAACCATTTTCTGTAAGTTTCACAGCGCCCTCAATATGATCTTTATGAAGATGAGATAACAACAATTTTGTGATTTGCTCGGGACGGATATTTTCTCTTTCCAGAATTTCTGAAACAACAGTTTTTCCAGACTCGTTTTTCCACCCAATTCCAGCATCCAAAAGGATATAATCATTTTCAGTAATAATGAGAAACGGCTGAACAGACATTTTAATTCCTCCGGTCTTATCAAAATTTTCTTCTGTTAAAAGAGTAAAGTCTTTGGTTTTGCTTGCCGAAAAATTACCTTCTTTAAGTGGAATGATTTTCATGCTGCAAATTTCCTTAATATTTCTAATATTCAAAAAGATTTTCGTCAATATATATTATCCATAAAAACAATCAAACAGGCAGAATGCTGAAATCACTCAATTTACGCTAAAATCCTGCGTTATTCATGAAAAGGTAAAGAAAGGAAGCAGATTAATTCTTTTTTTAATGATTATCTTTGATCTCTTAAAAATCTGCTGTCAGACAGCTTTCAAATCAAATAAAAACTTTATATAATGCAGGAGAGTTCTTCCCATGGTATTTCCCGGACTGTTATCTGGCTTATGGCTATTATTTCCGGACTTGTGGTAGCCAATAATTATTATAACCAGCCTTTATTGGCACTCATTTCTGAAGAACTTCAGGTTTCTGAGAGTGCCGCAAGTAAAATATCTGTACTTACCCAGATTGGGTATGCATTGGGATTGCTGCTGATTGTTCCGTTGGGAGATAAATTTTTTCGAAAGAAATTAATTTTAATCGATCTGTTTCTGGTTTTTGGATCACTTTTATGGATGACTTTTGCGACTCAGTTGTGGATGTTATACGCAGCAAGCTTATTGATTGGAGCGACGTCTGTTATTCCGCAGCTGTTTGTACCCATTGCGGCCGAACTTTCTTCGGATAAAGAAAAATCTTCCAATATCGGTCTGGTAATGTCAGGGTTATTGCTGGGAATTCTTCTTTCCCGTTTTATAGGAGGAATTGTAGGAGAGCTTTGGGGATGGAGAGCCATGTTTGGTATTGCAGCAGGGCTGATGATTCTGGTTTGGCTGGCTGTGTATAAAATGCTTCCTGAAATGTCTCCTAACTTTAAAGGTACCTACAGTGAACTGATGCGTTCTGTTGCTCAGCTTGCAAAAACACAGCCTGTTCTTCAGCTGGCTTCTTTCCGTGGAGCTATGGCATTTGGATCAATGTGCGCGCTGTTTACCACGCTTGTTTTTCACATGGAAAAGCCTCCTTTTAATGCCGGTTCATCTGTAGTAGGTAGTTTTGGATTAGCAGGAGCGGTAGGCGCTTTAGCTGCGGCTAAGGTGGGAAAACTGCAAAAGTATCTGGATATTAATAGAATTATCCTGTATTCTTTATTGATTGTTATAGGAAGCTGGGGGTTTACCTATTTTGCAGGAGAAACCTATTGGGGACTGATTATAGGAGTAATTCTTGTGGATCTGGGAGTACAGTCAAGCCACATTATGAATCAGACCAATTATTTCCTGATTAAATCAAACGCTGTGAACAGACTAAATACAGTGTATATGGTTTCTTATTTCATAGGAGGTTCATTGGGAACCTGGCTGGCTTCTATCGCCTGGCAAAAAGCTCAATGGACTGGTGTGTGCTTTGTAGGAACTGTATTTGGAGTACTTGCATTAGTTGCTCATTTATTATTCTGTAAAAAGGTAAATAAAGCATAAAGCCGGTTAGATTTAAACTGTAATAATTTTTATTACATTAAATAAAATACACTATCTTTGCACTGTTAATTTGATTTAAAATTAAATAGAATGAAAATAGAAATCTGGTCGGATGTGATGTGTCCGTTTTGCTATATTGGAAAAAATAATTTTGAGCAGGCTTTGAATAAGCTTCCTTTTAAAGATGAAGTAGAAGTTGAGTGGAAGAGTTTTCAGCTGGATCCAGGCTTAGATCCGAAAGAAACTCAGGATACGATACAATATTTCAGAGAAAAAAAAGGATTTCCTGAAGCTCAGGCTACCCAAATGCTTGGGCAGGTAGCTGAAATGGGAAAGGGAGCCGGAATTGATTTTAATTTTGGAAAAACTTTAATCACCAATACTTTCAGTGCGCACAAATTGCTTCATTTAGCCAAAAAGCACAATAAATCCAATGAAATGGAAGAGGCATTATTTATTGCTCACTTTATTGACGGGAAAAATGTAGGAGATGCAGAGGTTTTAGTGGCGCTGGCCGAAAATTTAGGAATAGATAAGGAAGAAGCAAGACAGGCTGTTACAACGGGTCAATTGGATGATGAAGTGAATCAGGATATTCAGGAGGCAAGAAACAATGGTATTTCCGGAGTTCCCTTCTTTGTTCTGAATGGTAAATATGCTGTTTCCGGTGCTCAGCCTGCAGAAGTTTTTGAAAATGCACTGCAACAGACTTATAAAGAAACGGTGAGTCCGTTTAAGGATCTTTCCGGCGAAAACGGAGCTTCCTGTGATGCAGACGGCTGCAGTATCTAAGATATTTAACCCCCAAAATAAAACTATTTTGGGGGTTTTAATTGAATAGAGTCTCGTATCTTTGTATTACCTGTATAAATCTGATTTCTCAATGATAAAAATTAACCACGAAACTCATTATTCAATTGATGACACCCTTTTTGTTTTTGCATTAGATTCCGAAGCAGGAACCGTTTTCGACGATAAAAACAAATTAATTACCGGCATCGGAAAAGTAAATGCAGCCATCGAATTAACCAAAGAAATTCATGCAAGAAAGCCTAAACTGATTGTGAATTTGGGCTCTGCAGGAAGTAAAGGATTTCATAAAGGAGAAGTAGTATGCTGTACAAAATTCATCCAGAGAGATATGGATGTAAGAGGGCTGGGATTTCAACTTTATGAGACCCCATTATCCGGAGTTCCGCCTGTTTTGGAATATGGACTTAAAATGGATACCCTGAAAGAAGGAATCTGCGGAAGTGGTGACAGCTTTGAAATGAACCACTCCGAAACCGATTATAATATTGTAGACATGGAAGCCTATCCGTTGGCATTGATTGCCCAAAAGGAAAATATTCCGTTTCTATGCCTGAAATATATTTCCGATGATGCCGGAAGTGACGCTGCCGACGACTGGAGTGTGCAGGTACATCTGGCTTCTGAAGCATTTAAGAAAATTCTTTTCTCATAACATTTATTCTTACCGCCATGAGTTCAATCATCATCAACAAAGCATCGGCTGAAGACCTGGAAATTGTACAAAGTTTAGGGATACAAACATTTTCTGAAACTTTTGCAGAAGATAATACAGAGGAGGCCATGAAAAAATATCTGGAAGAAAGTTTTAATACTCAAAAGATAAAATCTGAACTCAATAATCCTGATTCCCATTTCTATATTGCCTGGGAAGAAGATAATCCCGTAGGTTATCTGAAATTAAATACCGGCAGCGCCCAGACAGAACTTCAGGATGAAACCAGCCTGGAAATTGAAAGAATTTATGTGAAGAAAAGTCATCACGGCAAAAAAGTAGGCCAGCTTCTTTATGATCAGGCCTTGGAAACTGCTCAGCAACTTAAGAAATCATACCTGTGGCTGGGAGTATGGGAAGAGAATCTGAGGGCTTTACAATTTTACAGGAAAAACGGATTTGTTGAGTTTGATAAACACATTTTCAGATTGGGAGAAGAAGAACAGACGGATCTGATGATGAAAAAAATACTGGACTAAACTTTTTTAACCACAGATAATTATGTTTTAAAATTTGAGAAAAATTGGTTTTAAATTTTTTATCTGAAATTTTGTAATTGAAAGACAGAAAGTAAGGCAATTGTATTTGAGTAAAATATTCCCAAATGAACCATTCAGAATTTGTAAAACATCTCAATCAATATTATCCTTTATCCGAAGAAACGATTCAAGATTTATTGAATATCTGTTCGGAAGAATACTATCATAAGAATGATCTTCTGCTGGAGTCCGGTTCCATGGCAAGATATTATTATTTTGTAAAGTCCGGACTGATTGGCTATTATACGGTAGATGAGCTGGGAAACAATATTTATAAAATCTTCTTCGAAGAAAACAGTTTTGCAGCCTCCACAGCAGCTATTATTAAAAATGAACCCAGCGATTTTAATATTATTGCACTGGAAGACTGCTCGGTGATACAATATCCTGCAAAAGCCTACCGTGAATTGCTGGAAAAACACCATGATCTGGCTCTTTTTCATCTCTATTATCTGGAAAAAAACTGGGTAGTAAAAAAAGAACCTTTAGAAGTTTCCCTCAAATACGAAACTGCAAAAAAGAGGTATCTGCAATTGCTTGAAAATGCATCCCTTTATAATCGACTAAAACAGCATCATATTGCTTCTTATCTTGGAATAACACCCACGCAACTAAGCCGGATCAGAAAGGAAATCAACTGATATTTTTGAATTTAACCTGAAAATAAATTAATAAAAGCTTCAACATATGTTGAGGCTTTCTTCTTTTTTATTTCACAATTTTGTTCTGTCATAAGATTATTGGTATGCTATATGTTTTAAAAAAGTATACCTGTGATTATCATTAATTAAACATTTTTCAGCATGAAGAAGCTCATCAACATTCTATTTGTACTGACTGCATTTGTACAGCTATCCGCACAAAAAATTATTCATCAGGAAATTTTCAGTCCGAAAATGAATAAAAAAATTAAAACTGTAATCATCACTCCTAATCTTCAGCCTAATACGAAGTATCCATCGATCTATATTCTTCATGGTTTCAGTGGCAATCCGGACAGAATCATTAAGCAGGATATTCCGGATCTGGTAAAAAAAGCACAGGAATTGAAAACAATCTATGTACTTCCGGATGGAAATTACAGTTCGTGGTACTTGGACAGTCCTGTCGTTAAGGATTCACAATATCAAACCTTTATTGGAAAAGAACTGGTAGAATTCATTGATAAAAATTACCCTGTGAAAGCAGAGAAAAAATTCCGCGGAATTTTGGGATGGAGTATGGGAGGCTATGGAGCCACCAATATCGGAGTTACTTATAATAAAACATTTGGTATTGTAGGAAGTTCTTGCGGAGCATTGGATTTTAATTCATTCGGAGAAGGCTATCAGAAATATATGGTAAATAAAATACTTGGACCACTGGAATCTATCAATCCCAACTTCCTTACCGACAGTAAAATAAAGCTGATGGCAGGAGCAGAACAGCAGTATATTTTCGATTGTGGAACAGAAGACACTCAAATGATCAATATGAACAGGAATTTTCATAAAAAACTGACCGAAATGAAAATCCAGCATCTCTACACAGAATCTTTGGGAGGACATGTTACTGAATACTGGAGCAGATCATTGTCTGAACAGTTGTCTTTGTTTGACAGGTTTTTTAAACAGTAAAATTATAAGCTTTTAAGTTTTGGCTAAAGCCAATATTATATTAATAACAAAAACAAGCGGGCTAAAGCCCGCTTCTATTGATATAAAAAACCATCAGAATGAAATATCATATTTAAAAAAATACAATGAAGACTTTAAATATTCAATAGGAACGGGCTTTAGCCCGTTTTAATAAATATAAATTCCGATGGTTTTAACCAAAACTTACCACCTTTGATTGTCAAAGATCAATCAAGTGAAAATCAAATAAAAAAATCCTTTTTGAGCCATGCCCAAAAAGGATTTCGATTGATTGAAGGTTCAAAAATGCTAACAGGTTTGCATTTTAAAAATGTTGAAAGTTTTTCCCCAAATGTTCCTCTATCACAAAGAACGGATCTTCTGTAAGCGTGTGTGCTCTCATATCAATAAGACTCACTTTACTCATCATACGAAGCATGATTCTTCTTTCACACGGCTGTTCAATACCGTTAATTTTTCTTACTCCTGCACGGAAAGCTGATCTTCCGTGAGCGCATAAATGATTATTAACCAGAATAACATCTCCAGCCTGAGGCGTAAATCCTGAGTAAATTAAATGTCGGGCTTCCTCCCAGAACTCATGCAGCGTATTCTGCGCTTCATCTGACTGTCTTATGCTGGGATTGAAAAGCTGTTCTGCAGCATCAAATCGCATAAACGGAAGGCTGTAATTACCATACAAAACAGAATCCAAGGTCTCTTCTTCACTATTTCCTGTTTCCAGATTGGCATCTTTCGGGATTTTATAAATTGGTTCAAAAAGAGATCTGTATTTTTCCCCGATAGACTCATGAGAACGGATTGAATATAGAGTAGAAGGAACCTGTTCCTCATTTCGCACATACATAAAGCTTAAAAAATCAGCCTGATGTTTCAGAAAAGCATCTTCCGTATGGACATACAAATCTGTAGAAGATCCTGATCCGGTTTGTGTTTCCTTCATTTTTTCATCAGGAATAATGGCATGAATCAATCCTCCGCCTTTACGCTGTGAATAATATTGTACAGGTTTTGAAGGAAGTGCCCCATGAATAAGCGCACACGCAAAACCATATAAATTGAATTTTGAATAATCTGCCGACTGCCAGTTGGAAGGCGTAGAACCTATATTCTCCTGATCGATGTCCATTAATCCGGTAAAGATGAGTGCACCATACTGATCTTTTGAAAAATCACTTGCAAAATCAGCCGCTATATTTAAAATTCTCTCCGGTAAGAAATAAGAAGCCAGCTGATGTACATGCTTTATAAAATCACGGTTTTCATAGGTGTCATACTTTTTCTGAAGATGCAGCGCCGCATCTTTTATCATTCTTCTTTCCTGAGAGGTGACTTTTATGACCGTAGGAAGCAGTTTTACCGCTGTTGAACAGTCTTTATCTAAAATTTCTGTAGAATTCATTAAAAATAAATTTGGTGTTAACTAATAATTTATATCTTTGTTTTTAATTATTCTAAATAATAATAACGAAGTCAAATTTAGTAATAATTATGCAATCACCAAATAAAACATAATAAAAAATGCAAAATTTAAAAACCTGACTATCAGATATATAAAATAATATATCAAAAAACCACAACAATTCAAAGATTAAAAAAATCACATTATAAAACTTTTATGAGTAACAATTTAATATCCCTTGAAGAGTTCGCAAGCACCACTTCACCTCACATTTCGGGGAATTTCGGGAATATTTTTCATCCTGACAATTATGATCATTATCGTAATGCTGTCAACAGTACTTTAGACCTCGTTCAGGAATTCCTGTACAGAAACACCAAGCCTTTCAGTGGTATAGAAGCTAAAACAATGAAAGGAATGGTACAACAGATCGACCTTAACCAAAAACTTTCCAATTATAATGAGCTTCTGGCAGAAGTAGATGAAATCTATGTGAAACATGCCACAGCTTTTCATCTTCCGCAATATGTGGCACACCTTAACTGTCCTGTAGTAATCCCCGCATTGGCAGGAGAAATCCTTGTAAGTGCTATCAATTCTTCTCAGGATACTTATGATCAGAGCGCCGGAGGAACTTTCATGGAAAGAAAACTGATCGACTGGACTGCCGGTCAGATCGGATATAATACGAACGAAAGTGATGGCATTTTCACAGCAGGCGGCTCACAGAGCAACTTAATGGGACTGGTCATGATGCGTGACTGTTTTTCTCAGAAAAGGTACAACCACAATATTAAAATGGAGGGTCTGCCATCGGAGGCAAGCCGTTTCAGGATCTTTGTTTCGGATAAATCTCACTTCAGCAATCTGAAAAACGCTTCCATTATGGGACTGGGTGAGAAAAGCATTGTAAAAGTTCCTACTGATGAAAGATTCCGTATGGATATCTCTCTTTTGAAAAAATATATTAAAAGAGAAGAGCAGTTAGGAAATATCCCTATTGGAATCGTGGCGACAGCAGGAACTACAGATTTTGGAAATATTGATCCACTGGAAGATATCGCCAATATTGCAGAGCATTATAATATCTGGATGCACGTAGATGCAGCTTACGGTTGCGCCTTATTATTGAGTGAAAAATACCGTGATCTGATCAATGGAATTGAAAGAGCAGACTCTGTAACGATTGATTATCATAAATCATTCTTCCAGCCTATCAGCAGCAGTGCTTTTATTGTTAAAAATAAAAAAGAGCTGTTGATTCTTAAACATCATGCCGATTATCTGAATCCGAAAGAAATGGATGAGGAAGAAATTCCGGCACAGATCAATAAATCCATTACCCAGAGTACGCGAAGATTTGATGCTTTAAAGCTTTGGTTTACCCTAAGAATGATGGGGAAAGAACAGTTGGCAGAATACACAGACACGGTGATCGATCTTACCAAAGATGCTGCAGCCATGATTACGGAAGATGCAGATTTTGAACTTCTTTCAGATTCTGACTTAAGTGTTCTTGTTTTCAGATATGTAAATCCGGAAATAAGTGATCTGAATGCCCTGAATCAATACATCAAGATGAAACTTTTCTACAGCGGAGAAATCCTTGTAGCAAGTACCAAAGTGGATGGGAATTTCTATCTGAAGTTTACCTTCCTGAATCCGATTACGACTACAGAAGACATTCATCAAATTCTCACCACAATCAAAAAACATGGAAAAGACTTTAATTCAGAAAAATAGAACAGGAGAAAAAGCCCGGGAAATTACTTTCAGAATTCTGCTGAACGGAATGCTGAGAGAACTGGGAAACGGAAAATTCTATCAGGGCGTTCCGAAATATGATATTCTCACAGCAAAGGCTCTTCAAAACAGTAATAATCCACTGTTTATGAGATTTGAAATGAAGAAAAGCGGACTGTTTTTATTTGCTCCGGTTTCTTATCGTTCCGAAACGCTTTTTCATGAATATGGACCTGTTTTGTGGGCGGTAGATCATCAAAATCAGGACGTTTTTGAAGTGAATGAGCAAAAGCTTACTGAACTGGTTTACAGAGAACTTTCTGAGACTACAAACGAAACAGGTTTCAGAAATTTTGTGGAAAGAATTCAGAGCAGCTTAAGAAATCTTGAACTGACTACAGAAGCCTGTCTTCAGGATGATCAGCTTTTAACGTATTCTTTTCTTGAATCTGAACAAATGCTTCCTGCCGGACACAATCTGCATCCTTTCACCAAATCAAGAATGGGCTTCTCCGAGGAAGAGCAGCTTTTATATGGTCCTGAATTCAGAAAAGGATTTCAGCTGGATTATTTCCTGATTCATAAAGACTGCATCACAGAAAAATCTCTTCCGGGGATTTCGGCCAAAGAGATCTTCCAAAAATGGGTATCCATACCGGAAAGTTATGATTTTGAAAACATCAATGATTTTTACATCGTTCCATGCCATCCATGGGAGGCACAATATCTTTTATCGACAGCAGAATACCCTGAAATGTTGGGTTCCGGGAAAATCATTCACATCGGACCTTTAGGAGAGGATTTTTATGCAACATCTTCCATAAGAACGGTATACAATCCGGATTTCAGCTGGATGTTGAAATTTTCTCTGCATGTTTTAATGACAGGTTCTGTAAGAACAAACAGCTTAAAAGATCTCAACAGAGGTTATGCTTCGGCGATCTGGTGGCAAAATATAAAGGCTTCATTTGAACCAAGTTTCCCGAATTTTAAATTATTGCTGGAACCTTCTACGTTAAGCGTTCATTATGGAGGAAAAAATATGGACAGTCTTAATATACTGCTCCGTGAAAATCCTTTTTCCAATGAAGATAAAGTGATTTTATTAGCAAGACTTTGCCAGGATGAATCTACTGACGGATTCAATTTTACGACCCATTTCTTTAAAAATGTTGCGAATCAATTGGGTGTAGATGCAGAAAAAGCAGCTATTATCTGGTTTGAAAAGTATGTAAACCTATTGCTTTCGCCCTTAAACAGGTTGTACGATCAATTAGGCATGGCACCGGAAGTTCATCAGCAGAATCTGCTTGTACAATTAGATAATCAATTGCTTCCTCAATCTATTTACGTGAGAGACGGACAAGGTTATCTGATCAAAGAAAGCTTCAAAGAAAAATATGAATCTCTGATCAAAAATTATCCTGAAATCGAAGATCTTTTCATCAGGGATGAGCGTCTTCTGGACATTGTTTCTCACCATCTTCTGGTCAGTAACCTGAGCGCACTGATTGCTTCCATAGGCAAAACAGGACTGGTTAAAGAAAGAAGATTAATCCATATTCTGTACAGGGAGTTTGAAAATCTTCATGAAACTGAACCCTCATCGCTAACCGATTATGCATTGAATCAAAGGTATTGGGCTGTGAAATCAAACCTTCAATCCGCAGTGTCCGATTTAGACGGAGGCGTGAATGCTTCTTCAATTTCTTATGCTCAAGTTCCGAATCTTCTTCACAAACATTTCTTCTCGGATCAGTTAATCAATCCGCAGGGAACAGAAGTTTTCTTTAAAAGATACTTCCAGAAAGAAGATGTAACGATGAGTATGCGTCCTATAGATCTTGACAATGACCTTGAAATGCTTCATGAATGGTTCAACCGTGAACATGCCGTAAAAATCTGGCAGATGAACTGGCGCATTGATGAGCTGGAAACGTACTACAGGCTGATGCTACCAGGTGATGAAGCACACAGTTATATCATCGCAGGAAACGATGAACCTTCCTGTAATATTGAGGTGTATTGGGCTTGCAGAGATATTGTAGGCGATTATTATGAAGTGCTGCCAACAGATTACGGTACACATCAGTTTATTGCACCTATTGATCCTAAAAAGAAATTTGTATCTCCATCCACTCAATCTATGGTTGACTATGTTTTTGCACAGCCACAGGTAGGAAAAATGGTAGGCGAAGGATCTGTAGACTCTCTTGCATCTATGATGAACAAAGCCCATGTAGGCTTCAAAGTAGATAAAGTAATTGAAATGCCTCATAAAAAAGCCAATCTGAACTTCTGTTACAGAGAATGGTACTGGGAAAAATTCCCGCAGAATAAAGAGGTACAAATCACCACAAACATCACAAAAAATGACTAACGAAGCCGTATACAATGTAATAGGCATAGGTATAGGCCCTTTCAATCTGGGACTTGCCGCATTATCCAATCCGATTTCGGAACTGAAAACCCTTTTCCTGGACCAGAGAGATGGTTTCGACTGGCACCCGGGATTGATGATTGACCATGTAACCCTGCAGACCCCATTTTTATGTGACTGTGTATCTATGGCTGATCCTACTAATCCTTTAAGCCTTTTGAACTATCTGAAGGAAACCGGAAGGCTGTATAAGTTTTTTATCAGAGAAGATTTTTTTATTCCGAGAAAAGAATACAACCGTTACTGCCAATGGGTCATTGAACAGCTTCCGCAATGCCGTTTTTCTACTCAGGTAGTGGATATTACTTTTGAAGAAGGTTTATATCATGTAACTACGATTCACACCAAAACCAAAGAAACTACAGTTTTCAAAACAGAAAGACTGATTTTGGGAACAGGAACACAGCCTCATATTCCTTCTTTCATTCCGAAGGACGATTCCCGTGTTATTCATACAAGTTCTTATCTGTATAGAAAAGAAGAACTTTTGTCTCAGGGTAAAAAAATAGCGGTTATCGGTTCTGGCCAGAGTTCAGCAGAAGTTTTTTATGATCTTCTTCAAAACAGAAATGAAGATACACAATTGGGATGGTATTCCCGTCCGGACAGATTTTTCCCTATGGAATATTCTAAGTTGACGCTGGAACTTACTTCTCCTGATTATGTTGAATATTTCTACAACAGAAGCGAATCTGCAAGGAAAACCATTTTAAGCAAGCAGCAGGCTCAGTTTAAAGGAATCAATTACGACCTGATCAATGATATCTACGATTTTATTTATGATCTGAATATCGACAATGCTGATCCTAATCTTAAAATTATTCCTAACAGTCAGTTGAATAGAGTAGACAACAGTAATCCAGACTTCATCAATCTCGAATTTACCCAACTGGAACAGGAAGTACCTTATGATCAGGAAGCGGATTATCTGATTCTGGGAACAGGATATCGTTACCACGAGCCTGCATTCTTACAAAATATTCAGGATAGAATCAAGAGAGATTCCAGCGGATTGTTTGATGTCAACAGAAATTATTCAATAGACCACAACGGAGGGGAAATTTATGTGCTTCATGCTGAAGTACACACTCACAGTTATATTTCTACAGATCTGGGAATGGCTGCGTACCGTAATTCCTACATCATCAATGATATTCTGGGAAGAGAGCATTATAAAATTGAAAAGAAAATTGCTTTCCAGGATTTCGATGTAGAAAAATATGCTGATTTACCAACTGCCAAAATTTAATCAAAAAATGAACACCAACTTAAAAAATACAGTAAGCCAGGAAAACTGGAATCAGGCTAACAGAAACCTAATGGCCAAAACCATCGCAGAACTCATGCATGAAGAGCTTCTGAAACCTGTGGTAACCTTTGAAAATAAAGACGGATATACTGTTTTCAAACTTGAAACAGGATTTGAAAACATTTCGTACAGCTTCCGCGGACAGAAAAGAATGATGGATTACTGGCATATTGATAAAAACAGCATTACAAAAACAGAAAACGGTGAAGATTTGTCTTCAGTAGATGTAGCGGCTTTCTTTCTGGAAATGCAGACTGTTTTTGACTTAGATCCTTATACCATTGCAAGATACACGGAAGAATTACTGCATACGCTGTATTGTGATGCTTTAATCTTATCAAGAGGAGTGATGCCTTCAAAAGAGCTTGCTGATGCGGATTATCAAACTGTAGAGCACAATATGACAGGACATCCATGGGTAATTGTAAACAAAAGCCGGTTAGGTTTTTCTCCAAGAGATCTGAAAACATTTGCTCCTGAAGCCGATGAAAACTTAAAAGTAATCTGGCTGGCTTCTCATAAAAGCAGATCGTCATTCCAGTCTTTGGAACATATTAACAGAGACGAGTTTTATCGTTCTGAAATAGGAGATTTATTATATAATGATTTTCAGCAGCAGCTGTTGAGCAAAAGAAAAAATGTTGAAGATTATCATTTTATCCCCGTACATCCATGGCAGTGGGAGCATAAGCTTCAGATTCATTTTGCCGGGGATATTGCTTCCGGACTTTTAATTCAATTGGGTGAGGGTAGTGATACGTACAGTCCGCAGCAGAGTATCCGTACTTTATTCAATGTAGATCATCCTAAAAAACGATACCTGAAAACAGCGGTTTCTATTCTGAGTACAGGAAATATCAGAGGATTATCACCTAAACAGATGAAAATTGCTCCTGCTATTACAGATTGGGTAAAAGGTTTGATTAAAGACGATGCTTATCTGGATAATAAAGAAACTATTTTCTTAGGAGAAGAGGCTGCAATTACCTATTTGCATCCACAATATGGAGCTATTGACAGTGTGCCTTATCAGTATAATGAATTCCTTGGCGCATTATGGAGAGAAAGTGCTGAAAACTATCTGAAAGAAGATGAGCAAATGGTAACCATGGCCTCTCTGCTTTATGTAGATGAAAATGGAGTTCCATTGGTTCAGGCATTTGCGGAAAAAGCAGGTGTGAGTATCAAAGAATGGATTGAAAGCTATCTTGATGCCTATCTTACCCCATTATTACACATTTATTACACGCATTCATTATGTGTAACGCCACATGGAGAAAACATTATGCTGGTTTTGAAAAACGGAGTTCCAAAGAGAATCGTAATCAAAGATTTTGTAGATGATATTGTACTTACTACAGAAGCCAGAGAAAAGCTTCCTGCACACCTTGCGGACGGTTTGATCCAGTCTTCCAACAAAGAAAATATCCCGTTGTTTATTTTGCTTGGAGTCTTTGATGCCTTCTTCAGATATCTGTCGAATGCTTTGCATACGTATTCCAACTTTAATGAAGAAACATTCTGGGAACTCGTTCACAACTGTGTAGAAAATTATAAAGCTGAGAATACCCATCTTCAGGAAAGATACGAAAAGTATGACCTGTACGTGCCGGCATTCAAAAGATTCTATATCAACAGTCTGCGTCTGAAAAATAACGGTTACAGTGAAAACAAGGCATTTGCTATTCCGAGAAAAGACGGAGCACTGCCTAATCCGCTGTATCAGATTGCCAATAAAAATTCAGTAGCAGCCGTATGAGGAAATTCCTGCATATCCTAAAAGAAGGAGCGGTTTTTACGTATGGAGCCATAGCCGGAAAAAAAGTCGAACTGACTTCCGGAAGTATCAACCGTTCCATCTTTAGTCTTGCCATTCCCATGGTGATGGAACTTGTCATGGAATCTGTTTTTGTGAGTGTCAATCTATTGATTATCGCAAAATTAGGCGACAAAGTTCTGGGGCTTGTGGGAATTACAGATAACTATATCAACTTTGCTTATGCCATTGCAGTAGGTTTGGGAATTGCAGCAGCAAACCTTACGGCCAGAAGAGCAGGTGAAAAAGATAAAGAAGGAATGGGCAGAACAGCCCAATACATCATCTTGCTGGCCCTGTTTTTTGCGGTGCTTATTGGTGGAGTTTCCTGCTTTTTCGCATCAGAAATCGTTGGTTTTCTGGGAATCAATGCCAGTACGGTAACCGAAGGCGTTTCTTTCTCAAGACTGGTCTTCCTGAGTATCGGGCTTGTGATTCTTCGTCTTTCTGTCAATGGACTTTTCAGAGGAGCTGGTGACGCCGATATTGCCATGAAATCACTTTGGATCTGCCATATTTCCAATATCATCTTTGCAGTAATCCTTGTTTTCGGATTAGGATTTATTCCTGCTTTCGGATTGATGGGATTGGCATATGCTACAGTTTTATCAAGAACATTAGGAGTTTTATACCAGGCATTCATATTCGCCACAGGAAAAACCAGCATCAGTATCAGAGTTCCTTTACAGCTTGATGTACCCTTATTGCAAAAGATTTTGAAACTCGCCTTTGGAGGATTGGTTCAATATATTATCCCAACATCCAGCTGGCTGATTATGGTGAAGATCATCTCTACTTTCGGAACCACAGCACTTGCAGGATATATCATTGCCCAGCGTATTGCTTCAGTAGCGACAATGCCAGCCTGGGGAATAGGAAATGCTGCCGGAGTTCTTACAGGACAGAATTTGGGTGCCGGAGAGCCGGAACGTGCTGAAAAAACAGTCTGGAGAGCCGGAACCATCAACATGACTTATCTGGTACTCGTAGCCTTATTCTGGCAGATTGCTGCGGAATATGTAGTGAAAAATTTCACTACAGAACCTGAAGTCGCAAGATATGCAGTTCAATACATCCATGTGGTTTCTATGGCTTATTTGCTATTAGGATTCACCATGGTGATCAGCCGTGCTCTGAATGCGGCCGGAAACATATTACAGGTAACGCTGTTGTACCTCGTGATGTTTTATGTGATTCAGCTTCCGTTGGCTTATCTCTTAGGAGTAAGATTTCAGTGGGAACTGAGAGGAATATTTACCGCTATCGTTTCTTCGGAAATCGTTTTGGCTGTACTATTCCTCATGATTTTTAAAAATGGAAAATGGAAAACTATAAAAATTTAAAATGAACACTACAGAAGAATTTTATGAAATTATCGCCTCTGCCATCGCCATAAAAAAAGAATTGGTAGATGAAAAACTAACGTATCAGGAAATCCCGGAATGGGATTCTATGTCTCATCTTCTTATCGTAGAAGCGCTTGAGCAGTTTTATCAGATCAAATTTGATTTTAATGATATTCTGGAGATGGGAACCGTCGGAAAGATTCGTGAAAAAATGAAGAAATACGAAGTATTCGTAGAAAACTAAACATATGAAAATTTTAGAAAATGTAATTGCCAATAAGAACCTGGCGGTTACAGATGCTTCCACCGGTACAACAATACCGGTGGGAACACTGTACCGGTCTTTAGGCTTAAACCCGGTAGAAAAAGGGCTCCTCTTTTTGTACAATGACAATCAGCTGTCCAGTATTGAGGTGCTTCTCAATTTTTATGGTACAGCACATACGATTGCTGTACTGGGGCAGAAACTGCATGAGGAATTTAAAGAACGTATTGAGGCTGAATACCGTCCGAAATATATCTTTGATCCGCAAAGAGAAGCCATTGAAGGATATACTCTGAAAGCATTCTCAGACAACATCAGCATCTTTGCAAAGGATGATTATAAGAGTGAAGTTACGATTCATCCTGACATCAAAATCCTTTTGAGTACTTCAGGGACAACAGGCGTTCCAAAGCTTGTTAAATTATCAGATGAAAGCCTTTATCAGAACGCATTGAGCATTCTTCAGTACATGCCGGTTCAGGGAACGGATGTAGTTCCCTTAAACGTTCCGGTCAACTTTGTGTACGGGTTCTCTATTTTCACTACCAACTGTATGCGCGCCGGAAGAATCGTGTGTACAGATAAAGATATTATGCAAAAAGCATTCTGGGACGAAATGGAGGAGTACGGCTACAGTACTTTGGGCGGAGTTCCGTTTCTTTATGAAAACCTGAACAGAATAGGATTTTTCAGAAAAGATTTTCCAAGCCTGAGATATTTTACCCATACCGGAGGGGTGATCAATGCTGAGCTGAGAAAAACTATTTTCTCTTATTGTCATGAATTTAAAAAAGAATTCTTTGCGCAATACGGACAGACAGAAGCAGGCGGAAGAATGGCTTACCTTACCACAGAAGGATTGCTGGAAGAAGAAACATCAATTGGAAATGTGGTAGAAAGAGGAAGCTTCAAAATTGATCCTGAAACGGATGAATTACTTTTTTCTCACGTAAGTATTTTCGGAGGCTATGCCAATAAACTGGAGGATCTTGCTACGTATGAGCAGCCTTCCGTACTGCATACCGGAGATACTGCCAGAAAAGGTGAAAACGGAATGTATTATATCACAGGAAGAATAAAACGTATCATGAAACTTTTCGGAATACGTCTTAATCTGGATGAGGTAGAATTTATTCTTAAAAATGAAATGCCGGGCAATACCTTCGTGTGTCTGAACGCCAATGATAAAAAAATCGTGGTGTTGTATGATAACCCAGATATTGATCCTCAGATCATCACCGAAACCATTAAAAATAAACTGCGTATCAACCCCCAATATGTACGCACAGAACGTATAGAATCATTCCCGTTATCACAAAACGGTAAAATAAACTATCCCCTGTTACAAAACCTACAGCATGAAAACATCTAAAACCCTTATATTACTTCTTGGTCTTGCTTTATCTTCCAATTCGCTTTCTGCACAGCAGGGCGACAGAGTTCATGGCAAAATCATGCTGTCTGAAAAAGCACCGGTAAAAAACGCTGTTTTAAGACTTGTCAATACGTCTTATCAGGCAAAAACCAATAATTTAGGAGAATATTACTTTGAAAATGTGCCCCCTGGAGAATATACGCTTCAGGTGGTTTTAAATGACATTGAGCTGATGAGAGAGCAAATCTACATTCAGAAAGATGTCTATGAGATCCCTGCTATCTATGCCCCTTTACACAGTAATGTGATTGAGGGAATTACTGTATATGCAGTGAGCAGAAATAAATTTTTGGATAAAGACAGTACTTCAGTGGCCAAAATGCCTCTGAAAGTTCTGGAAAATCCACAGGCTTACACAAGCATCAATCAGCAGATCATGAAGGAACAGCTTACTTACGATATTTCGGAAGTATTGAAAAACGTCCCGGGTATGGTAAAAATGCAGGGAAGCCCGGGAAGAGGTTCAGGAGACGGAAGTTTCTACTACAGCCTTAGAGGATTTCCTACCAAAGTATCCATGGTAGATGGTGTTCCTGCAACCACCAACGGAGAAATAGATCCTGTCGATATTGAACGTCTGGAAGTGATCAAAGGACCTTCAGGAACATTGTACGGAGGTGTCGTAACTTCTTTTGGAGGTTTGATTAATGCTGTAACTAAAAAACCTAAAGATTATTTCGGAGGAGAAGCTTCTTACCTGATGGGAAGCTATAATCTGAACCGTGTGACAGCTGATGTGTACGGTCCTATTACAGAATCCCGAAATATGCTGTTCCGTTTGAATGCCGCTTATCAGTATCAGAACGGATTCAAGGATTCTGAATTCAGAAAATCGTTCTTTGTGGCACCTACTGTAAGCTATCAGGTTAATGACAGATTGAAATTTAACTTAGGCGCACAGATTTACAATTATGAAGGAACCAACACTCCGATTATTTTCCTTCCGAGAACAAGGCAATATTTTGCCCACAATCCTGACGAGTTAGGCTTCGACTGGAAAAGATCTTACTCCAACAATGATATGACCTTAAAAGCACCATCTATCAACGTAAAAGCTGAGGCGAATTACAAAATTTCAGATCAATGGACTTCACAGACATTGCTTTCCAGAAACTTCAGAAAGACAGAAGGATTGTATCAATATCAGTTTATCAGAGGGACAACCAGTGATGCTTTGCTGGAACGCAACGTACAGTGGCAGAATTCAGAAGCTTCTTCCACAAGTATTCAGCAGAATTTCAATGGACAATTTAATATCGGGAAAATTAAAAATAAAGTCCTGATCGGATTGGATTATCTGAATCAGACGATCAATAACAACCATTCTCCAATTGTAGTCTTTGATAATGTTAACGGACAAAGTTTAGAGGGGTATCCGAATATTTCTAAAGATCTTGCCCTTCAGAAAATCCAGGCTGTTACTCAAGCTGCTATTGCAGTAGGTAAAACACCTTTGGTAAGAAATAATTCTGCATCCAACCTTTATGGAGCCTACATTTCAAACGTTACCTATATTACAGACCGTTTGATTACGGTTTTAAGCTTACGGATGGATCATTATGAAAGTAAAGGCCAGCTGAATTTAAATGATAACAAACGTAAAGATGACTTCAAGCAGACCGCATGGTCTCCTAAAGTGGGAATTGTATACCAGATTCTTAAAGACCAGTTATCTGCTTATGGTAATTATATGAACGGTTTCAGCTATACAGCACCTGTTACACAACAGTTACCAGACTACAGCGGAGAGATGAAACCTCAGATGGCGAATCAGTGGGAAGTTGGAATTAAAGGAAATCTTTGGAGAAACAAAATTAATTTCACCGTTGGATACTATGACATTCTTGTGGATAACATCCAGAGAGGAAGCGGCGTAATCCGTGACGGAAAAGAATACAATATTGTTGTTCAGGATGGAAAACAGAGAAGTAAAGGAATTGAAATAGAAACCATCATGAATCCTGTTCAGGGGTTAAACATTATGGCCGGATATAGCTATAACCACAGCAGATATGAAAAGGCAGATCCTAATGTAGATGGACGTCGTCCGGAATCGGCAGGTCCTGCGAATGTATTCAATTCATGGATCAGTTATATTCTTCCAATCAAAGGACTTCAGGGACTCGGAATTGGTTTCGGGGTAAACCGTGTCGGAAAACAGATTACCGGAAACAAAACCGTTACCGGGCAGTTTGCATTTCCAGCCTATACTTTAGTGAACGCTTCCATCTCCCTTGAGAAAGAAAGATACAGATTAGGATTTAAAATGAATAACCTGGGCAATGTGCAATATTTTGCAGGGCAGGGAGTGATAGTCGCTCAGATGCCTCGTAATTTTGTTGCTGAGGTAAGCTTTAAATTTTAAGAATGAAATTAAAGTTGAGAAAAATTGCCTATCAGTTACATCTATGGCTCGGACTAACGTCCGGGCTTGTAGTTGTTATTATGGCCGCTACGGGATGTATCCTGGCTTTTGAAGAAGAATTAAAACATATTGTTCACCCCAACAGATATTACGTTGAAAACATCGGAAGAAACAAACTTTCATTGGCTGAACTTACAATAAAAGCAGAAAAAGCCCTTCCCGAAGATTTAAAAGTCAAAAGAGTATTGATGTCTTCCAATCCTTCACGAACGTATGTGTTCCGTACTCTTAAGATGAATAAAGAAGCATGGACGTATTGGGGAACTTATCTTTATTATTATCGAATTTATGTAGATCCTTACACCGGAAAAGTACAGGAAATAGAAGATGCCAAAAAGGATTTCTTTGAAATTGTACTGGATCTTCACAGGAGACTTCTATTAGGTGAAAAAATCGGAAAAACAATTACCGGTTATTCCACATTGATATTTGCTGTGATCCTTCTATCGGGGCTTGTGATATGGTACCCCCGCAAAATGAGTAAAGCCATGCTGAAAGGAATGTTTTTCATTAAAACATCGGCCAACTGGAAAAGAATTAACTATGATATTCACAATGTCTTAGGATTCTATTCCGTAATTCCCTTGCTTATTATTTCGTATTCCGCACTGATATGGAGCTTTGAAGATGCAGACCAATGGATAAAAAATACGTTAAATGGAAATACGCCCATGGAAAAGAAAGCCAAAAGTACAATTCCTTCCGTAAAATTTTCAAACCGTGAAAATATTCTCAATCTAATCGGAAATACTATGGAAAGAGGACTTAAAAATAAGGAATCAGCACTTATCAATTTCCCAAGATCGGAAGAAGCAACGTATTACGCTGAATTGGTGTATGACGAAAGGCAGTACAGAAATGAACATTTTAATTTTGATCAGTATTCAGGAGAAGTTTTAAAATCTCAATCGTATAAAAACAAAAATATCGGATATGGAACTGCATTAAGAGAAAGAAATTATGATTTTCACACCGGAAGCATCTTGGGACTAACCACCAGAATTATTTATTTTCTGGCAGCCATTATCGCTTTATCACTACCGATTACCGGTTTTATTATGTATTTGAATAAGAAAAAAAAGAAACCCAAACATAAGAAAAACAAAGTAGTTTTTCCTTCTCATCATTAATAAAGAGAAGAGGTTATCTCAAAGAGTAATAATCCGGCTTTTGTCGTTCTGACGAAGGAAGAATCTCATTAATAACTTAGGTTAAGAGATTCTTCACTACATTGATGAACTACGTTCGCAGACTTTTAGTCTGTGTTCAGAATGACACTTCTGAATAACCTCTTTACTTATATTATATATCCAGTATCAATTTTGTCGCAGATAAAATCCTCGCGCCTTAAAACAAGTTATCTTCATCTCATTTGCGCCCTTGCGTTTTCCAACCAATAAGTATTCAATTGATTTGATTATAAATCAACCAATCAATTCCTTCACATTTTTTGAGAAAACCTCAATTCCTTTATTCATCTCTTCAAAATTAAGGTCTCCAAATCCTAATCGCATGGCCGTAAGTCCTTTATTCTGATACAACAGAGTTTTGGGAATAAAAAGATTGTCTTTTGCGCAGTTCCGGCTCAGCTGCATCAGATTCAGCGGAATATTCCATTCCAGCCATATGGCAAGGCCGCCCGAAGGTTTCTGGAAGGTCATAAAATCACCCAGATTTTCCTCCAGCAAAACAGAAAAATAATCACGCCTTTCCTGATAAACTTTTAAAGACTTCTTCAGATAACGGTTGATTTCTCCTTCGGCAATCATCTCTCCAAGCGCTCTTTCCATCAGAATATCGCCCTGACGGTCTATAATTCCAAGATATTTACGCATTTCTGTCATCAGATTCTCAGGCGCAACAATAAATCCTGTTCTGAATCCCGGAGCTAAAGATTTTCCGAAAGAACCGATGTAAATTACCATTCCATTCGTATCAGCACTGGCTAATGGAAGAATTGGACTTTTATCATAATGAAATTCATAATCATAATCATCTTCCAGTATAATAAATCCGTATTCGTTGGCAAGCTCCAACAGTTCAAATCTTCTCTGCGCACTCAAAGCAACGGTAGTAGGATAGTGGTGATGCGGAGTAAGGTAAAGCATCCGTATTTTCTGCTTTTTACAGGCTTCCCGAACGCTTTCCACCATAATCCCTTCCTCATCAATAGGGATAGAAACAATATCAACACCCGCTTTCATAAAGATCATATTGACCGAGAAATAACTCAAAGCACCTACCAATACAGTATCACCAGCCGAAAGAAGAATCTCAGACACAATATAAATACTCATTTCTGTGCTTCGGGTGATGAGCAGGTTGTTCTTGGAAATAGGAAGTCCACGGGAAAGATTCAGGTATTGGGATAAATGTTCTTTAAAAAATTCACTTCCGTCATGATTATAATGTCCTAAAGCTCTCTGATTAGATTTACGTTTCAGGATAGAACTGTAAAACCGGGAATGCTGCCCGATCTGAGTCAAACGGATATCCGGTACCCCATCATTAAAGACATACTCACAGTCCGAATGTTCAAAAGGATTATCCAGAATATTGGATGTTTTAAATGAAAAACCAGTGGAAACAGGATATTTTTGAAGGTTATTCTGTTTAAAATCATTCAATTTGACAGGTTTTTCCTGATCTTTTCCGATCACAAAAGTTCCTTTGTTCGGAAAACTCTCTGTCCAGCCCTGAGCCGACAGTTCATCATACACCGCAACGGCTGTATTTCTGTGAATTTCCAGCATCTCGCTGAACGTTCTTGTCCCGGGAAGTTTTGTTCCGAAAGGGAGAAACCCTCTCTGAATCGCATTGATGAGCTGATTGGAAATCTGTAAATAGATAGAAGTCTCTGATTTTCTATCAATTTTTATAAAACTTTCGTAAGGAATCTTAACCGGACTATCCATAATATAAAAACTGGCACCATGTAACCATCCGGCAATATACTATTTTTGACATCAAAATAAAAATCTATGGAATTTCATCATCTGTTAAAAAAAATTGTACAGGAAGGAAACACCCACGCAAGGTGGCTGAACACACTTTCTTTTATGGAAAATGCCGGTGCAAGGAAAATATCAAAATGTGAACATCCAACATTGGTTTCTCAGATCCAGCTGAAACATGCTGCTGAAGAACACCGCCATGCTTATTATTTAAAAAAGCAAATCGGGAAGATAAATCCTGCACTCTGCAAAACCTACGAAAGCACAGAACTTCTGGCTCCTGTAGCAACAAGCCAGTATCTTCACTCATTGGATATTAAGGCCTGCCGTTATCTTCAGAAAGCATTCAATCTTAATAAAACAGATATTAAATATGCAGCCTATCTTTTCGTAACCTATGCCATTGAGGTGCGTGTCGATGAGCTTTATCCTGTATATCAGCAGGCACTTACTGAAGCATCTTCTAAAATCATGGTAAAATCTATTATTCTGGAAGAAGAAGGGCATCTGGAAGAAATGATTCATCAGCTCAATGAATTTTCACCAGACTGGAAACACCATGCAGATCATATTCTCAACATAGAAAAAGGACTTCATGAAGAATGGATCAATGCGATTACCCAGGAAGTAGCCCAGTTGAATTATGCTTAACAATACCTCTCATTTTCAGGAATCTCTTGACAAAAGAAAAGAACAGGGAACATTAAGACGTTTGCGGATTCCGTCTGGTGGAATTGATTTTTATTCCAATGATTATCTGGGTTTTGCAAAAAATAAATATCTACAACATTTGCTGTTGCAAAAGGTTATGAATAATCCTCAACTGCTTTCCGGAAGTACAGGCTCAAGGTTGATTAGTGGAAACAGTGATATTGCAGTTTCTGTAGAAAATGAAATTGCGCAGAAACATCAGTTTGAATCAGCATTACTTTTTCCATCAGGATATAATGCAAATCTGGCCTTATTTTCTACCCTTCCCAGCCGTCATGATGTCGTTATTGTGGATGAACAGATTCATCGGTCGGTACATGATGGCTGTAAACTATCCAATGCTAAAAAGCTGAAATTCAAACATAATGATACTGAAGATCTTGAAAATATTTTAAAAAGACAGGAAGGACATTGTTATATCGCCATAGAAAGTCTTTACTCTATGGAAGGAGATTTTGCACCTATTCAGAAAATCGCTGCACTTGCCGATACACATAAGGCCTCTCTGATTGTTGATGAAGCCCACGCTTTCGGCGTTTTTGGATATGGATTGATTGAAAAATATCAATTACAGAATCATGTTTCGGCAGCAGTTGTGACCTACGGAAAAGCCCTTGGAGCTCACGGAGCAGCCATTCTTTGTAATGAAACAGTGAAATCTTATCTCATCAACTTTGCAAGTCCGTTCATATATACGACATCAGCACAGGATTTCCAGTGGATGAGTATAAAAACAGGATATGAATTTTTAGATCAAAACGATGAACTGGCTGAAAAACTTCAGAATAACATCAAAGTTTTCCGAAGCAGAAATCTACAGTCTCCATCAGCAGAAACAAGCCCGGTTCAGGCTATTGTAATTCCGGATAATCAAAGATTGAAAATATTACAGCAAACTTTATCTGAGGAAGGGTTTTTAACCTATGCCATCTACAGTCCCACGGTAAAAGAAGGAAGTGAACGGTTGAGAATATGCCTTCACAGCTTTAATACAGAAGAGGAAATTATGAAACTGACAGGAATTATTAAAGAATTTATTTAAAGCAAAAAGATTCAAAACCCGAATCCCGAAACCCATGAAATTATTTATAACAGGAATAGGAACCGAAATAGGAAAAACAGTCTGTTCAGCCATTTTGGTTCAGCATTTTAAAACAGAATACTGGAAACCGATACAGTCCGGTGATCTTCACTATACGGACAGTCATAAAATTGAAGCATGGACGGATACTAATAGATGCCATCCTGAAACCTATCGTTTACAGCTGGCTGCATCACCACATCAGTCCGCAAGAGAAGAAAATATGACCATCAATCTGAATGATTTTCGATTGCCAGAAACAGAAAACCCACTGATTGTAGAAGGAGCCGGAGGTCTTATGGTGCCCATATCAGACACAACTTTTATGATCGATCTGATTGAAGAATTAAACCTTCCGACAGCATTGGTAGTCAGAAATTATTTAGGCTGTATCAATCATAGCTTGCTCTCCATCCTGGCTTTACAACAGAGAGGAATTCAGTTGGAATATTTAATTCTTAACGGAGATTTTCCGGAAGATACAGAAAGAGTGATCTGCAGTTTTATTGAAAAAGAAACAAAAATTATAAGGATTCCCGAAATCAATACTACAGATAAGGAATCTATACAACATGCTGCCAAGCAATTAACAATAACAAAAATAAGATAATGGATACAAAAACAACATTGAGAAACAACTGGACGAAAGAAGAGATCGAGGAAATTTATCACCTTCCTCTGATGGAACTGATCTATAAAGCAGCCACCGTACACCGCGAATGGCATGATCCTTCTGAAGTACAGATTTCAACACTATTATCCATCAAAACGGGCGGATGTCCTGAAGACTGTTCATATTGCGGACAGGCAGCCCGTTATCACACGGATATCAAAGTACAGGCTTTACTGCCTACAGAAACTGTAATTGCCCACGCTCAGAAAGCAAAAGATTCCGGATCTTCAAGATTCTGTATGGCGGCAGCGTGGCGTGAAGTTCGTAATAACCGTGATTTTGACAGAGTGATTGATATGGTGAAAGGTGTAAATGATCTTGGTCTGGAAGTTTGCTGTACACTGGGAATGCTTACGGAAGAACAGGCTGTCAGACTTCAGGAGGCTGGATTATACGCTTACAATCACAACCTTGACACTTCTGAGCAATATTATGAAGAGATCATCTCTACCAGAACTTTTGACAACAGAATCAATACGATAAATAATGTAAGAAAAGCAGGAATCACAGTGTGTTCCGGAGGAATTATAGGTCTTGGTGAAACTCATAGAGACAGAATTTCAATGCTTTTAACGTTGGCAACGATGCCAAAACATCCGGAATCTGTTCCAATTAATGCATTGGCCAGAGTAGCGGGAACGCCATTAGAAGATAATGAAAAAGTAGATACTTGGGAAATGGTAAGAATGATCGCCACAGCAAGAATCGTAATGCCATCTTCTATGGTAAGATTAAGTGCCGGACGTATAGAAATGTCTGAGACAGAGCAGGCATGGTGCTTTATGGCAGGAGCTAATTCTATTTTTACGGGTGAAAGAGAAACCTTACTGGTAACGCCTAATCCGGGAATTTCTGAAGATATGAAGATGCTTCAGACATTAGGACTGAAACCTATGATGAAAAAAGAAACCTGCTGTTAGATAATTATGAATGATAAAATAATGAGTGGTAAGCCGGATTACAAGTATTCTGATTTTTATTGCAGCATTGATATCTGATTTCATCAATATTAGTATTGGTTTTTAACGCTAAGGTTCGCAAAGTAATATTTTAAGTCGGAAAATATTTCGCTCGCAAAGGCATTCTATTCAGCAAAGCAGAATATTTCTTATTGCTGAGTGAAACGCCTTTACGAACTTAAAATAACAGCATGCAATGTGAAAAACCTAGCGATCAGTACGCTAAAACTTAAACAATTTATCACTCATTTCTACTTTTTAGATCAATATATGAATACAATAACAAAAGAAATCAGCCTGCAGGAGAGAGATAAAGCGGTCAACTGGCATCCGTACACGCAGATGAAAACAGCTGATGATGCCATTCCTATTGTAAAAGGAAAAGGAATTTACCTGTATGACAACGAAGAAAAAAAATATTTGGATGTGGTCTCGTCATGGTGGGTGACGCTGCACGGGCATTCACATCCTTATATTGCACAACGTGTTTTTGAACAGCTGAATACACTGGAGCAGGTTATTTTTGCAGGATTTACCCATGAACCTGCTGTACAGCTTTCAGAAAATTTACTGAAACTTCTTCCTGCTGGTCAGGAAAAGGTCTTTTATTCAGATAACGGTTCTACAGCAGTAGAAGTTGCTTTAAAAATGTGTATTCAATATGCATACAATCAAGAGAAAAAGAAAACGAAGATTTTAGCTTTTAAAAATGCTTATCACGGCGATACTTTCGGGGCGATGTCTGTCAGTGGAAAGAGTTTCTGGACAAGACCTTTTGAAAGCATGCTGTTTGAAGTTGTTTTTATAGATACACCCAATGCAGAAAATCTGGAAAGCTTACAGAAACAGATTAAAGAACTTGCTGATGAAGTGGCTTGCTTTATCTATGAGCCATTAGTTCAGGGTGCTGCCGGAATGTTAATGTATAAAGCTGAAGATCTTAGTCAGTTGATGAAATACTGCAGGGAAGAAGGTGTTCTTATGATCCAGGATGAAGTTTTTACAGGATTTGGAAGAACAGGTAAGCTTTTCGCAGCAGATTATCTTACAGAAAAACCAGACATTATGTGTTTTTCAAAAGGGTTGACAGGAGGAACAATGCCCATGGGAATTACGACCTGTTCCAATGAAATCTATGATGCTTTCCTTTCTGAAGACCGTTATAAAACATTATTTCACGGGCATTCGTTTACAGCTAATCCTTTAGCCTGTACAGCAGCTCTTGCCAGTATGGAATTACTATTGACAAGTGAAACTCAGATGAATATTAACCGCATTACGCATCAACATTCGGAGTTTGTGAAAGCACTTGCTTTGCATCCTCATGTAGAAAAGGTTCGGCAGATCGGAACTATTTTAGCGTTCGATTTTAAAACCGGGAATGGTACTTCTTATTTCAACGAAATAGGGAAGAAGCTTTACAATCAATTCTTACAGAGAGGGATTATCATGAGACCGTTGGGAAATGTAATCTATCTGGTTCCTCCATATTGCATTACTTCAGAAGAATTAGACTTTGTATATCAGAATATTATGGAAGTTCTGGATCAGTTTAAAGACTAATTATAATCGCGAATTCCAAACGTCTTAATTTTTGAGTAATGTAAAGATAAAATAAAAACATCCATCTGGATGTTTTTTCGTTTCAATGCCATTGAAATACTCATTAAAAAATCTCTCTTAATTACAATATAAATTTCCGAAACAAAATTACAATCTTTATTTTTTAATATGTAAAGAGAACTAATACAAAGCAACTTAACATAAAAAATAATTTCTTTGTTGTTTGATTTATTTTGATACTTTTGAAATGAGTTTTTAAAACAATAACTAACATTAAAAACAAATTATTATGAAAAAAGTAATTTTATTAGCTGCCTTCGGTGTAGCTGGACTTGTTAATGCCAAAGGCACTGACACTGGAAAAGTTGTCAAAAATAATGAAAACATTGAAGCAACAACCGTGCAAAAAACTGTTGCATATCAAGAGTGTGGTGTTGTTGTTACTTATTGGTCTGGTGGCCAAATAGTAGGACAAGAAACGATAACATCAGATCAACCCGATTTACAGAGTTGCCAAAACTTCCAAACAGGAGTTAAAGTAGCTTTATGGGCAGCTGGTTTCTGGCTAAATTAATTAAGTTACTTTAATGCTTCTAACCCTTTCAGCATATTTTGAAAGGGTTATGATTTTAAAAAAGATAATTTATGAAAAAGATACTTTTATTATCCTCAATTTTAATTAGTGGGTTTTATTTCGCTCAACAAGTCCATGTAAAATATTTAAGAGTATTATCCTCTTTTACAACAACACATGAAGACTTGTATATAAAAAATAATCAAGTGTTGTCAATCCAAGATTCAATTATCATTAATAACAAATTAACAGACTCTTGGACTTTGGGTGTGAATTTAGATAATGGTAAAAAACCAGCAAAACAATACTTTGTTTCTGATTTAGATAAAAATAATGAAGCGGAAAGAAACTTCTTTTTCACTTCTAATGTAGATAGTAGAGAGTTTTTTATTTACGACAAAGTTCCACAACCAAAATGGAATATTGAAGAAAAGGAAACCAAAACAATAGCTGGTTACAAGTGTCAAAAAGCGACAACAATGTTTAGAGGCTCAAAAGTAACTGCTTATTTTACTAAAGATTTGCCCTACTCTACGGGACCGTTCAAATTTTATGGGCTTCCTGGATTAATTCTTGATATTAGAGTAGATAATAAAGATTATGACATATGGAAAGCTGAGTCGGTAGATGTAAATGATAAATCAGCCATTGCTTTTAAACCTCAATTCTTAAAAAAAGAAAAAATTAGTTTAAAGGATTATGTTGCAGCAAAAGAAGCTCATATGAATAAAATATTTGCTAAGCTTACAGATGCATTGCCAAAAAACTATAACGCCAGAGTGACTACAAATCAAAGGTTTTCTGTAGAACAAAAGTATGAATGGGAAGATAAGCCATCCGAATAAAATGAAAAGTACCTCAAAATAGGTGCCTTTCATTTTTTTACATATCCTAATTTTTCCAATATACTGGATAATACCTCCTTAATAGCATTAATAACAAATAGTTTTCCTTCCTTAGTCATAAAAAGCCAGTCGCTTACATCCTTTGATAGAACAATAGTAGTGGCAAAGGGCAAAAAAATATTTTCATCGCCCAAGCTTTGTATATGGCAAACCCATAAAGACTGATCGTGAAAATAGTGGCCAGAAAAAACATTCCGATCCAGTCTTTTAATACAGGATTTTTTACATTAGGAGTATTATACCACAATTACATTCTGTAAATATATATGGCTAATGTAAACACTAATATAATCCAGCTGTGATTTGCTTTTAATATACCTTATAGGTTTCTAAAACCTATAAGGTTTTTATGTTTTACTATTTAATTCTATTCTGTATTAAAGATCCTGTTCCGCTTTCTTTAAAATGCCGATCAATTCTTTCAGTTCATCTTTATTGAATTCCAGCAGATTTTGATTAAAGCGATTGGAGGGTAACTTTATATAATTAACCCACGAAGAAAGTTTTTCCCGGTAAACACTTCCAAACTCTATGTTGCTCATCGTAACAAACTTATATTTGGTTTCCTGCTTCGCCTTTTCATTTTCTTTCTGCTCCACAGTCTGAAGTGCCTGTATAAGTTTTCCCAGTTCATTTTTATTAACCGTTAAGGTTTTCTTGAAAATTTCATCAAAGGTTTCGTATTCATACATAATGCCCAGAACAGATTCCAATGAATTGTCAGATACATCTTTCGTTACAATTTTTTGGATATTCAGATTTTTAAATTTGTCCAAATTGCTGATTTTCTTTTCAATTAACGTCCCTTTTCTTGAATTGATGGTAAGTCCGCGGGATGTGGTATTTGATCTTTGAATAGTAGGTGGAGGTGTTATCTGTGCCGTCGCCCACATACATGATACACAGGAAATCAAAATAATGATTCTTTTCATTTGTAAAAATTGTTATTAGTTTTAAAATATTAATTTACTACTTCTTAATAAGTTTTTTTGTAAAAACTTTTCCATTTTCAAAAATTGCTTTCGCAAAATAAACTCCTTTAGAAAGTTCGGAAACGTCGGAATTATTTTTATTTATCGTTTTTAATAGCCTTCCGTCAACAGAATAGATCTCTATTTTATTAATTTTTTCTTTTGACTGATACACCAAATCTTGTTTTACAGGACTTTCAAAAGTAAATTCAGTATTATTTTTTACAGTTTCCGCTGTCGGTAATGTAGCTGTACCGTTTAAAAGATATTTCACAATTTCTTTTGTTGGCCCATCTCCATAAACAATTACATTATTATCAAAAACTTTGATTGCGTGAATAAAGTGATAGAGTAAATTGGAATCATTTTCTACATATTCTCCAAATACCGTATCAATAGCTCCGTTTTGATTAAGTTTAGAGAGATAATAAGCAGGTGCATTATTAAGATCAGCATAGCCGGCTATATAGTAAGAATTGTTTTTTTCATAGATATCCCAAAATTCAAGACCAAGAGTACCGGTGTAGCTGAATGTGGTATCCGGCGTCCCATCAGCATTCAGTCTTCCTATCGTAGCGGGCGTTAAGGATCCAAGTTGTGCATATATAATTCTATTAGCTGAATCTGCTTTTATAACATTTACATTTACCCCATTAAACAAGGCTGTCCCATTATTACCAAAACCAGTCATGAGCTGTCCGTCAGAAGTATACTTTTTTATTGTATTGTGTTCTAAAATGATAATATTGGACTGTTTATCTAAAATAATGCGGGGAATTCCGTAAGTGGATAATTCTCCATTATCCCCAAAACTGTTATCTGGTGTACCATCAGAATTTAATCTGAATGTATGAGTGTACCCATCAAAAAATCCATTAGTATCTATTCCGGTTCCCGAAACAATAATTTTGTTTCCTTGTTCTATAAGATTATTCTTTATATTGAAATTGTCCTGATTGAAATTGGCTAATGATTTTATTCCTCCATTGGAAAACGAAGGATCCAATTGCCCATTGGCAAGCAATCGGACTACATCTAAATAATTAATATTATTTGCAGAGTCATATCGTTTTAACAGTAGGGTTAATGTATTATTGCTGTGCCTTATAAATCCCACTAAAGCGTCCGATGTGTAATTCAATGCAGTTTTACCATTGGTCCCAAAAGTCAAATCCGGAGAGCCATTGTAACTTGTCGCTTTAGAGATAAGTAACTGATTACTATTGGAGTCAAAGGATTCGTAAAATACGGCATTGGTTGTTTCTGTTAATTCTCCTAAATAAGAGATTCCCGTTTGAAGGTTGTAAATTCCGTTTGAAGCAAACGTAGGATCTTTGGAAATGATTTGTGCAAAAGAAGCCTGTGCTGCAAGAGTAAGCACAAATAATAATTGTTTTTTCATTGGTTTGTTTTTTTTAAAAAAAATTGAGGTTATATTATATAACCCCTATATAAATCTATTTTTAGGCAGTGTTTCCAAATGTAGGATAAAATTCTAGAAGAGGAAAGAAATACTCAATGGCATCGAAAACCTTCGATGAATTTATCCAAAATGGTTTTAACCCAATCCATTTCCCCATGAATGAAGTTCGGAAAGAATAGGTCCCAGCTTTTGCCCTTTCTCCGTTAATTTATAATATACTTCCGGCGGAAAATTATAAACTTCAATCCGTTCAATAATACGATCTTCTTCCAGCTGCTTCAGCTGCTCTGCAAGTACTTTCTTGGAAACCCGGGGCATATTTCGCCAAAGCTCCACAAAACGCACCTGATCTTCTTCAAAAAGATTATGCAGAATTAAAGGTTTCCATTTACCTGAAAGGATATTCAGGCTTCTTCTTAATCCACAGTTTTTAAATTCTTCAAAATTCATATACCTGAATATTTATGGTTAACCTTTTGGTAACCTTCGATTGTTTGACCTTCATTAGTCAATAAATTTGTTCAACAAAAATACTCAAAATGAAATTACAATTATGGCGCAATGCAACATTGCTACTGAATATTGACGGAATTTCCATACTGGTAGATCCGATGCTCGGAGAAAAAGGGTCTATGGGAAAAATGCCTATGACAGAAAGTGAACTACTGAATCCTCTTGTAGATCTCCCTTTCAGTAGAGAAGAATTAAAGAAAAAATTAGAAGGAATAGATGCTGTAGCGGTAACCCATCTTCATCCGGATCATTGGGATGCTGACGCAGTAGAACTTCTCGATAAAAATATTCCGGTGATCTGTTCAGAGGTTATTGCTGATCATATTGCACAACAGGGATTTACGAATATTTTAATTGTAAATGATCATCTTCAATGGAAAAACATTGAAATTTCTACCACCAAAGGCCAGCACGGTACCGGAGAAATTGGAGAAAAAATGGGAATAGTAAACGGTTTCGTTTTTAAAAAAGACAATCAGTCAGTCTATATTGCAGGTGATACAATCTGGTATGATGAAGTTGCTGCAGAAATTGCTCAACACAAGCCAAAGCACATCATTGTTGCAGGAGGTGCTGCCACCTTCTCTGTGGGAGATCCTATTATTATGACCAGCGAAGACATCGCAAAAGTATGTGAATACGCACCGGAATCTACTGTTTGGGTAACTCATCTGGAAGCAGTAAGCCATTGTAAGGAAGACAGGAATTTTATCCAGAAAAAAATAATCGAAAAAGGACTTGGAAACCAATGTTTACTACTGAAAGACGGAGAAGAGGTAATCCTGAAATAAGTATGAAATAAATAACAGGAGTTATGGCTTATTTTTTGAATATTCCGTGGTAAATAATTTATATGCTGTCCACTTTTCTCTTAAATTTTGACTGGAAAGAATTATTATTGGGACATGAAGAATGGTCTTTTCTTTTAGAGATCATTCTTCGTACCATAATTATGTTTCTGACTATTATCATCGGACTTAGAATTTTAGGAAAAAGAGGAGTAAAACAGCTCTCAATATTTGAATTGGTAGTCATTATCGGCCTGGGATCAGCAGCAGGAGATCCTATGTTTAATAAGGATGTCGGAATTATTTCATCCCTTATTGTTTTTATTGTTATTATTCTCCTGTATTCTATTGTGACCCATTTTATCGGAAAAAGTAAAGAATTTGAAAATCTGGTTGAAGGACAATCCATCTGCCTGATAGAAAACGGTGAATTTTCAATTAAAAACTTTCAAAAAGAAAATCTAGGGAGTGACGAATTCTTCGCAGAATTAAGGCTAAAAGGAGTTTCGCAGCTTGGCCAGATTGAGATGGCTATAGAAGAAATTTCAGGAGAGATCAGTGTATTCTTTTTTGAAGATAAATCTGTAAAATACGGTCTTCCTATTTTACCAGGCTCATTAAATAATCCGTTACATTATATTCATGAGGAAAGACATTACTCCTGTATATTCTGTGGATATACAGAGCATAAAAAAGCGGGTAATGCAGGAAGCTGCCCAAACTGCCAAAAAGAAGAATGGGTAGCGTCCAGCAATAAAAGACGTGTAACCTGACCTTTGATTTTCCTAATCCTCAACATATTTATTTCTTGCCGCCTTCATTCCAAAATACAGCATCAGCAATACAGCAAAGCTTAATAAATAGAATGAACTGTTCCAGGAAATGTCCCAATCATGCAGTTTTCCAAACAACGGAGGTCCGAATGCAGCAATCAGATATCCTACGGATTGTGCCATACCTGATATTTTAACCGCATTGATACTGCTTTTTGTTCTTGCAGAAAAGAACAGAATCGACAAGCTGAAAGACAATCCGTTGGAAATCCCTATAATCACAGCATTCACATAGATCCACTGAGACTTCAGAAAGACAAACATCATTGTACTTCCGAACATCAGAGCACATATAAAAAGAATCATAAACCTCTGGTCCTTCATTTTACTGGCAATAATAGGGCAGCAGAACGTTACCGGAATCATGGTAATCTGGATCACAAAGAACACCCAGCCGGAGCTTTCTCCCTGCATATGAAAATCAGCAAGAAATGAAGGCAGCCAGGCCACCAGGCAATAATAAAACAAAGACTGCAGTCCCATAAAAATACTGATATTCCACGCCTGGGCAGATTTGAACATATTAAAATCTGAAGTACTGATTGCCGTCTTAGGCTGAACCGGATTTCTTTTATTGAATATGAGTTCCAGTGATAAAACCAGGAAGCCCAATGCGGCAATCACAAGCCATATTCCCAGAGATCCTTTCCATCCAAAGCCCGTCAATTCTCCTATTTTCACACTGAAACCGGAAGCCAGTGCTGCTGTAAGATTCATAGATACTGCAAAAATTCCTGTCATAAGGCCAATCTGCTTCGGAAAATTATTCTTAACATATCCCGGAGTGACCACATTTCCGATGCATATTCCTAAACCGATGAATATAGAACCTAAAAACAAAAGCCATAGAGAACCACTGATTCGTAAAAATAACCCGAAACTTAAAATAATCAGTGAATACATCAAAAGTTTACTGATTCCGAATTTATTGGAGAATCTGCTTACCAGTACAGAACAGGCAGCAAACATAAACAGTGGAATAGAAGTAAGCAGGCTCACCTGAAAATTATCCATTTTTAAAGCATCTCTTACCTCTCCCAATACAGGGGCAACGGCCACAATCGGTGAGCGGAGATTGCTGGAAATGAGTATAACAACCAGAACATTAATGATTAATAAAACATACGAAGCATTCTTTTTTACTTCTTTCTTCATCATAATAAAAACTTTTGTACAAAATTAACGCAGTAATTTTGTTTAATTTTGCCAAAGTTTTAACCTGAAACGACATGAACGCCAGCGACAGTATAAATATTGATGAACTAAATAAGCCTTATTTTGTATGGTTTGAGGAAAACTGGATTCATGATAACGTTCTTCATCATCATCAAAAAGGTCAGCTCGTATATGTAGAAAGTGGTTTTCAGTATATTACTATCGAAGAAAAAATCTATCTCCTTCCTCAGAATCATGCGGTATGGATTCCTCCAAATGCTGTCCATAAAACCAATTCCCATTCTGCAAAAATCAAACTGATGATCATGTTTGCAGAAGTTGGCGCCCAAGAATCCTTCTATCATGAAGTGAATGTATTTTCTGTTCCTCCTGTTTTAAAGGAAATGATAAAATATTCGGAGAAGTGGTCTAAGCTAATGATTCGGGATCATAATGAGAGCCTATTCCTGAAAGCACTTTTCAACGAACTTCCGAGGTTTGCAGAACATTCCCTGACTTTTCATATCAGCCTCCCGAAAGACAAACGTCTTGACAAAGTCATAGAATATTTGCACAATCATTATCACAGAGAGATCAAAATGGAAGATCTCAGTGATATGGCTCTTTTATCTTTCCGTACACTGGAACGTATTTTCAAAAAAGAAACTGGTCTTACCCTAAGCAAATATCAGCAAATGCTTCGTATTATTAAGAGTCTGGAATACTTGAGTTCCGGAAATCTTACGATTTCAGAAACAGCATATGAGGTAGGGTATAAGAGTGTTCAGGCCTATACCCGAAGTTTTCAGGCTGTGATGCAGCTCAGGCCAACTGATTTTATTAAAACCATCCAATAAGTTTTAAACCACATATAAAGCCGGTAAAATTTATCAAAAAAGAGAGTTATTAATATACAATAACTTTAGACATTCCTTTATATAAAAGCAATTAGAAAGATTAAAGAACATAATATTTCACATTTTTCACATTTTTCCACTTCAGTAGCGAATATTCAATTATGATATTATTGAAAACAAAAAGGTCTCCACGAATGGAGACCTTAAAAAAACACAAATGATGAAAAAAAATTATTTCGATTCACAAATATAAGCAAAAATCACTTTATACAAAACACTATAAGCTTATTTTTTTTAAAAATTACTTATTTTTAAGTAAAATAATTATTTATTAAATGTTGTTTGTTTTCTTTAAGATTCCGGAATTACCAGCACGAAAATACCTCATGTTAAATATAATTCGCCATCTGAGGAATTGTACGTATGTTTTTAAGTAAAAATAAATAAATAGCGAAAAGTGAATTATTATAAAATTAAGACTCTGCTAAGCCAATAATATTCAAACAGATGTTTAATTCTTATATGATCTCGCCTATAAAATTCTCAAAAAATTAATATCTGAGCCTTTCTGGGAAAAATTTAAACATTATATTTGCATCCATGTTAAAATGGTTCTCCATATTATGCTCAATGATGTATGTACTGGCTACCACCAATGCGGGGGAAGTACTGAAAGTGCCTATGTTTGTTGAACATTTCATGGAATACCACGGAAGCTTTTCAGAATTTGTAATGGAGCATTATGATAACCACAAACAGGATTCAGACTGGGATACCGATCAGAAACTGCCTTTTATCAATCCGCCTATCGTACTTACTGTACATGCCCAGCTTCCGGAGCTTTCATTCGAAATAAAAAAACCTAAGGAAATTACTGTTTCAGAGAAAAGCAGTATCTACAAAGAAAAAGATTTCTCCCAACAATATCTTTCTCAGATTTTTCAGCCTCCACGGCTTTCTTAATCAACTTCACATTGAAAATTAATGCTTTATGTTTTTTACTTAAAGTATTTAATTCTTGTTACATATCCATTAATTCGTAATACAATGTACTGGTGTTTAGACCTTAACTCAAGAAATTACAAAAACTTTATTTTGGACACTTAAGTTATGGAGAGGTCTCAGCTCCTGTATGGTCTTACGGATTACAATTAATAATTTTTCCATGTTAAATAAAATTATTGAGTTTTCTGTAAAGAATAAACTCATCATTGCTCTTTTTACAGGGGCACTCATCCTTTTTGGAGTCTATGAAACCACCAAACTTCCTATTGATGCCCAGCCGGACATCACCAATAATCAGGTTCAGATCATTACCACAGCTCCTTCTTATGGTGCAGCAGATATAGAACGTCTTGTTACATTTCCTATTGAACAGGCCACCAGTAATATCAGCGGAATTACGGAGCTTAGAAGTTTTTCACGTTTCGGACTTTCATTAGTGACTGTAGTTTTTGATGACAAGACTGATGTGTATTGGGCGCGTCAACAGGTTCAGGAAAGGCTGCAGCTTGTTCAGGACAATATTCCGGACGGAATCGGCAAACCGGAATTAGGGCCTATTTCAACAGGATTGGGAGAGATTTTCCAATATGTGGTAAGGGCTAAAAAAGGATATGAAAATGTATACGATGAAACCGAACTGAGGACTATCCAGGACTGGGTGGTGAGAAGACAGCTTCTTGGTACTAAAGGTGTGGCGGATGTCAGCAGTTTCGGAGGAAAACTGAAACAGTATGAAATTGCCATTAATCCTAATCAATTGCAGGCCTTTAATATCAATATCAATGATGTTTTTGCGGCTCTGGAAAAGAATAATCAGAATACCGGAGGCGCTTATATTGAAAAGAAAGAAACCGTTCTGTTTATCCGTAGCGAAGGACTTTTGGGAACTACAGAAGATATTGGAAGCATTCAGGTTTCAGAAACAAAAGAAGGCATTCCTGTTCATATTAAAGATGTAGCCTCTGTAAAAATAGGGTATGCGACAAGGTATGGCGCTATGACTTACAATGATACCGGAGAAGTATCCGGAGCTATTGTTCTGATGCTGAAAGGAGAGAATGCTAATGCAGTGATCGGAAATATTAAACAAAGACTGGAAAAAATCCAGGAGTCCTTACCGGAAGGAGTTGTGATAGAGCCATTCCTTGACCGGGCTAAAATGGTTAATAATACGATCAGCACAGTAAAAACAAACCTGATGGAAGGGGCTTTGATTGTGGTTTTCATTCTGGTTTTATTTTTAGGAAATTTCAGAGCGGGATTACTAGTTGCTTCCGTCATTCCTTTGGCTATGCTTTTCGCCATTATCATGATGAATATTTTTGGTGTAGGAGGAAATCTGATGAGCCTTGGAGCGCTGGATTTCGGTTTAATTGTAGATGGAGCCGTCATTATTGTGGAAGCTGTTCTTCATCAGCTTGCCCATAAAAAGCATTTCGGAAAAGACAATATGCTCAGCAAAAAAGAAATGGATGATCAGGTTTCCAACTCTGCGACCAAAATGGTTAACAGTGCGGTTTTCGGGCAGATCATTATCTTAATTGTATATCTTCCGATTTTTACGCTTCAGGGAATTGAAGGAAAGATGTTCAAGCCTATGGCTCAAACCGTTACCTTTGCCCTGATTGGCGCATTTATTCTTTCCCTGACTTATATTCCAATGATGAGCTCTCTGGTATTAAGCAGAAAGAAAAAAGAGAAAGAAAATATTTCAGACCGTGTGATGGGTAAAGTGGAAACCGGTCACCAAAAACTTCTGATAAAGGCCCTTAAATTTAGAAAAACAATAATCATTGGTGTGTTGATTCTGTTTGCAGGTGCTGTTTTTACCCTTTCCAGAATGGGTGGAGAATTTATACCATCGTTGGAGGAAGGCGATTTTGCCGTTGAAATGAGGATTCTCCAGGGAAGTAATATCAATGAAACCAAAAAAGCTACCACTCAGGCTGCAAACATCCTGTTAACAAACTTTCCTGAAGTAGAAAAAGTGGTCATGAAAATTGGGAGTGCAGAAATTCCCACAGAACCTATGCCCATGGATTCCGGAGATATGATAGTCGTTTTAAAGCCTAAAAAGAAATGGACTTCTGCAACCTCATTTCCTGAACTTTCTGATAAGATGAGTAAAGCATTAAGCGTTATCCCTGGACTGACAACCAGTTTTCAGTTTCCGGTTCAAATGCGTTTCAATGAGCTGATGACCGGAGCAAGACAGGATGTAGTGTGCAAGATTTACGGTGAAGATCTGGACAGCCTTGCCACCTATGCCAAAAAGATGGGAAGCATTATCAATACCGTAAAAGGTGCTCAGGATCTATATATCGAGCCGGTAGTAGGCGCTCCACAGGTTGTGATAGATTATAACCGCTCAGAACTTTCCCGATACAATATTTCAGTGGCGGATATCAACAGGGTGATTAATATGGCTTTTGCCGGACAAACTGCAGGCGCTTTATATGAAGGCGAAAAAAAGTTTGATATCGTTGTCCGAATGGATAACGAACATAAAAAAGATATTACGAGTATCCAAAATCTTCTGGTTCCTACGGCTTCAGGAGAACAGATTCCATTGTCGCAATTGGCTAAAGTGGAACTTAAAAACAGTCCGAATCAGATTCAGAGGGAGGATACCAAAAGAAGGATTATTGTAGGTTTTAATGTGAGAGGAAGAGATGTTCAGAGTATTGTGGAAGAGCTTCAGCAAAAGGCAGGCAAAAACCTGAAATTATCTTCTGGATATAGTATTTCTTATGGAGGTGCTTTTGAAAATTTAAATGAAGCTAAATCCAGATTAGGTATAGCAGTTCCTATTTCGTTAGTGATGATTTTCCTGCTTTTATTCTTTGCTTTCGGTTCTGTAAAACACAGTCTGCTGATCTATACAGCCATTCCTTTATCTGCGATAGGAGGTGTCTATTTTCTGGCGTTGAGAGGAATGCCTTTCAGCATTAGCGCAGGCGTAGGATTTATTGCATTATTTGGAGTTGCCGTACTTAATGGAATTGTTTTGATATCAGAATTTAACCGATTGAAAAAGAACGGAATAAATAATACAAACAGAATTGTACTCATAGGCACAAAAATAAGACTCCGTCCGGTTTTAATGACAGCTTTTGTGGCATCTCTGGGATTTCTTCCCATGGCAATCAGCAATGGTGCAGGAGCTGAAGTGCAGAGGCCTCTGGCAACTGTAGTCATCGGAGGGCTGATGCTTGCAACGCTTTTAACGCTTTTTGTCCTTCCAATTTTATACGTCCTGTTTGAACATATTAATAAAGATAAAATGAAATTCTCAAAAAAACTCAATTATAAAAAACTGTCTGTTTTCTTGCTGTTATTGTCCTTCGGAACTTATAAGACTCAGGAAAACATTACTTATGATCAGGCTCTGGAAAAAGCATACCAGCAGAACGGTACTCTTAAAAATTCGAAATTAATATCAGATTATCAGGAAAAGCTGAAGGCCAGCTATCTGAACATTCCCCAGACGGAAATTACGGGGGGATTTGGACAAATTCAGGGCGAGGAAACAGACAATTCATTCGGAATCTCTCAAAGATTCAGTTTTCCAACGGTATATTCAAGAAGAAAACAAATGCTGGATGCTGAATGGTCTGCCAGTGTCGTCAATCAGAATCTGACCAAAACACAGCTTACCAAAGAAGTAACTGACGTTTTCTACAGGATACTTGTGCTTCAGGAAAAGAAAAAAGTGCTGGAATACATCAGCCAGCTGTATAATAATTTTGCAGACAAAGCCGGATTAAGATTAAAAAAAGGAGAAGCCAATATTCTGGAGGAGTCCACTGCTGAAATTCAGAAAGAACAGATAAAAATACAGTTGAATACTCTTGAAAATGATTTGAATATCGTAAAACTTCAGCTTCAATTATTACTACAATCTACAATTCCATATCAACCTGTTGCAGAGAAGCCTATAATTAATATTGGGCTTCAGATTTCAGAAGAAATGGTACAACAGCATCCTGAACTTCAATATCTGCAGCAACAGATCAAAGTAAGCGAGGCAGAAGTACAGCTGGAGAAAAGCAGACTGCTTCCTGATCTTCTTATAGGATATACCAATCAGAGTATGAAAAACATCAATAACAATCGTTTCAATTCGGTTCAGGTGGGAGTTGGAATTCCATTGTTTACAAAAGGACAGAGAGCTTTGGCAAAGGCAGCACAGGCTAAGATTGCCATCTCCGAAAATCAGTATGAGAGAAAAGAAATGGAACTTAAAAACAGATTGAATCAACAGTTGGGTAATTATATGAACCAACAGCAGATCATTCAAAATTATGAACAAAAACAGCTTCCCAAATCTGAAATCATTCTAAAAACAGCTCAGAAACAGATGGAAGTGGGAGAAATAGATTATCTGGACTGGGTAATACTGGTGAATCAGGCCGTAAAAACCAAAGCAGACTATATTGATCAGCTGGAAAAGCTTAATCAGATCGGAGCCGAACTTCAATTCTTAATTTCAAAATAATACCATCATGCATTTCAGGAATATATCACTATACAGCCTTGCTTTCATCGTAACTTTATCTTCATGTTCAGGAAAAAAAGAGGAAGAAAAAACAGTTTATGAAAACACAAAATTTTCTAAGAATGACAAAAATTCCGTTCATCTTATAGAAAAACAGATTCAGGCTGTAGGGCTTACAACAACTACAATTCAGAACAGGAATATGGAAAAACTGGTGAGACTGAACGGAAAGGCAGACATTGCACCGTCTCATATCAGTTCAGTTTCAAGCATTATGGGGGGACACATCAAGTCGATCAATGTAATTAATGGAAGTCATTTCAACAAAGGGCAGGTGCTTGCTGTGGTGGAAGATCCGCAGTTTATACAGCTGCAGCAGGATTATCTGGTAACAAAAGCACAACTTGAAGCGGCAAGACTGAATTATAACCGCCAGAAAGACCTTAATACGAGCAAAGCCAGCAGTGACAAGACCCTACAGACTGCCCAGGCAGATTATTCAACTTTGAATGCCACTTTAAAAGGGCTTGAGGAAAAGCTGAAAATCATCGGAATCAATGCCAAAGGTCTGAGTGCCGGGAATATCAGAAGTAAAATCAATGTTTATGCTCCGTTCACGGGTTTTGTAAGCAAAATTCTTGTGAATAACGGGCAGTATATAAACCCTGCAGATACTTTATTTGAACTGATCAATCCGGCGGGATTACTTTTAGAATTAAAAGTTTTTGAAAATGATGTGAATGATGTAAAAGTGGGCCAGGAAATTTTGGTGTACAACAATCAGAATCCGGATGTGAAATCAAATGCTAAAATTGTCAGTGTTGTTCCTAGTATTGAAAATGGAGGCTCTGCGACGGCAATTGCCAGATTATCCTCTGTGAATACAGAATTTGTAAAAGGAATGTATGTAAATGCTGAAGTGAATATCAGCAGCCATTATACAATGGGACTTCCTAATGAAGCCGTAGTTTCTTTTGAAAATAAAAATTATGTTTTTGAAGACCTTGGAAAATCCAATTACAGAATGATTCCTGTAATGACCGGAATTTCTGATGATCAGTTTACGGAAATTATAAAAGCCGATTTTTTAAAGGATAAGAAAATTGTACAGAAAGGGGCTTACAGCCTTCTGATGATGCTTAAAAATAAAGCTGAATAGCGTTAAAACATCATTGTAAAATAAAAAGATCAGTCAATCACTGATCTTTTTTTATTTCTTTTTTGGAACTTCCCACTGTACCCCTAGTTTTCTGAAAAAATCTTCAAGATTGATCCAGTCCTGGTAACTGTGTAAAAATTCTTCTCTATTAACGGGTAGATTTTTACTGTGGCCGTACTGTTTACATCCAAAACATAACTCAATATTTTTCCATTGATTTTCTTTATAAATGAACAAAGTATTGTGCGGTTCAAAACATAAAGCTCCATCCCAGGCTTTTACAATTTTCTGCCGTTTTATGATGTCTATTAATTCCTGTCTGGATTCAGGAGTTAGTACTACTTTATTTATGATGATTTCATGGTTGGGAACACCATTTTTCAGTAAGTCTCTGTAAATTGTTTTACTCTTGCCAGGCGTTTCAATATCAAGTCTGAGATCTTCATGACTGGTAATAAGAATCGTTCCTGCCTCTTTTAAGTAGTGAATAAGCTCTTCATTGACATTTTGGGAAAAAATCCATATAGAGCTAAAAAATAAGCTTAATGTATATATTTTATTTGTTATCATTTAAGTTTTCTTTTGTATGTGTCATAAATAAGACCAACAACAGCATATATCAAACTGGTATAGGCTGCTTTTTCAAAAATATAAAACCCAAATTGTCCATCAAGTTTATCTACTTTCATTGCTTCAAACTGGACAAGTAAATCACTGCCAAAAATAAATATTGAAGCCATGAAAACCAAAAGAATAATACATGAAAAAATCTCATTTTTAATTTTCTGAGAGAAAATATGGTTATCGTTTAACTAATAAATGTAGTAAAAAATCTATAGCTGATGTGGTAGTCATACAATTAATGGTATCTCAGTAACAATTTCACAGGAATCGATTTAAAAGAATGATATTTGACATGTTTTTCACAATATAAAATATTATTTAATGCATAATTCATTTTAAAATAATATTTTTAAGCAGTGAATAGTTGTAAAGGATTTTTAGATGAATAATAAAAAATTTTATCAGAACTTTATGACACAAAAACCTTTGCACAATTTCCATATTCCGGTAATGGGACTGGCTTACACAATAGACAGTCCTATTCGTGTTGCCCAGTATGGAATTTCTTCTGTGATCTCCATCATTGATGATGAAATCCTGGAAAAAATGAAGAACTTTTACAATAAAAAGTTCAATCTTGACTATTTCGGGATCTCTACAAAAACAGAAGATTACAGAGCCAGAAGAGTTACGGCTTATCTGGATATGGTGGATGATATCGTGAATGAAAAATTTGAATCTTTCAAACACGAGATCAGCAAAAATAAAGAGGCTTTGAAAGACTTCATAGCCATGCTTCCAAATACTTCAGATCTAAAAAACAGCCTTCAAAACCTGATCAATCAAAAAGATGAATGGAGTTCCAATATCAAAAACTTCATTGAATCCAACTTAAAACCGGGAAGTATTGATGTCAATATCATGACGAAAGTGGATAAAGACAATTATCAAAACAATGAACAGCTTCCAGTGATGTATAACGATGCTCATGCTTCACTGCGTGGATTCGCCAAAAGTAAATTATCATCATCAATGGTTCTTTCCGCAGGCATGAATCCCCGCTTATACAGCTATATGGAAGAATTTGAAGATTTTTTTCCGGACGAAAACGGAAACATCAAAAAGAAAATCATCCTGAAAGTAAGCGATTTCCGTTCTGCAATGATTCAGGGAAACTTTCTGGCTAAAAAAGGATTGTGGGTTTCAGAATACAGAATAGAATCCGGATTAAATTGTGGCGGCCATGCTTTTGCTACCGAAGGAATGCTTCTCGGGCCTATTATGGAAGAATTCAAGCAGAAAAAAAATGACCTGATACAATCTGCCCATGCCTTAATGACAGCTGCTTTAGAGCAAAAAGGAAAACCCACAGTTTCTGAGCCATTAGAAATGAAAATTACGGTTCAGGGTGGAGTAGGAACTGCCGAAGAACACGAGTTTTTATTGGCGAATTATCATGTAGACAGCGTAGGATGGGGTTCACCGTTTTTGCTGGTGCCCGAAGCAACATCGGTAGATACAGAAACCCGAAATTTACTTTTACAATCAAAAGAACAGGATTTTTATCTGAGCAATATTTCGCCATTAGGAGTGCCTTTCAATACGGTAAAAGGAACATCCAATGAACGATTAAAGTTTGAAAAAGAAGCAAAAGGGAAATATGGAAGTTCATGTCCCAAAAAACTTCTGGCATTAAGCAAAGAATTTTCTCCGGAAGGAACCTGTACCGCTTCCAGAAAGTACCAGGATATCAAACTCAAGGAACTGTACGACAATAAGGAAACCCTTACAGAAAAGGAATTTAATAAAAAGAAATCGGAAATTACTAATAAAGCCTGCCTGTGTGTGGGACTTGTAAACGCCGCATATATGGAGCAGAACCTCGAAATTAAAGGTGAAAAACAGGGCGTTGTCATATGTCCGGGACCGAATATTGCCTTTTTTGATAAAGAAGTTTCTCTTTCGGAAATGGTAAAACATATCTACGGAAATACCAATATTCTTCCCGACAGCCAGCGTCCGAATATGTTCATTAATGAACTGAAAATGTATGTGGATTATCTGAGAAAGGAAATTACCGAATCCACTGTACAGATTACCCATTCGCAGACAAAAAAATGGAATGCTTTCAAAAAAAATGTTCTTGAAGGGATAGAGTATTATCATGAACTTTTTAAAGCATCATCATTCTTTAGCAACGGTTTATCAACCATCCATCTTCAGTTGCAGGAATATAAACTTCAGCTTAACGCTATTGAGATTCCTCAGGTTGAAAAATAACCGTATTTTTTAATTGATAGATAATAAAAACAGCTTTCAAATGGCTGTTTTTATTTTTTAAAGTTAATAATATATGTATTTTTTCTTTGAGAAATGCAATGGTGCAAAAAATGTTTACTTTAAGGCGCAAGAAAATCAAAGACTTTTTGCAATAGACATAAAATAAACAGTATTCAATTTTATCGGAGATAAAACCTTTGCATCTTAAAGCAGTTAGCGTTTAATTTATTTGCGTCTTTGCAATTTCCAACAAACTCTTAATAACCAAAAAAAACCAGGAAAAATCAGCATTTTCATTTATAATAGCTATAGAGAGAATGGCTATTTTGAATATTTTCAAGGTTTAATATTCCGTACCTTACGGATCACTTAGTAAAATTATTTTTATGGAAAAAAGAAAAATCAAAAACACCGATTTGTCGGTTGCGCCAATCAATTTCGGAGGAAATGTTTTTGGATGGACACTGGACGAGAAACAGTCTTTTGATATACTGGACCGCTTTACTGAAGCCGGATTCAACTTTATAGATACTGCAGATACGTATTCATGGTGGGTGAATGGAAAGGGCGGACAGTCTGAAGAGATCATCGGAAAATGGATGAAAAGCAGAGCAAACCGTAATGACATCGTTTTGGCCACCAAAGTAGGTTCGGAGACGAAAGAACATGGCTATGATATCAGCAAAAAACATATTTTACAATCTGTAGATGAATCGCTGCAAAGACTTCAGACGGATCATATTGATCTTTATTATACGCACTTTGATGACAATACCACTCCGGTAGAAGAAACCCTGTCTGCTTATGATGAGATTATTAAGGCAGGAAAAGTACGTTATATTGCAGCTTCCAACTTATCACCGGAACGTTTGAAAGCATCATTTGAAGCTGCTGAAAAGAATAATCTTCCTAAATATGTTGCTTTACAGCCCCATTACAACTTAATGGAAAGAGAAGGTTTTGAGCAAAACTATGCCCCTCTGGCAGAGCAGTTTGATTTGAGTGTATTTCCTTATTGGTCTCTGGCAGCAGGTTTCTTAACAGGTAAATACCGTGATGAAGCAGATCTGGCAAAAAGTGCAAGAGGTGAGGGAGTAAGAAAATATTTAAATCCTAAGGGACTTGAAGTTTTAAAAGCTCTGGATCAGGTAAGTGCAAAACATAATACCACTCAGGGAACGGTTTCTCTGGCATGGCTGCTATCCAATCCATTGATCACTGCTCCAATTGTAAGTACTACCAGTGCATCTCAGCTGGAGACCGTGTTCAATGCTCCGAAACTTGCTCTTGATCAGGAAGATTTGGCTTTGCTGAATAACGCAAGCAGCTAATTTTTTCAACTTTATTATAGATTAAAATTAAATCCGTTCATTGCTGAACGGATTTTTATCGTTTGACGATGCTAACCACCCCGTCAAAAATTCAAAGAATTTTTGACACCCCTCCAGAGGATGGGAATTCAGGTTTACGGTTGTCATTTTTGCTTCTAATATTAATCAGAATATTCTTTCAGAAGCTGTCTGTAGCTCATTAATATTGAAGATTTTGAGATAAAACCAATAAAATCATTATTGTTATTCACAACGGGCAGATTCCATACACCTGTATCATCAAAAGTCTGAAGGATATCCAACGGTTTATTTTCTCTGTGAAGAATTGCTGGCGGAGCTTTCATCATCTGAGCTACCGTCTGGGATGTTTCCATTTCTTTGTTAAAAAGATAAGGTCTTATATCATCTAACGTAAGGACTCCTCTCAGTTTTCTGTTTTCATCCACCACAGCGAAAATATTTTTATTACCGTTCTTTACCATTTCAAAAAGTTGACTAACAGAGGCATTTTCATTAATGGTCTGGGAATATTTATCTATAAAATCTTCCGTTCTTAGTGCGAAAAGAAGGTTTTTATCATGTTTATTCGTGAAAATCTTTCCTTCATCCGCTAAGGATTTTAATTCCGGTGAAATCGGGGAGAACCATTTGGCAATCAGATAAGATATGATGGAAGCAATCATCAGCGGGATAAACAGGTCATATCCGAAACTTGATTCAGCAATCAAAAATATTGCGGTAAGAGGAGCATATAAAACACCGCTCATGGCTCCGGCCATTCCTACCAAAACAAGATTGGTCACCGGAACATCTGTAAAACCAATATGCTGGCAAACCAATGCAAACAGATACCCCAAAGTTCCACCAGCAAAAAGAGAAGGGGCAAAATTACCTCCGTTTCCGCCGCTGAATATGGTAAATGAAGTAGCAAATGCTTTTAAAAGTAATACCAGAACCAGAAAAATGATAATCGTCCAGTCTCCGATCTCAAAATATCTGAAAAAACTGTTTTCAATAATAGAGTAGGTGTTTCCGTTGGTAAAGGCCTTTACAGTCTCATAACCTTCCCCGAATAAAGGAGGAAAAAGAACACATAGCAAAGAAAGCACAGCTCCCCCAAACATCGCTTTACGAAGTCTCGAAAGCTGAAGCCCTTTTATAAAATGCTCCACTTTTTGAGAAATAATGACAAAATAACGGGCATACAACCCTGTAACAATTCCTAAAATAAGATAATACGGAACATTTTTATAGTTAAACGGATCTCTGGTATAAAACCTGAAAAGCACGTCTTCCTGAAGCAAAATCCTCGACAAAAGACTTCCACAGACTGCAGCAACAACCAAAGGAATAAAATCCGTGAAGACCACGCCTGTTAAAAGGATTTCAAAGGCAAACATAATCCCGGCAATAGGAGCATTGAAAGCAGATGCAATCCCTGCAGTAGCACCAGCAGCCAGCAACAAAGTACGTTCTTTGTAGCTAAGTCTATAGGTTTGTGCATAATTGGAACCAATAGCAGCTCCGGTAACAGCAATAGGACTTTCTAATCCGGCAGAGCCTCCCAATCCAACGGTAACCGCACTTTGTATCACCTGAGAATACATTTTAACAGATGCCACAATACTTGAATTCTGTGCAATTTCGTATAAAATAGCTCCGATACCTTTACGATCCTGACCTTTAAATAGTGTCAGAACGATCATCGTAGTAAGAACAATTCCCAAAAATGGAAAAACAATATAAAATAATATCTGATATTCAAAATGAACTTTATTGGTAATGAAATAATGAATATTGTGTACCAGCGTTTTCAGAATAACACCTGCCAGACCAGCTGTACAGCCTACCAGAATTCCGGAAAGAACAAGAAACTGATTTCTGCTGAGCCTGTTGTTCAGCCAATGCAGGATAAGCTCATAACTGCGCGCTTTTTCCAGTCCGTATTTCTGGAAATCTCTTTTAAATTTAAGGAAGCTAAGGTACTTTTTTTTGTTGTGAATTTTCACCTTGGAAATATTTTACACTATCATCAGATTGATAAAGCAGCGTAAATTTATGAAATATATCACAAAAAACCTTCTTTTGAAACTGTTGAATTATTCTATAGATTCTATTATTGTAACTTATCTTTTAATCTAAAAGAAATTCATTCATCATATGTATTGTTTATCTTTACTTTTAGTAAGTTTTAATTTATTAAAGAGAAATGAATAAAATTCATAAATATCAGGTATTTGCTCTTTAAAAATATGGAACAAAACACCCATTGAAGATGAACCTATTGCCGCTGTAATACTGGAAAGCTTTATCTCCAGAGATCAGGAACTGAATCTCGTAGGAAAATGTGGAGATACAGTATATGCCAGCAGTCTTTTAAGTATTTATCATGTAGATTTAATGTTTCTTGATCTCCATATTCCGGTGGCCTAAGTTGCTGAACGTGATTTTATTTTTCTGAACCGTGGTAAAAAGAAGGTTAAAATTATTCTTCAGGATATTTTTTATATTAAAAGAAAACAGTTATTAAATAAAAAAAATTATTTTGAGGCAGTAAAAAAAACAATTAAACATCTGAAAACAAAATACTTACATTAAAATACAAAATTTGTGATGTATGCGTGATGTATTTATGTTGCATTTATTTATTTGATATGTTTTGATTTTTGATGCAGATTTGTGAGCAAATAACACACGATGAAAAAAATATTATTACAGGCTTTTGTGCTTACTTTTGCATTAAGCCATTCCCAGGTGGGCATTAATCAGCCATCACCATCTGCATCACTGGATATCGTCTCAAAAGGCAATACCAATACTACAAAAGCATTAGAAATAAACAATTCCACAGGAACGGAGATGATGACAGTTCTTGATAATGGGAATGTGGGAATAAACGCACCTATCCCTACTGCGAAGCTACATACCAAAGGAAGTGTCCGTTACGAAAATCTTCCCCAATTAGCATCCGGTGTAACACCTATTGCAGTAGATGCCAATGGATATGTAGGTACCTATGTACCAGCTGTGCTTTATTCATACATTACGATCGACAACACCCAGACTACTTCAGCATTTTCTCTTTACAATAATAATATTTTCTACAGTTTGCCTTTCCAGACAACCGGTATTGACAGTAATTCACTAAATGTAACATTGGGCACTGATACATCTGCAACGCTTAACAGAATCTACGGAGGAAGTAATCCGGCAACCAATGTAATTTACATTACCATTCCTGATCCTGGCGTATATAAACTAAATTTAAAGTATTCTATTAATTGTACTGGTGCTATATCCGGCAGTAATAATGGAAACAATTTTATAGGTGTAGTCAGCAGTATTTATCTGGCATCTGCAGGAAATACTACTTATAAAGAACAGACCAGTATACGCAACAATATATTTCCTCTACGTGACAGTACTGGTAATTTAAGCAGTCCTGGGCAATATGATTATCCCTCACAAAATAGTATGTTTTCTATTATAGCAACTACAACAGCCAATCAGAAACTTGCACTATTTACTAACTGGGGAACAGGAGATCAGTTCAACACAAATGCATGTTCTCTTTCAGGTGCTGCTGGTTTGGAAAAAAAAGCAACATTGATTATTTCTAAGTTATAACTGCAAATAAAATGGTAATGAACAAAATATTCTTGATACCCTTTACATTTGTTTCCTTCTTTTTATTTGCTCAAAGCAGCAATGTAGGATTCAATACAGCTACGCCGACTGCCACTCTTGATGTTGTTTCTAAAAGCAATACCAATGCAACGAAAGCCTTGGAAATTAATAATTCTTCTGCTTCAGAACTTATGAAAGTAATCAATACAGGAAATGTGGGAATTAATATAGGAACTTCCATGCCCACAGCCTTATTACATGTAAACTCTGCAGCAATACTTAATATCAGGCATGAAAATTTACCTAAGCTTTTATCACCGGCTTATACTCCTCCCTTCAATAAATTAGGAGTGGATGCCTCTGGAAATAATGTAATTATGCCAGTCACTGTTAAATATTTGTATTATCAGCAACGTTCCAACTATCCTGCCACGTATTCGCCTACTAACAACACAGGCGGATTTTCGCTATATGACCCCAATCAGTATATCAATATTCCCATTATTAATGATGCCGGACTAAAAGGGAATAGCGCAGGATTTACTTTTGGTACAGATACTTCAGCAACAGTGAATGGACAGTCGGTAAGTAATGTCAGATACATTGTAATTCCTGAGCCTGGCGTATATACTTTTGAAGCCTGGGGATCAATTCGTTGCAACAGATATAATAACACTCAAAATTATAGTTTTTCCGGACAGATGAATATAAATACCGTTTTTGCCACAGCATCCGGCAGTATTTATACTTCCAATACTGTTTCAAGAGGAATTATTAACGCCAACAGGGATAATTTTGGAAATACAGTAAATGTATCTTATGCATTTTCAAATGCTCAGATCTTAACGCATACATTACAAACAACAGTACCTAATCAAAAAGTAGCACTTTTCTTTCAATATGTAAGCGGAGAACCCAATCAGTTAACCCACAATGAGTGTCTTCTCAATATACCAACCGGTGGTGACACAAGTTACTATATTATCATTACTAAATCGTAGTTTACAATACCAGGTTTAATAACAAATACTCTTTAAATACAAAAACCTGCAATAATGCAGGTTTTTGTATATTTTTATTTTGCTCCCGGAGGGCAGTGTTCTTTCAGGTATTTTGTAAACATTGTTGCCAGATGCAGTGATGTTCCTTCACCTTCATTAATAGCGTGGCTACGGTTAGGATAAGACATCAGCTGAAATTGTTTGTTGTATTTTACCAGTTCATTGATGTAAACTTCCGTATTTTGATAATGTACATTGTCATCACCTGTTCCATGAACCAGTAAAAGGTTTCCTTTTAAATTTTTAGCATAAGCCAGTGGAGAACCATTGACAAAGTCTTCTCTGTTTTCCTGTGGAAGCCCCATATAACGTTCCTGATAAATATTATCATAGAATAGCTGATTGGCAACGGGTGCAATAGCAATTCCTGTCTGGTAAATATCAGGATACTGCCCTAAAAGGTTGAGGGTAGAAGAACCTCCACCGCTCCAGCCCCATACGGCAACTCTTGAAGTGTCAATATAAGGCCATTTTGCAAATAAAGCTTTTGCTCCCATCGCCTGATCACGGATATTCATCTGACCTATTTTACGATAGACAGATTTTCTCCACTCACGTCCTCTCGGAGAAGGTGTTCCCCGATTTTCAAGAGAAACATATAAATAACCGTCTTCAGCCATATTTCCGGTATATAACCAATTCCAGCCGGTATAAAAATCATCTGTTACTGTTTGCAGAGCAGGCTCCCCATATACATAGAAAACGATTGGGTATTTTTTATTTGGATCAAAATTTTTAGGTTTTACTACCCATCCGTCTAAGGTAACTCCATCCTCTGTAGTCACCTGGAAAAATTCAGCTTTAGATTTTGCCGGATCTGCTTTTGCAGACCTCTTGGCAGCAACCAATTCTTTATGTTCCGGAAGTGATATCACTGCATCTGCGGAAAATGCATCGATACTGTTATTGGTAAACATGGCAATTTTTCCATTGGGTGATATCGTATAAGTATTAGAGCCTGTATAGGATTCAGGGGTTACTTTTTGGGCTTTTCCTCCTTTCATACTTACTTTGTACAGGTATTTCTGAGTGGCATTATTCGGGGAAGCTAAAAAGTAAATCTGGTTGTTTTTAACATCAAAGAATTCTGGCTTAATTACATCGTAAGCATCTTTTGTGATTAATGTCTCTTTACCGTTCATATCTATTTTATAAATATGTCTCCATCCGTCCTTCTCAGAAAGCCATAAAAATTCTTTACCATTATCAATCCAGTCCCAGCCTTTTGGATCGTTGTCATTCCATCGGGTTTTTATATCAATCCATGCCGCATCGGTTTCTGTGTGAATGACCTTACTGCTTCCGGAATTGGCATCTGCTACGATAATTTTACTTTGATTCTGCTTTCTGTTCAGTTGCTGCAGAATAATGGATTTAGAATCCAGCACCCATTCCATTCTTGGAATATAGTTTTGCTTTTCATCCCCTGCAATATCGGCTTTCTTTGAAGATTGGGAAGCAAGATCATAAAACCAGATACTGCATCCGGAAGGATTTTCTCCCACCTTTGGATATTCTACCGGAACGGTAAAAGAATATAGACTGTCTGTATTATTGATCATCAGGAAGTTTTTCGTACCGCGTGCATCCAGCTTCCAGTAAGCAATTTTACTGCCGTCCGGCGACCATCTGAAACCATCCTGAGTTCCGAATTCCTCTTCATATACCCAGTCAAAAGTTCCATTGATCATTCCGTCTGTACCATCTGTAGTGATCTTAGTCTGCTGATTGCTGGCAAGATCTTCCACATAAATATTATGCTTAGATACATAAGCAACTTTTTTTCCATCCGGAGAATATTTTGCAAACATCAGTGAGGAAGCAGGTAATCCTTTTCCCAACTGGGTAAGCTTTTTGGTATTTTTGTCGAAAATCCAGTAATCTCCACGGGTATTATCTCTCCATACTTTCTTTGTATTGGCAAAAAGCAATAAACTTTTATCATCAGGAGATACCTGAAAACTCTGTACCTGTAAGGCTTCAGAACTTCCGGCAGGAATCAGTTCACTACTGTTTAAAAGCGTCTGATCTTTTCCGGGATGCAATAGATCAACAATTTCCACCCCTTTTTTAGTAAATGAATAATAAGCGTTGCCATCTGGAGTCCATTGTGTCTTCTGTGCCGCGAATGGTGACAAGCACAGGAAATACAATGCAATAGCTGTCAGTTTTTTTATGTTCTTCATAAATAGTATTTGAATTAAGCTAAATGCTCAGCTCTGTAATTTTCAATATCTTCAACCGATTTAATTAATCCGTTGCCCAAAAGTCTGTAATTGTCATATGTAATCAGGAAATCATCTTCCACACGGATTCCTCCGAAATTCCTGTATTCATTTACTTTATCATAATTAATAAAGTCTGCATTCCTGTTTTCAGCCTGCCAGATGTCAATCAGCTCCGGAATCATATAGATACCAGGTTCAACCGTAACTACAAAACCGGATTCCAAAGCTTTCCCTAAACGTAAAGATTTCAATCCGAATGTTTTGGTATCTTTTGGCTCTTCCTCGGTATAGCCAATATATTGTTCTCCGAGGTCTTCCATATCATGCACATCAAGACCCATCATATGACCCAGTCCGCACTGAAAGAACAGCGTATGAGCATGGTTTTTTACAGCATCTTCAGGATTTCCTTTCATCAGTCCAAGATCAATAAGACCTTCTACCAGATGCTGTGCTGCTTTCAGATGAATATCTTTAAATCGTACTCCCGGTTTCAAAAGATTCTGAGATTGATTAAAAGCATTCAGAACCACTTCGTACATATCTTTTTGCTTCGTTGTAAAAGTTTTGCCTACAGGAAATGTTCTGGTAAGATCACCTGCATATCCCATTGCTGTTTCTGCTCCGGAATCATTCAGGAAAAGATCCCCATCTTTCATTGTATTAAGACGATAATGATTATGCAGAATACCTCCGTTGATCGTCACAATAGGAGGATAAGACATCTGACATTCTTTATTAGCAGCAAGGTATTGGATGGCATTGGCAATTTCATATTCTTTCATCCCGGGTTGAGTGAGGCGCATTGCCAGCAAATGCATTTCATTGGATACATTTACGGCCTCTTCTATCTGTACAATTTCCTGAGGTTCTTTAATGGAACGCTGTTTTACAATTGCCCTGATCATTTCTACAGAAGGTTGTAATTCTCCTATTTTAATCCCAAGAAGATCTCCCAGTAAAATTTTATTGGAAGACTGATAAGGAGGAAGGTAATGAACTTTTCTGCCGGAAGTCTGTGCTTTTACTATATATCGGGCAAGTTCTGCATATGGCTGTGTTTCCTGTACACCGGATTTCAAACTTTTCTCTTTCAGTGTTTCCTGTCTGCCCATCCACACGATGTCATCAATACTCAGTTCATCTCCGAAAACGATGGTCTTATTTTCATCAATATCGATAATGGCTGCGATACGAGGTTCCTGGATTCCGAAATAGTATAAATAGGTACTGTCCTGACGAAAATAATAAGGATTATGTTCAAAGTTCACAGGATTTTCAATATTTCCCAGAAATAGTAAGATTCCGTTAGATACACTTTTCTTTAATATTTCCCGTCTGTCTTGGTAAGTTTGTGCTGAAAACATATATTATGAATACTTTTTATTTTAAAAATTTAAAGTTACGATTTTGTACTATTTATAACTCTTTATTCATTAAAAATTAAGATTCTGTAAAATTTGGATTTTAATATGATATTCAATGTTCATATTTTGTTTAACTTCAGCAATATTTTAACCTAACGAGTAGAGTGTTCCCATAAAGTATTGATATTATGAAGAGTCTCCAGTTTTCTGTTCCTGCCGATACTAACAAAAGTATCCGCATCCAGGAAGATATTATGCCTAATTTCTATCCTTATTTCCATCGTCATACAGAAACACAGATCATGTGGATTCTTAAAGGGCATGGAACATTGGCTATAGAGCAGAATCTTTTTAATTTTGAAGCAGGTGACATTTTCTATCTGGGCGCCAATCAATCCCATGTTTTCAGGGGTAATTTTGAAAAAGATGAAAAGCAGAAGGTTCATTCCATCTCTATTTTCTTTGATCCTCATAAGAAGATTTCAGCCTTTTTCGTCTTACCGGAATTTGAGGAACTTAAAAACTTCATCAGTCATTCAGAAACAGGTTTCCAGGTGGCTTCCAAACTCACAAAAAGCATTGGAGAAAATATTGCTGCATTACAAAAGACTAAAGGAGTAGATCAGATCATAGATTTTATCAGAATTCTAAATCATCTTATGCAAAACAGACATTTGCATATTCCGTTATCTTCAGAAAAGAATCTGTCTAATCATATTTCCGATACAGACCAAAGAATTATAGATGCCCAGAATTTTATTAAGAAAAATTTTGCGCAGAATAAACTTACCCTCGACCTTATTGCGAAAGAAGCCTGTATGACTCCTCAGGCTTTTTGCCGCTCTTTTAAAAAACGTACCCGCATTACTTATATTGAATATCTCAATGAGCTTCGTGTACAAAGAGCCTGCAAACTTCTGACAGCCAGCAGCATGTACAGCATTTCTTCTGTTGCTTTCAATAGTGGATTCAATAGCCTTACCAATTTTAACAGGGTTTTCAAGTCCATTATGAAATATTCGCCTAAAGAATACCTGAAGCATTATAAAGAGGCTACAATAGAGCAATAAAAAGCGGCATGTTAAAATACGGTTAGAACATATTAAAATATTAACATTTACCGTTTTGAAATTCTGCTAGTTTTGGATAAATATTATTTGATATGAGTACAAAACTAAACTGGGAAGGTATTTATCCCGCTGTATTAACGCCTTTTACAAAAGAAGGTGAGATAGACTTTGAAATGTTTGCCATCAATACGGAAGCACAGATTAAAGCTGGCGTTCACGGAATTATCCTCGCTGGAACATTGGGAGAAGCCAGCGCTTTGGAAACGGAAGAAAAATTTGAACTGCTGAAATATGCGAAAAAGATAACACAAGGTAGAATTCCTGTCATTCTTAACCTTTCTGAAAATACAACCAAAAATGCAGTTAACTTTGCTCAGAAAGCCAAAGAATTTGGAGCAGACGGACTGATGCTTCTTCCTCCGATGCGCTATAAAGCAGACAGCCATGAAGTTGTTGAATATTTCAAAGCAGTTGCTTCTGCTACAGATCTTCCTATTCTTATCTATAACAATCCCGTAGATTATGGAATATATGTTACCCTTGAAATGTTTGAGGAACTTATTGAATATCCAACCATTCAGGCCGTTAAAGAATCGACAAGAGATCTGGCGAATGTAACCAGAATGATTAACCGCTTTGGAAAAAGAATCAAAATTCTAGGAGGGGTAGATACGATTTGTCTGGAAACCCTGATGCTTGGAGCAGACGGTCTTGTGGCAGGTCTTGTAGATGCTTTTCCTAACGAAACTATGGCCATGTACAACTATGTTAAAACAGGCGAATATGACAAAGCTGTAGCCATCTACAGATGGTTTATGCCGTTGCTGGAACTTGACATTCACCCTAAACTAATCCAGTATATTAAGCTGGCAGCAACAGCAGAAGGAATAAGCAGTCCTTATGTGAGAGCGCCACGTCTTGAACTTCATGGAAAAGAAGCAGAAAAGATTCAAAAAATTATTGAAGAAGGTATAGCTAAACGTCCGTTACTATTAACTCCGGAAAAACAATTATGATTGAAGAAGCATCAACACAAAATATTGACAGAAGAATTCAATTGGCTGTTGAAGCCTTTCAGTTCCTGAAGAATACCACCATCAATGAAAGGGCTGAATTTATGAATGCTGTTGCGGATCAGATTGAAGCTTTGGGGGATGAGCTTTTAACAGCCGCTCATTCCGAAACGTCATTACCATTAGCCAGACTTACCGGTGAAAAGGCCAGAACTGCGGGACAATGGAGAAGCTATGCAAAAGCAGTATCTGCCGGAATCTATACAGAAGCCAGAATTGATCTTTCTCAGCCTGAAAAGCAAAAAGGAGATCTCCGGAAATACAATGTAGGCATTGGACCTGTAGTCGTTTTCGGAGCCAGTAATTTTCCTTTTGCATTTTCTACAGCGGGTGGTGATACTGCGAGTGCAATTGGAGCAGGCTGTCCTGTCATTATAAAAGCACATCCGGCACATCCACAGACTTCACAGATAATGGCTGATGTTATAACTGCAACCGTTAAAGCTTTCGGATGGCCAGAAGGAATTTTTAGCCATATTACAGGGAAATCTTACGAGATTGGCGCTTATCTGACCCAGCATCCGGACATCCAGGCTGTTGCATTTACCGGCTCTTTTAATGGTGGAAAAGCTTTGTTTGATATTGCCAACCGCCGTGACAATCCTATTCCGGTATTTGCAGAAATGGGAAGTATTAATCCTGTATTTGCCCTGCAATACTTGCTTGAAACCAAAGCAGAAGTATTAGCGAAGGAATATATTGCTTCTTTAACGCTGGGAGTAGGGCAATTTTGTACCAATCCGGGAGTGTTTATTGCATTGAAAGGGAAGCCACTTGACCGTTTTATCAGTACTTTAAAAGTGGAAATTCAAAATGTTGCTCCTGCCCATATGCTTCATAAAGGTATATTTGAAAGCTTCGAGAAAAATAAAAATACAGCGATAGCACAACCCAATGTTGAATTGATTGCATCAGCACATACTGAAACAGAAGGCTCATATGGAAATGCTTCAGTGATAACAACCAGTGCCAGTAATTTCATGAATAATCCGGTATTAAGTGAAGAAGTCTTTGGCCCGTTTGGTATTGTTGTAGCATGTGAAACTGACGAAGAGCTTAGGAAAATTGCTCAACAGTTAAAAGGACAATTAACGATTACTATTGCGGCTACCAATGAAGACGTGCGTGAGAATAGTAAACTGATCAATCTTCTTAAAGATAAGTGCGGAAGATTATTATTCAACGGAATGCCTACAGGAGTAGAGGTTGTGTATGGCATGCAGCATGGAGGACCGTTTCCTTCTACTACCGATTCCCGTTTTACCTCCGTAGGACCGGATGCCGTCAAACGCTTTGTTCGTCCAATTTCTTTCCAGAACTGGCCGGATGAATTTCTACCCGAAGAATTAAAAAACAGCAACCCATTACAAATCAGCAGAATGGTGGATGGAGTAATGAATTCAGAATCATTAAATATACAGACCACATGAACAGAACATTTTTTTGTATAGATTCACACACCTGTGGATGTCCTGTACGTCTTATTGCGGGAGGAGCACCCATTTTAAAAGGGAATTCCATGATGGAACGCAGGCTGCATTTCATGCAAGAATACGACTGGATTAGAAAAGGATTAATGTTTGAACCCCGCGGTCATGACATGATGAGCGGAAGTATTCTGTATCCTCCTGTAGATGAAAATAACGATATCGGGGTTTTATATATTGAAACCAGCGGATGTCTTCCCATGTGTGGACACGGAACCATCGGAACGGTTACCATTGCCATTGAAGAAGGTCTTGTTGTTCCCAAAATTCCTGGAAAATTACGACTGGAAACGCCTGCAGGGCTTATCCTCATAGATTATGTACAGGAAGGGAAAAAAGTTAAGTCTGTAAAACTGACCAATGTAAAATCTTTCCTATATGCTGAAAACCTTGAAGTTGAATGTCCGGATCTTGGAATTATAAGAGCCGATGTGGCTTATGGCGGGAACTTCTATGCTATTATAGATCCTCAGGAAAACTTCAGAGATATTTCTGATTTTACAGCCAGCCAGCTCATCCATTATGGAAAACTTATCAGGAAATTACTCAATGAAAAATATCAGTTCATCCATCCTGAAATAGAACATATTACCGGATTAAGTCATATTCAGTGGACGGGTAAACCTACTGATCCTAAAGCCAGCGGAAGAAATGCGGTGTTGGTAGGCGAAAATGCCTTAGACCGTTCACCATGTGGTACCGGAACATCTGCAAGAATGGCTCAGTGGTATGCTAAGGGAAAACTGAAGGAAGGGGAAGAATTTATTCATGAAAGCTATATCGGTTCTCAGTTTATCGGGAGAATTGAAGAAGCCACAACTATTGATGGAAGAGCAGCGATTGTTCCGTCAGTAGAAGGCTGGGCAAGAATTACGGGGTACAATCATATTATCATTGATGATGAAGATCCTTATTGGCAGGGATTTCAGGTTATGTAAATAAATATATGACACAAAATAAAGGAAAAGCACTTATTATCGGTGCAGGAATAGCAGGATTAAGTTCAGCTTATTATCTTTTACAAAAAGGCTGGCAGGTGGAGATTCTGGAACAGAATGACCTTACTGACAACTGTTCTTATGGCAATGCAGGAATGATTGTACCCAGCCATTTTACACCATTGGCAGCTCCGGGAGTTGTTGCACAGGGAATACGATGGATGTTTGATAGTAAAAGTCCGTTTTATGTAAAGCCCTCACTCAATGCCAACCTGATATCCTGGGGATTGAAGTTTCTGAAACATTCCAACCAGAAACATGTTGATCATTCTGCGGCTGCCATCAGGGATCTTAACCTGGCAAGCAGCAGACTTTATAATGAGATTGCACAAAAAGATGAATTTGATTTTGAACTTCATCAGAATGGCATTTTGATGCTTTATAAAACAGAGAAAGTTGCACAGGAAGAGATAGAACTAGCCCACAAAGCAATTAAGATGGGATTACCCGTTGATATTCTGGATAAAAAGGGAATTCAGAAGCTAGAACCCAATACCCAATTGGATGTTATCGGAGGAGTCAATTATAGATGTGACGGGCATATGAATCCCATGAAACTGATGAAACAAATGATCTCTTATCTTAAAAATAATGGGGTAATTTTTCATCCCCATCACAAAGTAACAGGTTTTGAAACTTTCGGAAACCATATTAAGGCTGTTATTGCCAATGATAAGCAGTTTACCGCAGACAGGTTTATCATGACGGGAGGTTCATTCTTACCTGAACTTGCTCAAAAAGCAGGTATTAAAATTCAATTAATGCCTGGGAAAGGATATTCATTCATGCACAAGCCAGAAAACCCACTCAATACCTTGGAACATGCTGCCTTATTACTTGAAGCGAGGGTTGCAGTTACCCCTATGAACGGGCAGATCCGCTTTGGCGGAACTATGGAACTGGCTTCACACCAGGATAAAATTAATATGAGAAGAGTAGAAGGAATCGTTAGGTCTATTCCTGGCTATTTGCCGGATTTCCAGGTTAAAATACCCAAAGAATCTGAAATCTGGTTTGGATACAGACCCTGTGCCCCGGACGGACTTCCTTACTTAGGACAATCTTCCAAATTGAACAATCTGATTATTGCGGGAGGCGGTGGAATGATGGGGTTAAGTCTCGGGCCTATTTTCGGGAAAACAGTTTCAGAGCTTGCCAATGACCAAAAGCCAACGGTTGAGATAAAGATATTCAACCCTGAAAGATTTAGTTAAAAAACATCACATAACACACAAAATTATTATTTATGAAAACACTAACTCTTACAATGCATCCTATTATGAAGATTGCATTTTTTATCGGGTTCTTATTTTGCTATCCCTGTGAAAGCAAAAAATCAGAACCATTGGAGCCATCCCAAACAAATTCCAAAGCTGTATCTGAAAGCACTAAAAAATTAGAAATATTTCTTACAAAACATCTTATTAATGATATAACTTTTAAAAACTAAGACTATATAGAGACAATCAAAACATTTTTAAGTCCAAAACAATTTGATTATTCAAATAATTTATTAACACACAAATCCAAAAAACCATGAAATTTAAATCATTATTAATTATGTCCCTATTTCCAATAATAGGTTTTGCTCAAGAAAACAGACCTCATGAGTGTAAAGCAGATGAAATGATGAAAAAACATTTTGAACTGCATCCTGAATCTAAGGCTGAATATGAAAAATTTGAAAAATACACTCAAGATTTCATAAAAAAAATGGGATCAAACAAAAATTCATTGAATAATAGGATCAGCAATCCAACCTACATCATCCCTGTGGTTTTTCATGTGTATGGAGAATCTCAAAGTAATGTAAAAGTAAATTACAAAAAAGTAGTTGACTTACTGGAACAAATCAACTTAAATTTCAATGGAATTAACACTGATTCAAACACTGTAGATCCTGACTTCCAATCTATCAGAGGAGCTTTAAGCATTGAATTTCGATTAGCTAAAATTGATCCAACCGGAAAAGCAACAAGTGGAGTAGTATTTCACCCTTTCAAAGGCGGATATGGCAATGGAGGCGGATATGATGCAGAAATTGGCACCGATGCTTGGGATAATACAAAGTATATGAATGTGTATATCCAAAATGACCTATATGCTAATAAGGATTTATATCAATCAGGAGTTGCCTGGTATCCGGATTCATACATGACTTCAGTAAATACAGCCAGAGTTGTTTATAATGGACGTTATATATTTAATGCTGCAGGAACAGTAGCTTCAAACGAATTTTCTGATACATTCACTCACGAATTTGGGCATTGGCTCAATCTTCAACACACGTTCAATGTTCTTTGTTCAACTTCAAATCCAGGTAATGATGGGGATGGAGTTGCAGACACTCCTGTAGAAAATATGTCTTCAGGATTAGGATGTACAGCGGGTAACAATTGTCTTGGCCAAAAAGTAAATATTGAAAACTATATGGGATACAATGGTTCTGCCGGTTGTTATAAAATGTTTACCAATGGACAGGTTAACAGAATGCTGGCAGCATTAAACCATCCTTCAAGAATAAATTTATGGAAGCCTGCCAACTTAGCAGCAACCGGAGTTGCTAATACGCCACCTAGGCTAACGCTTAGCAACAGTACATTTACAGAGAACTTAGACAATAGCGGTAGGGTGTCATTAGATGGAACAGTAGCCTCTGCTCCTACATCAACAATTACACTAAATTCAGCAACATTTGCCGTACCCAATGGAACAACTCTTACAGCAGGAACACATTTCACGTCTTCATTACCGGCAGGACTAACAGCAGCGATAGTAGTTACAAGCCCAACAACTGCTACACTTACCATAAATGGTGCTGCAACCAGTCATCCCAAAAGTCAGGTCCTGAATTCATCAATTACATTCCTGAATCCAGCTATAACAGGAGGCACAACTTCACTAGGGTCAACGACAGCTTTAGCATTAACTTTTTCTTATAAAGATCCTTATAAAATAGTTACAGGGACTCCTCTGGAAAGCTATGCCAACCCAATAGCAACAACCGTAACAACCAACTCCGGAGCTCCATGGAAATATTTTATCATTAACCCGGAGCTTAGTGATGATGCAGGATATGGCGCTTGGTACTATGGCGCAAATCAATTAAAATTGGAAACTTATTGGAAAGGATTAGTATGTGAAACAGGAACAAGAAATATCAGTTTAATTCCAGCCTGCACCACTATAACTAATGCAAATAATATAGGTTACCCAATTGGTACTCCCGGACAACTTGACGTGTACACTCCTACATATACTACCTGGTCTGGTAAAACAGCCTATGTTGGTTTTAGAAACCAATTCGAAGGCTACAATATTAACGGCTATTTCAAACTGATTGTTGGGGCCAATGGTTCCGGTTATTCTGTAACTGAGTTTAGATATAATACACAACCATATGGCAGTATTACAACACCTTGTACACTATTATCCACTGCAGACGTTGATACAACAAACTCAGAAACATCTATCTATCCAAATCCGGTTTCTGATGTATTGAATATTAAAACAAAAGGAGAAATTAAATCAGTTACTGTTTATGATTTGTCAGGAAGAAAGATTAATGCTCCGGTTACTGGCCATAAAGTTGATCTTAAAAACTGCCAGAGCGGAACTTATTTAATTGATATTGAAACTTCTTTAGGGAAATCTTCCCAGAAATTCATTAAAAAATAGTTCAGTATTCATATGCAGTTGATTGGGCTTAATTTGTAAGCCCAATTTTTTATCCTGTTTATGAGCAATTCTTCATTTATTTACGTATTTTTATTCTGTAATTACATTTCAATGCAGTATAAAAACGACAGGATTATCATCCGTGAATTTACATCTGAAGAATTTCCTTTATTCTCTACTCTTTTTGAAAATGAAAACGTTACCCGATATCTTCCTTACAAAACTCCTGAAGAGTATAAAGAAATGTTTGACAAAGCATTGGGCAGTTACAAGGAAAGCTCATTCAGCAGATGGGGAATATTTAATGCTCAGAATCAGGATTTTGTAGGAATGTGCCTGGCAAGAATCTTTCTAGACAACCCAGAACAGATAGAAATAGGATATACCTTAGGCGAAAATTACTGGGGTAAAGGATTCGGGACAGAAGTATGTAAAGCACTTGTTGACTATTGCTCTTCATTAAATCATAAGAAAGATATCGTTGCCGTAACCGATCTTGATAATGTCGGATCTCAGAAAGTACTGCTGAAAAGCGGTTTCGGCAGAATTGAAAACCTTGCGCGAGAAGACAGAGAACTGGCTTACTTTATATTGCAAAAAAAGTGAACTTACTGAATACTTTTTTCCCCCAGATTTCACAGATTTACACAAATGCTTGTGCATATTTTTAGACTAAAATAATCTCAGGCAATAAAAAATCAAAGATTTTTTTAAGCTTTAGTGAACTTCTCAGCAATTTATCTGTTACTTAAAATCAATTTAAGTGTTTTAAAATCTTTTGTGACTTTTGTGTTAAAATACAAACTCTTCAGCTATAAAAACATTTCATTTATACAATAATTTATCATAACTTGCAGAAATTATGATGTCGAAACGTTGCAAATATGCGCTTAAAGCAATGGTCAGATTAGCAAGGAATTATAACCAGGGCTTTCTGCCAACTTCCATTATTGCACAGGACGAGAACATTCCCAAGAAATTTCTGGAACAAATCCTTCTTGAACTTAAAAGAGCCAAACTTGTCAACAGCAAGCAGGGTAAAATAGGAGGGTATTATCTTTTAAAATCACCAGATGAGGTCTCATTAGCAGATATTTACCGTATTTTTGACGGACCCATTGCACTTACGCCTTGTGTATCTTTAAATTTTTACGAACCATGCGATGATTGTGTTGATGAAGCAATCTGCTATCTGAGAAAAGAATTAATCATCGTTCGTGAAAAAACCAGAAAAAGTATGATGGAAGCCACTCTGACAAAGTTTATCAATGAAAAATAAAATTTTTTACATTTAAATTCTACTATTTTGATAGGAGTTATAGAATTTTATATATATTTGCAAGACTTAAATCTCAATTCAAAATGGAAAACAGTCTGAAAAATGAATTCGAAAATCTTGTAAAAGAGGCTTCTGAAGCTTCTATTCAAACTAATGGGCTGCAAATACTGACTGAAAGATTCCCGGGAAAAGTGATCTTTTCAACCAGTTTCAGTTATGAAGATCAGGTCATCACTCATCTGATAAAAGATTTAAATATTGAAATCTTCACTTTGGATACAGGAAGACTCTTTGAGCAGACCTATGAAACCTGGACATCTACGAAGGCTTTCTTTAAAAAGAACATCAAAGCCTATTATCCGGATACGGAAGAGCTCAGAGAATTTGTTACAGAAAATGGCCCTGATTCGTTCTACCAATCTGTAGAAAAGAGGAAAGCATGCTGTACTATCCGAAAGGTTCACCCTTTAAAAAAAGCACTGGAAGGCTATAAAGTATGGATTACAGGTTTGAGATCCGAACATTCTCCCAACCGAAAGAACATGCCGCAGCTGGAATGGGATCCGGATAATAAGATCATAAAATTTCATCCCATTCTTCACTGGACCACAGAACAGGTGACAGCATACGTAAAAGATCATCACTTACCTTACAATCACCTCCATAAAAAGGGTTTTGTAAGCATAGGATGTGAACCCTGTACCAGAGCCATCAAAGAAGGGGAAGATTTCAGAGCCGGCCGCTGGTGGTGGGAAGATGCCAACAAAAAAGAATGCGGTCTGCATATTCATCAATAAAAAAGAAAAAAATGTCAATACATCAGTTAAACTATTTAGATCAGCTGGAAGCCGAATCTATTTATATATTAAGAGAAGTTGCGGGTCAGTTTGAACGTCCTGCTTTACTATTCAGCGGAGGAAAAGACAGCATTGTACTGGCTCATCTGGCAAGAAAGGCTTTCTTCCACGGGAAAATCCCTTTTACATTTGTTCATGTAGACACCGGGCATAACTTTCAGGAGGTACTGGATTTTCGTGATCAGCTGGTAAAACAGTTAGATGTAGATCTGGTAGTCAGAAAAGTGGAAGACACCATAAAAAGTAAAAAACTGACTGAGGCTAAAGGTAAATTCCCAAGCAGAAACTGGCTGCAAACCTATACACTTCTTGATACGATTGAAGAATTTGAATTCGATGCCTGTATAGGAGGCGCCAGAAGAGATGAGGAAAAGGCAAGAGCTAAAGAAAGAATCTTCTCCGTTCGTGATGAATTCGGACAGTGGGATCCTAAACTTCAGCGTCCTGAGCTTTGGAATATTTTCAACGGAAAGATCCATAAAGGAGAAAATGTAAGAGTTTTCCCAATCAGCAACTGGACAGAGCTTGATATCTGGAACTATATCCGAAGAGAAAAAATTGCACTGCCTTCCATCTATTTTTCGCATGAAAGAGAAGTGATCGACTTTAACGGTCAGTGGCTGGCCAATTCTTCCCACGTTGTGCTAGAACCAGAGGATATTATCACCACAAAGAAAATCCGTTACCGTACCGTAGGAGATATGACGTGCACTGCAGCTGTAGAATCCAATGCTGTAACAATAGATGCTGTTATCGAAGAAATTGTAGCCACCAGAATTTCAGAACGTGGGGAAACCAGAATTGATGACAGGGTAACAGAAGCCGCCATGGAAGACCGAAAAAAAGGAGGCTATTTTTAATCAATGATAAAAGATAATTGATTAATGATTACACAAAGCATTTTTATCAATTATCATTCATAATTTATCACTTATCATTTATAATTACAATCGGATGGATATATTAAGATTTATAACAGCAGGAAGCGTAGATGACGGTAAAAGTACCCTTATCGGAAGACTGCTTTACGATAGCAAAAGTATTTTGCAGGACCAGTTGGAAGTCCTTGAAAAACATTCCAAAAATAAAAATGAAGACGGAGTAGACCTCGCCCTTTTAACGGATGGTCTTCGTGCTGAAAGAGAACAGGGAATTACGATTGATGTTGCTTACCGCTATTTTTCAACCGCAAAAAGAAAATTTATCATTGCAGATGCTCCAGGACACGTGCAATATACCCGTAATATGATCACCGGAGCATCCAACTCTGATTTGATGGTTATTCTGATTGACGCAAGAAAAGGTGTGATTGAGCAGACCAGAAGACACTCTATCATCGCCTCTTTATTACAACTGAAAAAAGTAGCTGTAGCCATCAACAAAATGGATATGGTAGATTATTCCGAAGAAGTTTTTGAAAATATAAAATCAGAATATGCAAAAATTGCAGAAAATCTGGGATTAAATGAGGTAAGCTACTTCCCGATATCAGCATTGAAAGGAGACAATATTGTTTCAAAATCTTCCAGAACAGACTGGTACGAAGGAAATTCCCTTCTCGAATATCTTGAAGAAGTAAAGCTGCACGAAGAAAAAAATAACGGAAGCCGTTTCCAGGTTCAGTATGTAATTCGTCCTCAGACTGAAGAACTCCATGATTACAGAGGCTATGCCGGACAAATTTTAAGCGGAAAGTTCACAAAAGGAGACAAAATTCATATTCTTCCCGCAGATCTGACCACTGAAATCACCAAAATTGAGATCAATGGGATTGAAAAAGAAGAAGCTTTTGAAGGTCAGCCTGCCGTTATCCATCTCGCTCATGATGTAGATGTCAGCCGCGGAGATATTTTTACTACGGAAGAACATGTTCCCGCAATAGAAAAAGACCTTGAAATTCTTTTATGCTGGCTGGATCAGAAACCTCTGCAGCCGGGGAATAAATACCTTTTGCAGCAGAACAGCAAACTTGTAAAAGCAGTTGTAAAAGAGGTAGATTACAAGATCAATGTCAATACTCTTGTCCGGGAACAGGCCGATGGCGAAATTAAACTGAATGAAATTGTGAAAGTTACACTCCGAACGGCACAGCCTTTGGTCTATGACAGTTTTACTAATAATAAAACAACAGGCTCTGCCATTTTGGTGGATGAAACGTCCAATTCAACGGTAGCAGCCTGTATAATTCAATAGAAAAAATGGCAATTTCCGATCAATTAATTCAAAGAATTCATCAGACCAAACAAAATAATATTCATGGATTCTTTGATAAAATAAAGACAAAAAAATGGGTAAAGGATTTGTATGAAACACTTTTCCTTCCTCAGAGTGACAATACTGAAGATCAGCTGAAAAAAAATTTTGAAGCCATTCAGAAAACACTTTATGATCTGATTAATATTGTAACAGGAGATAAAATCCTTACTGAAAAACAGGTCGGTAAGTTTTATGAAGTTTTGCCGGAACTGTATGATCAGTTGGTGCTGGATGCAAAATCTATTTTGGAATTTGATCCTGCCGCCGATTCTCTGGAAGAAGTATACCTGGCATATCCCGGCTTTTTTGCCACGTATGTCTACCGTATTTCGCATCAGCTCTGGATTCAGGAAGTGAAAATTTTACCACGGGTTATTTCAGAATATGCCCACAGTAAAACCGGAATTGATATACATCCGGGAGCCACCATTGGAAAGTCTTTTTTCATCGATCACGGAACAGGAATCGTGATCGGAGAAACAACGGTTATCGGAAACAATGTCAAAATCTATCAGGGCGTTACCCTAGGAGCATTGAATGTTTCCAAAGAAAAAGCCCATCAGAAAAGACATCCCAATATTGAAGATGATGTGATTATCTATTCGGGAGCTACCATTCTGGGAGGCGAAACCACCATAGGCAGAGAAAGTATCATAGGAGGAAATGTCTGGGTGACACAGGATGTTCCCGCCAATTCTCTGGTCTACCATAAAAGTGAAATAAAAATAAAGGATAATAGTTCTTTACCGGAATCTTTAACCTTTGTAATTTAAAAAAATAAAAATAGATAGATATGAAGTTTCAGAATGCATTAGAAACGATTGGAAATACACCCGTCGTGAAAATTAATAAACTTTTCAGTTCAGATCATGAAATCTGGATCAAACTTGAAAAAAGCAATCCGGGCGGAAGCATTAAAGACAGAATTGGACTAGCAATGATTGAAGATGCAGAAGCCAAAGGATTATTAAATAAGGACAGCGTCATTATAGAACCTACAAGCGGAAATACGGGAATAGGTCTTGCTTTGGTAGCTGCTGTAAAAGGATACAAACTCATTCTTGTCATGCCGGAAAGCATGAGTATAGAACGCCGTAAAATCATGGAAGCTTACGGGGCAGAATTCGTGCTTACTCCAAGAGAAAAAGGAATGAAAGGTGCTATTGAAAAAGCCAATGAACTGGCTGAAGAAACCCCCAATTCATGGATTCCAAGACAGTTTGACAATCCTGCTAATGTAAAAGTACATGTAGAAACCACCGCTCAGGAAATTCTAAAAGACTTCCCGGACGGCTTGGATTATATCATTACCGGAGTAGGAACCGGAGGACATATCACTGGAATTGCAAAAGTGGTTAAAGAAAAATATCCAAACGTAAAAGTTTTCGCAGTAGAACCGGAATTATCACCTGTTTTAAGCGGAGGAAGCCCCGCGCCACATCCATTACAGGGATTGGGAGCAGGCTTTGTACCTTCTATCCTGGATATTACCCTTTTAGATGGAGTAATTACAGTAGGCAAAGAAGAAGCTTATGAATACGCGCTTAAGGCAGCTAAAAAAGAAGGCCTTTTTGTCGGAGTTTCTACTGGAGCCTCTTTAGCAGCCATCGCCAAACATTTACCGCAAATACCGCCTAACGCTAAAATCCTTACCATCAATTACGATACCGGAGAAAGATATCTGTCGGTAGAGGGACTCTTTTAAACCCTTAATTAACAACTACTTCAATGAAAACAAATATAAAATCACCAAAGGTTTACCTTATCGGTGCAGGACCCGGCAACCCTGAACTGATCACCGTAAAAGCAGTAAAAGCAATCGCAGAAGCTGATGTCGTTTTATGTGACCGCCTTGTAAGCCCCGAGATTCTGGAAACCTACGTTAATAAAAACACAGAAATCATTTATGTAGGAAAAGAATGCAGTAAAAATGCTTCCACCCCTCAGTCTCATATCAATACTTTGATGGTGGAATATGCTCTTCAGAATAAAACCATTGTAAGACTCAAAGGGGGAGATGTTTCCATATTTTCCAATATTCTTGATGAACTGCAGGCTTTAAAAGAGAATCATATTCCTTACGAAATCATTCCGGGAATTACAGCGGCGTTAGGAGCAGCTGCATTTGCAGGGATGCCTTTAACGGCAAGAGGGTACTCTACATCCGTTCGTTTTCTGACCTATTATAAATCGGAAATCGTAAGTGAAGAATACTGGAAAGAGCTTGCTTTGACCAATGATACCCTTGTTTTCTACATGTCTAAAGGAAATCTTACTCCTCTTGTCGAAAAGCTTATACAGCTAGGGATTTCAAGTGATAAAAAAATTGCAGTCATTGAACAGGCTACAACACCTTATCAAAAGGTATACACTTCATCATTTGATGATTTTAATGAAAAATTCGGAGACAAAAACTTTGCTTCACCTTCATTGGTGGTGGTTGGTAAAATTGTTAATCTGCATGAAGAATTTTCATGGCTTGAAAATGCAGAACAGGAAGGCCTTTACTTCAAATCAGTGGAAAACGGAAGTTTAATCCCAACAACTCAAAATTTCTTTGAATATGCTGTCTGAAACTAAATTAAATGTATTAAAACAAATCTCCGGAGACCTTTCCCGAGATGAAGCTATATGGGCAAGCGGATATCTGGCAGGTATTGCCGGAGTGTCAGCACTCACAGCCGTTTTACCACCACAGCAAACGAATACTATTGCACAGAATGCTGTAAAGAAAATAACACTCGCTTACGGAACAGAAACCGGAAACAGCAAAAAACTGGCTACCACACTGGCAGGTATCGTTAAGAAAAAAGGACTTCAGGTGAAACTGGCTGACCTTTCCCAATACAAGCCCAAAGATCTGGCAAAAGAAGAGTTCTTTTTCGTAGTCATCAGCACTCAGGGAGAAGGTGAACCACCAGCCCTTGCCAAAAAGTTCTACGATTATATTTATGAAAATGAAATTAATCTTAGCGGACTTAAATATGGAGTACTCGCCTTGGGAGACAGCAGCTATCCCCAGTTCTGCAAAACAGGAGAAGATGTAGATTCACGTTTTGAAATATTGGGTGCTCAGCGTATCATTCCATTAAAGAAATGTGATATCGATTACGAGCAAGAAGCTTCTCACTGGATAGAACATGTATTTGAAACGGTTCATAAAAATGCTGGTCAAAGTCCAAAAATCATCACGACACCTAAGGTTTCTAGCGGAAGAAAGAAATATCAGGGAAAAGTTTCAGCCATCATCAATCTCAATGATATTACGTCTGCAAAAGAAACCTATCATATAGAAATTGAAACAGAAGAAGCACTTAGTTATCAGCCTGGTGCCTCTCTGGGAGTAATCCCTTTCAATTCTAAAGAAATAGTGGACGAAATTATTACGCTGACAGGAATTGATCCTCAGAAACAGATAGAAACATCTAAGGTTACAGCTTCAGTTGAAGAATTGTTACATAAAAATCTTAACATCAGCTATTTGCTTAAATCTGTAGTAGCTCAATATGCAAAAATAACGGGACATTCCATTCCGGAAGTCAGATTAAGCCTTCTTGATCTGCTTAGGATTTATCCGGTGAAAAATGCCGATGAGTTTGAAGAAATAATGCAGATATTAACTGCTCAGGCACCACGTCTTTACTCAGTTTCTTCTTCTCCGGAAGCTCATGGTGACACAGAAATTCATATTACGGTTGCCAAATCGGAGTTCTTTATTGACAATCGGAAACATAACGGATTATGCAGTGGTTTTCTGAGTGAATTCAAAGAAGGAGAAGAAGTGGAATTTTATATTCAGGAGGCTGGACATTTCAAACTGCCGGAAGCGGATAAAGATATCATCATGATTGGTCCGGGAACAGGGATTGCACCTTTCAGATCATTCCTTTGGGAACGTGATGCTACAGGCGCAGGAGGAAGGAACTGGCTGTTTTTCGGGGACAGAAATTTTGTTTCGGATTTTCTTTATCAGGCTGAACTTCAGGATTTTATTAAAACAGGCAGCTTAACGCATTTAGATCTTGCTTTTTCCAGAGATACCCATGAAAAAGTGTATGTTCAGCACAGGTTGGAACAAAAAGCTCAGGAAGTATTTTACTGGCTGGAAGGCGGAGCATCCGTATACATATGCGGAGCCAAAGAACCCATGGCTTATGATGTGGAACAAACCCTACTCACGATTATTCAGAATGAAGGAAAACGCAGCAAAGAAGAGGCTGTTAACTATCTGGAAGAAATGGAGCTGAGTGGCAGATATGCTAAAGATGTGTATTAAAAGAAGTACTCAAAAAATTAAAGGAAACAAGTTATGAACAACGATAAAGAAAACCTTTCACCGGTAGAAAGGATTAAGACCAACAGCAACGGGCTTAGAGGAACTTTAAAAGAAAGCCTTGCTGATCAATTTACCGGAGCCATAAGGGAAGATGACCAGACGCTGATCAAATTTCATGGAATGTACCAACAGGACGACAGAGACCGCAGGGAAGAGCGTGTCTCTAAAAAACTGGAATGGCTGTATTCTTACATGATCAGGCTTAGGCTTCCCGGTGGTTTTTTAACTCCGCAACAATGGGTAGGATTGAATGAAACCGCTGAAGATCATTCCACAGGAACTATAAAAGTAACCACAAGACAAACCATTCAGCTGCATGGAATATTAAAGTCTCATTTAAGACCTACCATTCAGAGCTTCAATCTTCAGCATCTGGATTCGATTGCGGCTTGTGGAGATGTCAACAGAAATGTAACCTGTACAGCGAATCCTTCGGAATCTCCTTTACAGCAGGAAGCTTACGAACTGGCAGGAAAAATCAGTGAGATGTGCCTTCCTAAAACGAAATCTTATTATGACATCTGGATTGATGATGAACTTCTGGTAGACCGTAAAGCAGAGGAAGATCCTCTGTATCAGGACAGATATCTTCCTAGAAAACTGAAAATAGGAATTGCTGTTCCGCCCAATAATGATGTGGATGTATTCATCAATGATATTGCCTTAATTGCGATTATCGAAAATGATAAAATTGTAGGGTACAATATCGCTGCCGGAGGAGGATTAGGAGCAACTCACGGAAATGAAGCTACCTACGCACGTCTTGCATCCATCCTTGGATTTGTAGATACCGAAGAAAAAGTATTGAAAGCTGTCTATGAAATCATCACAGTACAAAGGGATTTTGGAAACAGAAGCGACCGAAAATTATCAAGATTAAAATACACAATTGATAAATTGGGTATCGACCAGTATAGGGCTGAAGTAGAAAAAAGAACAGGCTTCAGCTTTGAACCTGCCAGAGAATTTAATTTTACACAAAGAAAAGACCGCTACGGCTGGATTCAGAATCATGAAGGAAAATGGTTTTACACCGTATTTGTAGAGCACGGAAGAATCCTTAATACAGCAGAATATCCTTTAAAATCAGGTTTGTTAAAAATCGCACAGACGGGTAAAGCCAATTTCCGTTTTACCTGTAACCAGAATCTTATCCTGGCTGACATTGATGAAAAAGATAAGCCCGAAATTGAAAACATTTTAGAAGAACACGGAATTTCAGAACATACCAACAACGCAAGTGCCTTACGTAAAAATTCTGTTGCATGTGTTGCCCTGAATACCTGTTCACTGGCTTTAGCGGAAGCTCAGCGTTATCTGCCTTCTCTGGTCACGAAAATAGAACCTATTCTTGAAAAATATGGTCTGTTGGAAGAAGATATTACCATCCGTATGACCGGCTGTCCTAATGGCTGCGGAAGATCCCCAAATGCTGAAATCGGATTTGTTGGGACAGCTTATGGGAAATATAACCTTCACATCGGAGGAGACCGATTAGGAATGAGACTGAACACAAAATTTAAAGAAAATATTAATGAAGAAGAAATTCTTACCACTCTGGATGAACTTTTCGGAATATATGTACAGAAAAGACTTGCAGAAGAAACATTTGGCGATTTTTCATACCGTTACTTACACACTTTAAATTAATTATATGGCTACTTTTCATTATGATCTGAAAAAAAACAAAAAAACTCAACCTCTTCATTCAGGGAGACGAATGTGTATGTGTTGTTGATTCTTAAATAACAATACAATCTAAGCTGTTTGAAGTCTTTTTTAATTATTATGAAACTTTACCGGACTGTCATTGCGAACCGAAGGTGAAGCAACCTCAGCAATAATATTAATGGCTTAAACCACCCCGTCAAAAATTCTTTGAATTTTCACCACCCCTCCAAAGGAGGAATTCTAAGCCCTTCAATGATAATATTAAACAGCATATAAGACTTTCATCATAGAAGTAAAAATTCAGACAGCTTCATTCTCAACCTAAAAAATGAAGAAAAAATGAAAAACAAAAAGCAGGGAAATTTTCTACCTAAAGCAGGCATTATCGCATTTACATTTCTATTTTTTAACCTGGCGGAAGCACAGCAGCAACTCATAGAGCTTAGCGGAAGCATCAAAAATACAGGTACACACAAAGGTCTCGATTCTGTAAAAGTACAGATCGAAAACACGCAGGATACCGCATTAACGGATCAGGCAGGTAACTTTAAGCTCAGAACAAGAGTTACCATTCCGTTCCGGGTGGTAATTAAGAAAGATGGATTCACAGGTCAAACCGTTGAAATACTTTCACCTTCCAATAAAATAACAGTAGGACTTAACCCTCAGAATACCATTATTGATGACGTAGTGATCTCTGCATCCAGAGTTCCGGAAAAGATATTAAGATCACCGATAGCCATTGAAAAAATTGATATCAAAACCATCAGGGAAAGTCCGGCAGCCTCATTCTATGAGACATTGGAAAATGTAAAGGGGTTACAGCTTTTAACCTCAAGTCTTACTTTAAAGATTCCTAATTCGAGAGGTTTCAATTCGCCTAATAATTTCAGGTTTATGCAGCTGGTGGACGGGGTAGATGTACAGTCGGCAACGTTGGGTGTACCATTGGGAAATGCAATAGGACCTACGGAACTGGATATCCAGTCGATGGAAGTCACTCCGGGAGCGGCTTCAGCGTTGTACGGAATGAATGCCATCAACGGACTGGCAAGCTTACAGACCAAAGATCCGTTTACGTCTGAAGGAATAAGTGTTTATTTCCGTGGCGGAGTGAATCATGTAGACAATGTGAACCATAAAATAAGTTCTCTGGGAGAAAGTGCCATCCGTTTTGCAAAAGTGATTAATAAAAACTTTGCCGTTAAGGTGAATGCTTCCTATTTCAGCGGAACAGATTGGATTTCCAATAATCAGACCGATCAGAATCCGGCATCATTAGTCACTGCCAATCCCAATTTTGCACTCGCCAATAATCCGGCAGAAGACCTTTGGAATAAATACGGTGATGAAAGAAATAATCGTGTAGCCGTAAAAGTGGATTACAATGGGAAACCTACTACATTCAACGTTTCGAGGACAGGATATCTGGAGAAAGATCTGGTGAGTCCTGATGTGAAAAATATCAAGTTTGACGCAGGATTATATTACCGTTTCGGAGATCAGTGGAGAACTTCTTATGTGTACCGCTATGGCTTACTGGATGGAACTTTCCAGAGAGGAAATAAAATCCGTTTGCAAAATGCCACGGTTCAGAATCATAAAGTAGAACTGACAGGAAAAGAACTGACCTTCAGAGCTTATGTATCCATAGAAAATACAGGAGATTCTTATAACCTGAAACCTTTGGCAGATAATCTTGATCTGACGAATCTTTCCAATACCAACTGGAAAAATATATTTCAGACCGCTCTTCAGAATAATCTGAATGCAGGTGCGAATCTTAACGATGCATTTATCCTGGCCCGTCAGCAAGCAGATAAAAACAGAGTTGTACCGGGAACGGCAGCCTTTGAGCAATTAAAAAATACCATCATCGGAATTAATAACTGGGATTCAGCCAATGGAGGAGTAGCAGGAGCTCCGGCAACAGGAGGAGCAAAACTTGAACAGAAATCCCGTTTTTATCAGGGGGAACTTACCTACGATTTCAGCAGGTTTGTGAAAGTTTTCAACCTTATTGCTGGTGTAGACTACCGTTTGTACAGCATTACTCCGGATGGAAATAATTTTGTTGATTTCAATCGTCCGGTCAATGAAAGAAATATTCCTTTAGCCAACGGTACCTTCGGGGAAGATGTTATTTATCAGAAATATGGAGCTTTTGCACAAATTACCAGACTTTTCTTTGATGATAAATTAAAAATCAATGCCGCTTTACGGATCGACAGAAACCCGGAATTTGAAGCTAAACTGAATCCAAGAATAAGTGTGGTCTATTCTCCTGTAAAGCAGCATAACTTCAGAGCTTCTTTTCAAAACGGATATCGTTTTCCTTCGTTATTTGAAGCACTTTCATTCGTCAACAACGGAAATGTAAGAAGAGTAGGCGGTCTTTCAAAAGTAAATGACGGATTAGGTTATCTGGAAAATTCCTATACGCTGGCTTCCATTGATAAATTCACCTCAGCTGTGAATGCAGATGTAGATGCAGGAAAAACCCAGTCTCAGGCAGCTCAGGATAACAAACAGCTTTTAACGGCAGCCAATCTGCAGAAGTTACAGCCGGAAAAGATCAATTCATTTGAAGTAGGGTATAAGTCTACTTTTTTCAATAATAAACTGGTGCTGGACTGGGATTTCTATTATAACATTTATGAAGGATTCCTTGGGCAGGTAGAAGTGGCGGTTCCAAAAAACAGCCAGGTAGGAAGCAATACTGCTGTTCTTGCGATGCTCGATAGAAGCAAGCAGGACAGATATAGGGTTTATACGAACAGCAATAGTACCTACAAAAGCTATGGAACATCTTTAGGGATTCGTTATAATATTACAGGAAATTATAATATCAATACCAATGTTTCTTATAATGATCTGGCTTCCAGTAATACTTCAGATCTGTTTATCACTGCTTTCAACACTCCGAAATGGATGGTGAATGTAAGTGTAGGAAACAGAGAAATTGTTAAAAATATAGGATTTACGCTTGTCGCAAGATGGCAGAGTGGATTTATGTGGGAAAGCCCTTTGGCATCGGGAGCAATTCCGGCTTATTACACCATTGATGCCCAGGCAACATGGAAACTGCCTGAAATTCATGCGAATATTAAGATTGGAGCTACCAATTTACTGAACCGCCGTTATTTTCAGTATGCCGCAGGTCCTGAAATCGGAGGACTGTATTATCTCGCTTTTACTTATGACTTAAAACTGTAATCAGGATGAGCAATTCTTTATATCCCATATTTTTAAAACTTGAAAACCTTTCACTGCTGATCATTGGCGGTGGCAAGGTTGCCCTTGAAAAACTGGAATCTGTTTTGGGTAATTCACCGGAAACTTCTATCAAACTGGTAGCGAAAGAGATTATCCCTGAGGTCAGAACCTTGCAAAATCAGTTTTCCAATATAACCCTTCACGAAAGAGCCTATGATGATGATGATTTTAATGATACAGATCTTGCCATTATTGCGGTAAATGATATTGAGCTGGCTAGGGAAATCAGAGAAAAAGCCCAGAAAAAAAGTATATTGGTGAATGTTGCTGATAAACCTGATCTTTGTGACTTTTATTTAGGATCCATTGTTAAAAAAGGAAGTCTTAAAATAGCCATTTCCACCAATGGAAAATCTCCAACCATCGCTAAAAGATTAAGAGAAACCTTTACCGAAGTGATTCCTGACGAGATGGATCATGTGTTGGATAATATGCAGCATATCCGCAATCAGCTCACCGGAGATTTCAATTATAAGGTGAAAGAACTCAACAAAATTACTACAGAATACCTGTCTGATGGAAAGGTTTCTTCAAAACCTGATATGGAAATAGAAAAACTGATCAATATTACCAAAACAGCCCAGAGAAAAGCTAATATTTATCTTGCCATTATTGGAGTTTTACTTCTTTTGGGGTTATTTGGACTTTTGGTGTACCAATTTGATCTTGCAGATGATATTCAGTATTTTCTGAATAAGGACGGCCATATCTTTTACTGGATGCTGTTTGCCGGTTTTATGGCAGAAATTGTCGCCGGATCCATGGGAATGGGCTATGGAGTAATATGTACCACAATTCTTTTATTGCTGAATGTTCCGCCACCTGTGGTAAGTGCAAGCATTCATTCTGCAGAGTCTTTTACTACTGCCGCCGGAAGCTTCAGTCATTACAAACTGGGAAATGTCAATAAGAAAATGGTCTGGGTGCTGTTCCCGCTGGCTATTGTAGGCTCTGTAGTAGGTGCTTTAACACTGTCTCATTACGGTGAACATTATGCTCATATTGTAAAACCTGTTATTGCCTGCTACACCTTGTATCTTGGTATTAATATTTTAAGAAACGCATTCAAAGATAAAAAGTCGGGACAGGGTAAATCCAAAAGAAGAACCAATCTCAGAGTATTGGGACTGGCGGGTGGTTTTATAGATTCTTTTGCAGGTGGCGGATGGGGACCATTGGTAACCGGTACACTGATCAAAGAGGGAAGGATTCCCCATTATGTAGTAGGAAGTTCTACCGTTGCCAAGTTTTTATTGACGGTAACAAGTGCCATTACATTCATCTTCACAATAGGAATCCATCACTGGAATATTGTTTTGGGGCTTTTGCTGGGTGGTGTTTTTACCGCTCCGTTTTCTGCGATGCTTACGGCAAAACTTCCAACAAAGAAAATGTTTGTTGTGGTAGGAATAGTAGTGATCCTGATGAGCCTTATTACGATAACAAAATCAATTTTATCATAATAAACCGATTATAATCAAGCTTTGTAAAAAACGTGTTTTTTTTAACGCAAAGATTTTAATGTTTTACTTTATTTTGAGGCATCTGGGGGAGATATTAATGATGCCATGTATTGACACTATCATTACTCATTTTTAGTAAAAATCTGAAACCATTAAAACTTTGCGTTTTTTTATTTTTATTAAACCATATATAAATACATTATATCATTGCCCGTTTTTATTTTTCAAGCTCGCGGACGACTACTTTTGCCATTTCTTTGGAGCTGAAAGGATTTTGTCCTGTAATTAATTGTCCGTCAACCACAACATTGGAAGTCATTGGAATAAAAGCTTTTTTATAATGTACACCCCTTTCTTTAAGGGCCGCTTCAAGATTAAATGGGACTTCATTTTTCCTTCTTGCCAAAGTTTCTTCAAACCAGTCAAATCCGGTGATATTTTTACCTTTAATCATATACTCTCCATTGGAAAGTTTTACATTCAGCAATCCGCCGACTCCATGGCAGATCGCAGCGGCTATTTTATTATTTTCGTACTGTTCTCTGAGCATAGTCTGTAAAGTAGTATTATCAGGGAAATCATACATCGTTCCATGTCCACCCGCCAGATAAATGCAGTCGAAAGATTCATTCTTTACCTCATTAAGACTTTTTGTATGCGTTAATTCGTTTATAAAATCCGGATTTTCGTAATGCCTTTTTGAAATTTCATCCAGTACAAGAGGTTTCAGACTTTCAGGATCAATGGGAGTATTTCCGCCTTTGGGAGAAGCTATGGTAATCTGCCATCCTTTCTCCTTTGCTGCATGGTAAATATGGGTAAGCTCACTCAGCCATAATCCTGTTTTAAAGTTACCGCTGGCATACTGATCTACATTCGTTACGATTATCAATATTTTTTTTATCATCATACTATTAATTAAAAGATTTTCTGAATTCTAACGGTGAAACAGTGGTTTGGTTTTTAAACAAACGGTGAAAAGACTGTGGGTGTTCAAATCCTAAATTATAGGCAATTTCAGAAACAGATAAAGTGGTTGTAGAAAGCAGTTCTTTAGCCTTTTCAATCACTCTGTTCTGAATATGCTGCTGTGTTGTCTGTCCTGTGTGAACTCTTAGCATATCACTCAGATAATTGGGACTGATATTCATTTGAGCTGCCACAAATTGTACAGTAGGAATCCCATCGATCAGCAGTTTTTCATTTTTAAAATAATCATCCAGTATATTCTCGAGCCGGGTCAAAAGATCGTGATTCACTTTTTTCCGGGTTAAAAACTGACGGTTGTAAAATCTGTCACAGTATTTTAACAGTAAATCAATATTGGAAACCAGCAGATCCTGGGTGAAACCATCCATATTGGCTTCTATCTCCTTGCTGATGTTATCAAGGATGTCCGTTACCGATTTTTCTTCTTTTTCCGAAAGATACAAAGCTTCGTTAGCAGAATACGAAAAATAACCATATTCCTTTATTACAGAGGCTAATGGATATCCCTGCAAAAAATCAGGATGAATAACCAGCACACTTCCTCTTACCTCGGAAAGCAGAATGTCTTCAAACTGCAACACCTGATGGGGAGCAATAAAATACATGATTCCATCTTCAAAATCATAATAATGCTGGCCGTATTTACATTTTCCTGCACAATCTTTTTTAATGGAAACCACATAAAAATCCGTGGTTACAGCACTCAAAATAGTTTGCGCATCTACATTCACTTCATTAAAATCAAATACGCTGATCAAAGGATTGGAAGGTCTTTTCAGCTTCAGGTAATTGTGGAGTGCTGTGATGGAGGTTACTTTTTCGGGTGTTTTCATTTTATTTCTTTTTTATACCATATAGTAAGTATGTTATTCTGAACACAGACTGAAAGTCTGCAAACGAAGTTCTGGAATGTAGTGAAGAATCTCATATCGGCCTCCATGTTTTGCCATTCGGTTATGGTAATGGTGTTTCTAAGATACTTATTTTAACAGGATTATTTTGCAGATTGCTGTTCTTTTTTGATCTGCTCAATTCCTTTTCTGTAAGTAGTTACATTAAATTCCGGGAATCTCTTTCTGAATTTTGAATCATCAAACAGGTTATCATATTGATATCTGGGAATCAGCTCCTGCAATTCTTTTGCATTTTTATTAAATAAGGATCCAATTGAAAAGGCTAGCTTTGGAATAACCGAATATTTAAATTCTTTCCCATAAATCTCTGAAGCCAGCGCAATAAATTCCTTATAAGTTAATGGAGTATCTACCGGTAAATGCCATGTCTGCCCATAAGCCTCCGGAGTATTTCCGATTAAAGCAGTGGCGCGGCTTGCATCGGGAGTCCAGATCAGGCTTCGAAGTTTATCATCTCTTAAAGGAACTTTTAGCTTTTTGTTTTCTTTAATAGCATTGAAAATAAGGCTATCCGTAATACTCTGAGTTTTTCCCGGTCCATAAAATTCAGGAGCCCTGCAGATGACAGCTTTTATTGTTTCTGCCTTCATCTCTTTTAAAAGCATATCTGCCATCTTTTTTCTTACCATTCCTTTTCGTCCTACAGGAGCAAACACCGTTTGTTCCGTTAAAACTTCATTATTTTGAGGATACATATACGTGTTGTCAAAGAATACCAGCTTAGTACCGTTGATTTTGCAGGCATCAATAACATTTTTCATGATGGTCAAAAACTGTTTTTCCCATAAACCGGTATCCATGGGAAGTCCAAGGGTAAAGTAAGCAATCTCACTTCCTTTAACGGCTTCTATGGCTTTTTCTCTGTCTGATAAATCTGCTGAGAAAACAGTATCCGTATCATTTACTTTTTTAGCATTTCTGCTGACAATACGAATATCTGATGCATAATTCCTTTTCAGCTCTCTTGCAAGTTCTTCTCCAATCTGTCCATTGGCTCCTAATATAGTTTGCATCATTTTTTATTTTGAAGGTTATCTATTTCACTGAAAATAAACTCAATACTTTCAGCTGCTTTTATTTCTGATACAAAATTCGGGCATAACTCTAAAAACAAAGTAACTTAATCAATGGAAGTTGTAACATAATCTCAGATCATGAAAAAAGCCAGGAAAGTAAAGGTTAAAGCATTCGAATAATCCATATTCTTTTACTTCCTTTATTTCCCCAGCTGTCCAAACTTTTTGCTTTTTATCATTTCCTGTCCAAAGCCAGGTAGTTATCATCAATTCTGCTGATCAGAATATAGAACAAACCTGCATAGATCATCTGAATACCCATTGATTCCCAGTTTTCAACGGTACTGCTTCCAAAAAGCAACAAAATAATCAGAGAAGCTCCGGCAATGGCGGCAATACGGGTTTTAAAACCCATTATCAACAGAAGACCGATTGTAAATTCGAGAAAGGGGAGAACGACACCAAAAAGATGAACCAATGGCTGTGGAAGCCAGCTTGTTTCAAAACCTTTCATCATTCCTGATGCAAAATCCTGTAGTTTTACGAGACGTACCAATCCGTGTCCCAAAAAGTTGATTCCCATCGATACACGAAGGAAAAAATAGGCTGTTTTTGTAGTATTCATAGTGGTATTTTTAGGATGGAAGCGGGAAGGTATAGATCTGTTGTGATTCACTTTTACTGTGTTTTTCAATCATTCTCTAATTTGCTTTTACAGACTTCAATAACTTCCTTCTTCCAGCCTCCCGCTTCCTTACTTATTAAACTTTTCTTCGCTGTTGTCAACCGGAGTATCTGGATCATTCATCACCATTTTAGCGATGTCATCTTTTCTCATAAAAACGACTCCCTGTTTTTGTTGGGTATACTGAATAAATTCCTCCATGGCATGTACCATTGCAGGTGTTCCGCCTATTCTGTCATGAAAACTGATGCTCATCATTCTTCTCTTTGAAGCTCCTTCTTCATACAGACGGTCAAATTCAAATTTCAGCTGGGCCAAAAACTGATCGGGACTCCAGTGTTTGCCTTCAATATTGACAATATCATTGTTGCGAAGCGTATAAGGAATGACTACAAAGTTCTTTCCTTTTACTTTGGTAATGAAAGGTTCATCATGGCTTAAATCATCAATATGATACAGAAAACCAAGATCCTGTAATACTTTAAGGGTATTCGGGCTTCTTCTCAGCCAGTTAGCGTTATAGCCAACAGCTTTCTGTCCTGTGATCTTTTCCACAACATCTACACCTTTCTTTACGAAATTCAGTTCGTCAGCATAATTTTTATTCCACTGGTTATCCCAGGTAAAACCATGAGCTGCAATTTCATGGCCTCCGTGTGCAATAGCTTTAGCAACTTCAGGATACTTTTCAGCAGCAGTTCCTACCACATGAGAAGTAACTTTAATGTCATATTTTTTCCATAAATCCAGCATCCGGTAAATGCCTTCATTTCCTCCGTAACGGTACCAGCTTTCTGCAGGAAGATCCGGCTGTCCTTTTGGTAACGGTGTTCCACTAAAAGGGCTTTCTGCGCCTTCCGGCTGTCCGCCGGTTTCAAACTGCATAGAAATGGAAATAACCAATTGAGCTCCATTCGGCCAGTATTTTTTTGCCAGAGTCTGTTTTTCATGCTGTTGCTTTTTTTCTGTTGTGTCCCTATCATGATGATCAGAAAAGGACATCAGAACAATTGTTGATGCAAGCAGCAATACTGATTGTTTTATATGTTTCATTTTGAATGTATTGATAAGACAAAATTCATCAATAATCCATCAGTATATATTGTAAAAATTAATGGTAAATTTGTAAAAATCCATTCTGCTATGAAACGAATCGTTAATTTCAACTCTTTTAATGTTTTCAGCATTGAAAAGGAAAGCTGGGACGTTGAATATCACAATCATAATTTTTATGAACTGATCATTATAGAAAGTGGAAAAGGATTTCATCATCTCAACAACATTACTTTTTCTTATAAAAAGGGAGATGTTTTTCTTCTCAGACCAAGTGATGGCCATGAATTTTCAATTAAAAGCAAAACAAAATTCATTTATATAAAATTTACAGAACAGTATATCTGGGAAAACCTGCTGTCTGCTAAGAAAAATGAACTTCAGAAAGTTGTACAGCTCCTCATGGAAGATCATTCTTTTGTATATGAATCGGTGATTAAAAGTAAAACAGACAGGACCCATCTGTTACAACTTGCCAGTATTCTTCTGTATGAGTTCAGTCACAAAAACACCTATACCAAAGAGATTACTACTGACCTCTTTTGCAGTATTATTACTATTCTTATCCGAAATACAATACAAAATGCTACAACAAAGAGCTGGATCACTCATAATGTGAGCAGAATTGAGAAAATCCTGTATTATATCAATGTGAATGCTTTGGATAATGATAAAATGAAAATTGAAAATCTGGCCAGAGAATTTATGCTTTCCCCGAACTATATTAGCATTCACATCAAAAAACAGACTGGATTTTCCATACAACAGCATATTATGCAGCATAAAATAAAAACTGCTGAAAAGCTTTTACTGCAAAGCCATTATAACATCAGTGAAATTGCAGACAGGCTGGGTTTCAATGATGCCAGCCACTTCAATAAAATATTCAAAGCATACAAGCAAACGTCACCTTCTGAGTTTAAAAAGAAAGGTTCATCTTATTGATCATCGGGTTTATCTATTTTTCATACCTTTAATAATCAAACCTTTAAGCTTATGAAAACGAGTGCCGGGATTTTGCTGTTTAAAAAAGAAAAATACAGTCTGTATTACTTTCTGGTTCATCCCGGCGGTCCTTTCTGGCGAAATAAAGATCTTGGGGCATGGTCTATTCCTAAAGGAGAGTTTCTTCCTGATGAAGATCCGTTGGAGCATGCATTAAAGGAATTTAAGGAAGAAACGGGTAAAACAATAGAAGGAAAATTCATCGGATTATCACCTGTTCAACAAAAAGGCGGAAAAACCGTTTATGCCTGGGCTTTAGAAAGAGATATTGAGACTTCTGACCTTTACAGCAATACATTTTCATTAGAATGGCCACCCAAATCGGGTAAGATAATAGAAGTTCCGGAAGTGGATCAATGGGAATGGTTTTCTTCAGAAGAAGCACAAAAACGGATCAATACTGCACAGAAAGATTTTATAACAGAACTTGAAAATATATTAGAAAATCAATAACATTAAAAAAACCTTTATCAGCTCTGATAAGTGGTTTTCATTATATAATATTTTACCATTTTATCCCAATCGCTTTTAAAGCACTGGATGTTAAAAAGATATCATCAAAAACAGTCAGTGATTCTACATCATTGAATCCTGTAGGAAGGAGGTCATTTTTATTAAAAGACAATTCAATAGAAGAGTCGTATGAAGCAATGATTCTTACTTTGGAATATCCATTATAATCTACCTTAAAGCCTTCAAACATACAATTCTGTTCAGCCTTCTGGTATTCAGCATATTCTTCAAAACCTGCAACGTCCGTTCTTTTCCCATCATTATGGTCAAGAGATTTCCATGCCGTATAATTTTTAGGTTCTTTCAGGATATTTCCTTTACGGTCTACAGGGACAAACATTCCAAGAGTCAAACGCTTCTTTAAGAAATTGGCATAATTATTCATCAGATTCAAAATCTGAAGATCGGCATATCCTTCATGTGAATAATACTCCAGCACGAAAGTTGTCATCGGAATCAGCTTGAGAGAAGCATCAGTCGGCATAATTAATCTTTACTTTTTTGGGCGATAAAAATAGTATTTTTATTTTCGCTACCCAATGAAAACAGATGAATAGGATGGAATTTATACCCATTCTGAATAACAACAACTTTAGGACAAACCCTCAATTTTCATTATTTTTGAAGGAATAACCATAGAAGTCATTATAAACCTATCTTTTTACGGATACCAATTACAATATGTTGAATAAGATACTACTGGCAGCCGGCATGATTCAGTGCTGCTTTTACAATACCATGGCACAAAACCCCGGCCAACGCCCTGTTTACACTTCTGAATGGGGACATCTCTTTCGTGAAAGTGGAAAAAATAAAGATCTTTTAGGAATATTTTCTACTGAAGCTTCGGTTTACGTTCTGGATTCTACCCAAACGCAATATAAAGTACAGGTAAGCAACGGTGATATTGGTTTTATTGACCGCCAGCCATTACAAAAAAGCATGCATGGGAAAAAATCAGCGGGTGAGCCACTACAATATTTCTATAGAGGAAAAGAGGGATATCAATGTCCGCATTTTTATATACAGGTATCTGAACTCTGCGTGTACGAAAAGGCCCTACTACAGAAAGCATCCCGATAAGAAGAGCAGCTCTAAATGAACTTGTCTGTATAGATTATGTTCCTTTATATGAGGATGGCTGGATCTATATTGGTGACCATTTTCATGAAAATCCTGAATATATTCAAATGAAATATCTGGGTAATGAACTTACCTACGACAAAATTCTGAAAGATTATCTTGCAGTGAAAGGTAAAAATAAGGAAAAAGAACTGGCTCAGGTGGGAAGGTTACGTGAAATTGCATGGCTTGAAGATAAAAACCTTAAACAGGCATTGCTTTACTGGAAAGAATCTTATTCAGGGATAGAAAATACAAAAATAGATATTGATTTTGAACTTCTTCTGGCAGATCAATTTGCAAAAAAAACCGGAACAGAAGCTTATGAGAAAAAGCTAAAAGACCTGAATATGCATTTCTTATGGAAGAATTCTGAACTTTTTAATGGAAAAATCACAGAGACACAGATGAAAAAGCTGGAGATGCAGAAGGTTAAAGACATTCCGGATACCCCTGAATGCGGCTGGGAACCTCAATATTTTTACAGAACATCTGATATGATTGTAGCCTTTGAAGAATATAAAGGAAAAGTTTCCGGAAGTATTTACAAAATGTCCTTCAAAAACGGTGAAGCTGTAGTTCTGGGAAATGAACATATGGACTCCAACTATAATGAAAAGGATTTTGTTAACCATTTTGGTGATCTGCTTTCAACACGCTGGATTTCTTCTCCACACGAATATCATATTCAGAATGGAGATGCAGGGATTTTTATTTTTACTTTTAAAGATGGGAAACTTTTCAGCTATGAATGCATGTATTATTGTTAGAAAATTTTTATCATTTTGATCAATAGGAGCGGGCTTTAGTCCACTTGTTTGTTATTTCCATATTAAAGGCTTCAACCAAAACTTTACAACTATTAAGTTTTGGCTGAAGCCATAGGATTTTATGCATATTATTAAAACGGGCTAAAGCCCGTTCCTATTGAATATAATAACTCCTTAGATATTTTATTGCTTATCTTTTTTCCTTTTTAATCAATTGTTAACGATAATCTTTCAAATGAATTTATATATTAATGGAGGCGGGTTTTAACCCACTTAATGTATTATTTGTTATAAAAAGGGCTTTAGCCCAAACTTGAAATATTTTCCAACATCGGTGATTAAATTTTAAAGCCGTACCTTTACTTCACCAAACAAAATAGTATAATATGTCATTCATAACACCGGAAGGAGCCAGGAAGGCTCAGCTATCCCTATCTGAAAGAGCACCCGTTGCTCATGCTGTTCTCTCAGGTGAAGAGAACATTTCGAAATACAACAGTGGAGTATGTCATGATGTGGTAGCCTATGCATTGTATATGCGTGGCGCCAGGATAAGCCCTACCCAGCTTGCAGAATCGGCAGGACAGAAATGGTTAACCTTATTCAATTATCCGGCGGGAAAAAAATGGGATGGATATACACCCATTCCGGCAGGAAAAGCCATTGGTTTTTACAGACTTATTGATAAGACATTCTTTCATTCAGCTGTTACCACGGGAAACGGAAACGAAATCAGATCTGTTAACGGATTTTCATTAGGATCTGCATGGGCAGTACCTGTAGATATGAAATGGGTATTGGGTAAAAAGAATTCTGACGGAACCTTCAATTATGATGGAACCAAAATAGAAGTCTATATTTCTTCATTATAAAAGAATTTCTATTTCCATAAAAAAGGCAGATCAGCATATTCGCTTTTCTGCCTTTTTACTTTTAAAGATCAGCACATTTAGGGCATATCCCGCTGATAATAAAATTATATTCCTGTGCAATAAAATGTTCCGGCAAACTGATTTCCGGAATAGCATTTTCAATACACGTAACGGAATGACATTCCTTACAGTTAAAATGAACATGATTGTGAAAATGTTGTTCATGGGTACATTTCCCACTGCATTTTGCAAAATTCACCACACCGTCAATATTGACGATCTTATGTATAGCACCTTCGTTTTCAAGCCTTTCCAGAACTCTGTAAATGGTTACTCTATTGCACAGATCTCCCAGTTTCTTCTGAATATCAGAGTGGGTAAGGGCTACCTCTGAACCATTAATCAGGTTTAAAATTTCAGTTTTGGCGTGAGTATTTCTGACTTGTTTCATTTTTAATGCAACAAAGTTGCGGTATTTAAATTTTTATCTTTACTTTTGCAACAAAGTTACGATAAGAAAATTAATCCATACTATTATGAAATCAAAAATTCTTGATGCTGTAGGAATCTCCGCTGCTGTTTTATGCCTGATTCATTGTATCGTCTTTCCATTATTACTGATTGTCCCCTTGGGAATATCACATAACCCTTATATTGATCTGGTTTTCCTTTTCATTGGAGCTGTTGTAGTTTTCAGAATAACGAAGAAAATAGAAAAGCAATGGCTGAAGTTTCTATTCTGGGTATCACTGGCTCTTATTTTTATTTCTATACTGGCAGATTTTCTGTTTGAAGTACATCTTCCTCTGATCTATATGGGAGCTGCCGGTTTGATTACTGGCCATCTGATCAATTTTAAAAATCATAAACATTAAAATCATGACTAAGAAACTTCCTGTAACGGTACTCAGCGGCTTTCTGGGAGCTGGAAAGACAACATTACTGAATCATATTCTTCACAATAAACAAGGCTTAAAAGTAGCAGTCATAGTGAATGATATGAGCGAAATTAATATTGATGCAAGGCTTGTTGAAAACCAAAATACCCTTTCCAGAACAGAAGAAAAATTAGTAGAAATGAGTAACGGATGCATCTGCTGTACACTTCGTGAAGATCTTATGGTAGAAGTAGAACGTTTGGCGAATGAAAACCGTTTTGATTATCTCCTTATCGAAAGTACGGGAATCAGTGAACCGATTCCTGTTGCCCAAACATTCACTTATATTGATGAAGAGAGTGGAATAGATCTGTCCCGTTTCAGTTATGTGGATACAATGGTGACAGTGGTTGATTGTTTCAATTTCATGAATGATTTTGGCTCTAATGAAATGTTACTGGATCGTGATCTTACTGATATGGAAGGCGATTACAGAACGATTGTCAATCTTCTGACCGACCAGATTGAATTTGCCAACGTGATTATCTTAAACAAAACAGATCTTATAAATACTGAAACCCTTGGTTTTTTAACAGCAGCCATAAAGAAACTGAATCCGGAGGCTGTTCTTCTCCATTCAGAATTTGGAAAAATTGATCCTCAAAAGATTTTAAATACAAAGCTTTTTGATTTCGAAAAAGCACAGTCATCTGCAGGCTGGCAAAAAGAATTACAATCCGATCATCACACCCCGGAAACTGAAGAGTATGGGATAAGCTCATTGGTTTTCAGAGATAAAAAGCCTTTCCATCCTATGAGACTTTGGGAATACCTGAATCATCATTATCCTGAAGGAGCCATCAGAGCTAAAGGTTTGTTCTGGCTGGCCTCAAGACCTGATGATGCTTTAAATTTTTCCCAGGCAGGAGGTTCTTTCAGACTGGAAAAAGCAGGAGTTTGGTGGAGTAGTATGCCTATGAATCACAGGGTGCAGTATTCTTCATTTGTAGATAACCAAAAATTTATAGAAAGCAGATGGGATAAAAACTGGGGCGACAGAATCAATGAACTGGTTTTTATCGGACAGAATCTGGATAAAGATCAAATGTTATCAGACCTTCAACATTGTCTTATTAATGAAAGGGAAAAGGAACTATTTGACAAAAAACAAAGTTTTGAAGATCCGTTTCCAAAGAACATTTAAAATTAACTTTCAATTAATGCGACAATGTTACGATAAAAATTTAAATACGATAACTTTCAGCACTATTTCAAAAACAATATGGACAGAAGAAAATTTCTAAAAGGATCTGCACTGCTTTCAGGGTTATTGACCTTATCACCATCTGATCTCTGGAGCTTCGGGAAGAATACCGAACTTCGCCATAAAGGAAAAGCGAAGAATATCATCTTTATGGTAAGTGATGGGATGAGCCTCGGAACACTTTCAATGGCAGATCTGTACTCACGGAATATTTTAGGAAAGGGTAGTAACTGGCTTAATCTGTATCATGACCAAAAAGTAACCCGTGCTTTGATGGACACCGCTTCAGCAAGTTCTATTGTTACAGATTCTGCAGCGGCAAGTTCTGCTTTTGGAGGCGGAATCAGAGTTAAAAACGGGACGTTGAATATGGGAGCTAACGGAGAGAAACACCTTCCCATATGGCAGCAATATAAAAAAGCAGGAAAGAAAGCCGGCTGTGTAACTACGGTAACCATTACTCATGCTACTCCCGCAGGATTCTGTATAAATTCTTCCCAAAGAAATGCTGAACCTCAAATTGCAGAAATGTATGCAGAGCTTGAATTCGATGTGCTGTTAGGAGGTGGAGACGAATTTTTCAACCCTGCAAAAAGAGACGATAAAAAAGACCTCTATGCTGTTTACAGCAAAAAAGGATACCGGATTCTGAAAACACAAAATGATCTGAAAGAAATCAAAAAAGGAGAGAAATTATTAGGCATTTTCAGTACAGGAGCATTACCATATAGTATTGACAGAGCGAATCTTCAGGAGTATAAAAATACGCCAACTCTTGCTGAAATGGCCCACACAGCCATCAATCAGATGAAAGACCATCCCGAAGGTTTTGTCCTTCAGGTAGAAGCCGGAAAAGTAGACTGGTCTGCCCATGCCAATGATGTGGCAGCACTCATCCATGATCAGCTGGCATTTGATGAAGCAGTAAAAACAGTTATGGATTTTGCTGAAAAAGACGGAAATACTTTAGTCATCATCACTACAGACCATGGAAATGCCAATCCGGGAACGATTTACGGAACAGATGCAACCAAGAATTTTAACAGCATTTCAGATTACCAATACACCAATGAATATATTCTGAACAAGATTCACAAAGACTATTCGGTAAAAGACATTAAAGACTGGATCTATGAGAGCAACAGGATTACTCTGAATGACGATGAAGCCAGGCATATGTTAAGCTTCTACAATGGTCTTGAAAAAGAAGAAGGACTTTATAATTATAAGAAACTGCCTTTTAAATTATATTCAGAAATTCAAAAAAGCAGGAATTCTGTAGGATGGATCAGCATGGATCATTCCGGAGATTATGTGGAAGTAGCTGCGTATGGTCCAGGAAACGAACTTTTACAGCCGTTTATTAAAAATACAGACCTTCACGATCTGATGCTGAAGGCCTGTCTGGTATAGACATTCATATTTTTTCATATTTAATTATTTGGGAGATACGAGGCGGATTGATTGTGTCCGCCTTGTTTTTTTGTGTAAATGGGTTTAAATTTTCCCCATTACAAACATATTTTCCATAGTAGGAACACTACTTCCACCTGCTTTTTCAAGTGTAATGGCAAAAGCCTGTGCATTAGGAATACTAGCCAAAGCAGTCCTGCTGTCTTTATCTTCGGTGTACATTCCTGCATTTACCGGTTTTCCATCCTCTATTGCCCAAAGCTGATACTGCATTCCTTCTGGGGCTTTAGGAAGTTTTTCCGCATTCAGATAAACTTCTTTTGTCTTTTTATCCCAGAAAACCATTGCTTTGGCCTCAGCATGTTTTTCTACCCCTTTCAGCATAACCATCTGCATATCTGGATTGGAAAACATATCAATCTTCCGGTTCATTTTTTCCATAGCCTGATCCTGCTGCTTTTTATCTGCTATCATTAAAGCCATTTCTTTTTGATTGGCAGATTGAGTATTCATCCAGAATAGATTTCCTCCAACACTTACCAGGAATAATACTGATGCCGCTATAGCATATGTTTTCCAGGGCGTATTTTTCTGATACTCTTTTATGTCTGTATTATTTTCTGTCCGTCCTTTTACTTCAGGGAGATCTGCAGGAAGGGAAGGAGACACTTCTTCAACAGTCTGTTCCTGCTGAATTTTATTCCAGATCTTTGATTTCAAATCACTTGGAGGTGTTACAGCCTGAGCTGTCGCCAGATCTTCCAACGTTTTTTGTGCTTCTTCAAAAGCTGTTTTTACTTCAGCATTATTCTTCATCACACACTCCAAAATCCCTGCTTCTTCAGGAGAAGCATGGCCTAGAATATAAGATTCTATAATTCCGGATGATATGTATTCTTTAGTGTTCAATTTATTGATAATCTTTTAGCAAATCTTTTAATTTCATCAGTGCATTTCTCATTTTTGTTTTTACCGTTCCCAGCGGTATCTTCAGTTTCTCGGATATTTCGTTTTGGGTATATCCCTGATAATAAGCAAGGTCTATAAGCTCTTGCTTGTCTGCCTCCAGACCTTCAAGCACATTATTAAATCCAATATAATCGGAAGAATTATTAGTGGTTGAAAGCTCTGCAGTATTATATACGAAATCCGGAAGTGATTGGTTTTTAAGTTCATTTTGGAAAGCTTTCGATTTTAAATAATCGATGGCGGTATTCCGTGCTATATTAATCATCCAAGTGTAAAATCTGCCTTTGGAAGTATCATACTGATGGATAGAGTTCCATATTTTAACAAAAACATCCTGAATAACTTCTTCGGTGTATTCTTTAGACTGAACGATTCGAAGAATAATCCCATACAGCGCACCGGAATAGTGGTCATATAGATAATGAAAACCATTTTCGTTTTTTTCTTTTAGTAAAACGATAAGTTGCTCTTCAGAATAGGTTGTTTTAATAGCTTTTATTTTTCTATCCAAATGTAATAAAATAAAATAAATTCCCAACAAAATCTCAGTAAACTTTTATTTCGTAAATGATTTTAAGAAAATAATTAAAAAAAATCAATATGAAAACGTTCGTTTCAAAAACAATACTTGCTTTTTGCCTTGCCTTATGTTTAGAAGGTTATAAAGCACAAAGCACACTTTTCAAAGCTAAAAATCCCTATTATTCTCACACCTCAGAAAATATTCTGAAAGTAAGCAATAGCGAATGGAAAAAGATTTTAAAACCAGAGCTCTATCAGGTTGCAAGAGAAGGTGCCACAGAAACTGCTTTTACAGGGAAATATTATGAATTTGATGAAAAAGGCACTTACTATTGTGCTGTATGTGGAAATTCTCTTTTTATTTCAACCTCTAAGTTTGCCACCACCTGTGGCTGGCCTTCTTTTTATAAGCCCATCCATAAAAACAGCGTGAAGTACAGAAAAGACACCTCTTATCACATGGAGCGTACCGAAGTACGATGTGGAAGATGTGATTCTCACCTTGGTCATGTTTTTGATGATGGTCCGAAACCTACAGGAAAACGTTTCTGCATGAATTCGATCTGTCTTGAATTTGTTCCGGACAAAAAATAAAACACTATAAATCAATGAGTTAAAATAATTTTTATTTTTTTTAAATCTAAAATAAAACCTAACTCGTAAATGACATTAAAAGCACAATTAAATACAATTAATTAAAAAATCAACACAATGAACACACATTCAAAAATCACAGTTTTAGCAATGGTAGCATTATCATTTGCTTTCAGCGGAAAGGTAACTGCACAAACGATGAAAGAAAAAACAGTAATGGTAGGAGGAGCTCCTATGTATCCTTCCAAAAACATTATTGAAAACGCTGTCAACTCCAAGGATCACAAAACCCTTGTAGCTGCGGTAAAAGCTGCCGGCCTGGTAGAAACATTACAAGGTTCAGGACCTTTTACGGTATTGGCTCCCACAGATGCTGCCTTTGCAAAGCTTCCGAAAGGAACAGTAGAAAACCTTGTAAAGCCTGAAAACAAAGAAATGCTTACCTCTATTTTAACTTATCATGTTCTTCCAGGAAGATACAGTGCCAAAGAAATTTGGGCAGCCGTAAAATCAGGAAACGGAAAAAGCATGATGAAAACAGTGCAGGGTGAAGACCTTACATTCTGGACAAAAGGTAAAGATCTTTACATAAAAGATGCAAAAGGAAACAGCGCAAAAGTAACAATTGCCGATGTGAACCAATCTAATGGGGTAATTCATGTAATAGACACGGTATTGATGCCATAATAAATTCTAAGATTTCAAACAGCATATCCATTATGCTGTTTTTCTTCCTCTTATGTGTCCAACACTAAAAATTAATAATATGAAAAAAACAATTCAGGTTTCTAATCAGGGCGCTACCCTTGATACAAGTAGAAGAAACTTTTTAAAATTAGGTGGAGTAGGATTAGCCATCGCAGGTCTTACCATCATTGGATGTAATGATGATGATGACTTCCAGATTATAGAAGAATCCAAGTACGATCTTGGAACAGGAGATGTAGGTGTACTTAATTATGCCTATGCTTTGGAACAGTTGGAAGCAGATTTTTATACGAAAGTGGTCAACAATTTTTATACGGGAATTTCCAGTATTGAAAAAGAGGTTTTTACAGATCTTTATCACCACGAAGTTATTCACCGTGATTTCTTCAAAGTTGCAATCAGCGGTGCCACAGATCATGTGCTTCCTAAACTTGAATTCCAGTATCCGAATGTGAATTTTAATGATCGGAACTCAGTACTAGCAACAGCCAAAGCATTAGAAGATACCGGTGTTGCAGCTTACAATGGAGCAGGGAAATATATTTCCAATCCCGCTTACCTTGTGATTGCCGGTAAGATAGTTTCCGTGGAAGCCAGACATGCCTCTGCCATCCGGAATCTAATTAATCCCGGATCAGCAGATTTTTCAGGAGATGATGTGATAGATGCCAATGGACTTGACCTTGCCAAAGAGCCGAAAGATATTGTAATGGCTGCCGGAGCGTTTATCAAAACACCTTTTACCTGGAAAGAAAGAGGAATCAACTAATCATTCACCTTAAAACTCACATTATGAATATTCTTAGATTACTGGATAAGCTTTCTGATGACAAATTTTTCACTACAGAAGCTTCAAGACTGGAAACCATTACGAATATTTCTTTATTCGGAAAAAAAGCAGCTACAGCAGCAATACCTCTTGGATTGGGGGCGATGATGGCTACTCCTGCCAAAGCAGAAACTACAAAAACGGCATTAACAGGTGCTGCTTTAAAAAGTACCCTTACAGATGCTTTACAACTGGCATTGGTACTGGAATATCTCGAAAATGAATACTACAGCATAGGATTGTCAACCCCCGGACTGATCCCCAATGGAGACAGAACCGTTTTCATGCAGATTTCAAAACATGAATCCGCTCACGTAAGCTTTCTGAAAAGCACGCTGACTTCTTTAGGAACAACTCCCGGAAATAAACCTACTTTTGATTTTACAGCCGGCGGAAATTTCATGCCTTTTACAGATTATAACCAATTTCTTATCCTAGCCCAGGCCTTTGAAGATACCGGAGTAAGGGCTTATAAAGGACAGGCCGGAAATGTGATGTCCAACAAAGTGGTACTTCAGGCAGCATTGCAGATTCACTCCGTTGAAGCAAGGCATGCCTCACAGGTAAGAAGAATGAGAGCCAACAAAGGATGGATTGAACTTGCAAACGGAGGAAATATGCCTTCAGCTACCAATCCTGTTTATGCCGGAGAAGACAATACCAATCAGGCTGGTTACAATACAGGCGCTCTTTTTGGTGCAGCAGCAGGTTCTGCAGCTTATGACGAAATCTTAAGTGGCAGCGATGCACAAACTATTGCCTCACTGTTCATAGTTTAGTTGTGATTTGGATGATGATAAGTGGTGAGTCCATTCCCGAAAATTCGGGAATGGACTTTTTCTAAACCACCAATCGTCAGACCTTAAGAAAATACATAATCAATACTTATATTGATCCCGGTTCATCCATTAAGTACCATACTTTACGCATGGTACTTTTTCATTTTCATAATGCGTATTATTTCTTTTAAAATGTAATATTTCTCTCAATTAATCTGAAATAAATATTCATATAGCTTTATTAACACATTTACTGTAATAGAATACAAAATTATTTCGTACTTTGGTTTACTTATTAAAATAATGTTTTAAATAACTTTAAATCATTTAAAATATTAACCTTAATGCCTTGATTTTCATTTTTTTAATAATGAAAAAAGAAAAATCTCTAATTGTTGATATAACATATGAAGAAGTATCCAATTCCTGCAAATGAAGAAGAGAGAATGAAGAAACTGGAGTATTTTAATCTTTTAAATCTTGAAAAAGATCCCCAGTTAGACATTTTTGCAGAAACAGCATGCATGGTGACAGGCTGTCCTGCAGCGCTTATTTCCATGATGGAAAGCGAAACCCAGACCATTCAAAGCTGTGTGGGACTTTCTATGGATCTTGTAGACAGGAAAAGCACTTTATGCCAGTATTCTATTGCAAGTGGGGACATCGTAGTCATCAATGATACCTTGTCAGATGAAAGATCTTCTGATAATCCAATTATTCTTGAAAGCGAAATCCGGTTTTATGCAGGAGTACCTCTGATTGATGATGAAGGATTCGTATTAGGGACAATCTGTGTGATTGATTATAAACCTAAAACAATTACAGACGATCAGGTTTCAACGCTGAGAAAAATAGGAGAGGCCATTACAAAAGTCCTTTTGGGAAAAAGAAAAAATATCCAGGCGGAGTATTTTCAACAGACCTTTACTATTTCCAATAACCTGATCTGTGTTCTGAATAAAGACTTCTTACTGAAAGAGGCTAACCCGGCTTTTGAAAATACTTTTCAAAGAGATAAAGGTAAGATTCTCAATCAGAATTTCCTGGACCTGATAGGAAATCATAATTCTCAACTTCAATTACTTTCCGAAAACCTACCCAATACGGATGAAGAAGTAACTTTTACTACTACAACCAATATAGATGGTAATCAAACTATTATTATTGAATGGTATTTAAAGCTCAATCAAAACCATTCAGAGATTTTTTGTTTCGGAATCAATATCACCCAACGCATTGAAGAAAAACTTAAACTGGAAAGCTCTGAGCGCCGCTTCAGAAACTTCTTTGAAAATGCCATAGGATTGATGAGTATGCATGATATGGAAGGTAATATCATTGCTGTCAACGAAAAAGGGAGAGAAATCCTGCAATATTCTGCCGAAGAAGTAGAAGGATTGAATTTAAAAGATCTTGTTCCCCAAAAAAACTGGCCTCTTCTTGAGCAATATCTCGAACGGATCAACAAAAATCATGAAGATTCCGGAACCATGATCCTGAAAACCAAAGAAGGTGAAGAAATGATCTGGATGTACCACAATCTTGTTGAAATTAATAAAGAAGGAAACCCTAACGTTGTAAGCACCGCACTGAATGTTACAGAAAGAGTGACTTTGGAAAAAGATTTGGTTCATACCAAAAAGATGCTGGAACAGACAAGTGCTGTTGCCCAAGTGGGAGGATGGGAAGTGAATCTGAAAAATAATACCGTAACCTGGTCGCAGTCTACAAGAGAAATCCATAAAATAGATAAAAATTTTAAGCCGGATTTTGAAAATGCACTGGGCTTTTACAGTGAAAAAAGCCGGGAAAGGCTGGAATTCTTATTGGAAAGAGCTATAAAAGAAGGTGTACCCTACGATGAAGAATTACAGCTTGTACAGAATGGCGGCGTGATGATTTGGGTAAGAGTAAAAGGTATACCTGAATTTGAAAACGGAGTATGCACCAGAGTCTACGGAATCATTCAGAATATTGATACATTCAAAAAAATCTACCTTGAGCTGGCCAAAAAAGAGGCTATGCTGCAGTCTTTTGTTACATATGTACCTTCTACAGTTGCGATGTTTGACAAAGATCTTAATTATGTTTCTGTAAGCAGGAGCTGGAAAGAAGAGTTCCAGATGAACGACATCAGGCTTATTGGTGAAAACATGTTTAAAATTTCTCCCAATGTACCAGATGAAAGATTAAAAATATATCAGAATGCACTGGCGGGAAAGGCTTACAAGAATGAAGACATGGCAATAGAGGTTCCAGGCAAGGGAATTATTCAGCATTACAGCGTAGAAGTCACCCCATGGTATCTTTCCAATAATGTTATCGGGGGAATTATTGTTTCTGCACAAAATATTACAGGATCTGTAAAAATCAACAGAGAACTGAAAAATGCCAAGAAAATGGCAGATATTGCCAGCAAAGCAAAATCTGAATTCCTGGCCAATATGAGCCATGAAATCCGAACTCCACTGAACGGTGTGATCGGTTTTTCCGACCTCCTTTTAAAAACTCCGTTAAACGAGATACAGACTCAATATCTTAATTATATCAATGAATCAGGAGAAAATTTATTGAGTATTATCAACGATATCCTTGATTTTTCCAAAGTAGAATCCGGAAAAATGGATCTCATCGTTGAAAAGTCCAATATTTATGATATGGTAGGTCAGGTAATTAATGTTATCCTTTACCAGTCACAGAAAAAAAATATAGAATTACTGCTGAATATAGAACAGGGACTTCCTGAAACCATCTGGCTGGATGAATCAAGGCTGAAGCAAATTTTGATCAACCTTCTTGGCAATGCAGTGAAATTTACAGAACAGGGAGAAATAGAACTTAAAGTAGAAAAACTGAATTTAGACAACAAAAATATCACACTCAGATTTTCAGTAAGAGATACCGGAATTGGTATTCCTAAAGAAAAACAACAGCATATTTTCAATGCCTTTACTCAGGAAAACAGCTCTATCAGCAAAAGGTATGGAGGAACAGGTCTCGGACTTACCATTTCCAATAATATTCTGAAATACATGGGAAGCAGTTTATCACTGGTGAGCGAACTTCAGGAAGGTTCTGTTTTCTATTTTGATATAGAGGTTCCCTATGAAATGTGCTACAGCCATGAAGATGAAGAGCTGAATATAAACAAGGTCCTTATTGTAGATGATAATGAAACCAACAGGATTATTATTCAGCACATGCTTGCCTATAAAAATATAGATTCCAGGCTTGCTGCCAACGGAATGGAAGCACTTCAGATATTGCTGGCAGGAGAACGTTTTGATGTTATTCTGATGGATTATCATATGCCTGTTATTTCCGGGTTGGAAACCATAGAAAAAATCAAAGAACTATTTGAGGAACAGAATGAATCATCTCCTCTGATTATTCTCCATACGTCTTCTGAGGAACACGATGTTATCAATTCTTTCCGTCAGGAAAACAATTCTTACTTCCTGCTGAAGCCTATCAAGTCCGAAGAGCTTTACAAAACATTGAGACGTGCTGTAAAAAATACTGAAAAAGAAATAACCAACAACGCACAGCCGGAAGCCGCAACCTCCATACTGATGCAGTCGCCACAGGTCTTACTTGTAGATGACAACCCGGTGAACATGGTTCTTAATCATAAAATGATGCGCTCACTCATTCCCGATGCTCTGCTTACGGAAGCCACGGATGGACTACAGGCAGTTCGGCAGTGTAAAGAAAAAATATTCAATATTATTTTAATGGATGTTCAGATGCCGGTAATGGATGGTATTGAAGCAACCAAAAAAATCCGTTTACTCCCGGAATATTCCCATGTTCCGATTATTGGCGTTACTGCAGGAAATGTACTGGGTGAAAAAGAAAAATGCCTGGATTCCGGGATGAATGACTTCCTTCCTAAGCCTTTAAGACAAAATGATCTGCTGGAAATGCTGAAGAAGTACATTCCTAATGAAAATAATCTTCCCTCAAATAAAGAAAATTATCTGGATATAAATCTTCTGAATAAACAAATAGGTGATGATGATGAAGACTTCAGAAAAGTATTTTTAGATCTTGTAATAGAACAACTTACTCAGGCTGAAGAAAACATTAAAAAAAGCACCGCTGAAAAAGACAGTACCAATCTGAAATTGATTCTTCACAAACTCAAAGGAACAGCAGGAACAGCAGGGTTGGTAAAACTTACAGAACTTACTGCCAGCTGGGAGAATAAAGCAGAGCCCAACATGGATTTTAGTGTCATGGAAAAAGAAATGATCCGGGAAATAACAACAGGATTACAATTATTTAGAAATCTAAAATTAAGTTGATTATAGTAGTCTAAGACGACAAACTGATTCTAAAACAATTGAACACAAATTACCAAATGAAGGAAACGAAGTAATCCTGACTCCGAAAAGTTATGACGCTATTGAATCCCCTTAAACCAGAGAGTTTAAACATACTCCCGGTGTAAAAACCAGGAGTATGTTAATAAATATTGTAAATATTAGGATTGCTTACGGCGACGGCCTGAAACCTTTTTGTCAAGATCCCTGATGTCCTGTCTCAGTTCACGGAACATCTCTTTAAAATTGTAGCTTTCATAATCACCCGGCTCAAAATCTTCAGGGAAAATTCCTGAAGCATACTGCCAGATTTCCACTACCTCTTCAAAAGGAATATCATAAGGTTCATAAAATGAATTATCAGCACTTACGCAGATCGCATTTTCTTTCCTTTCTTTAAAACGTTTATAGGTAATCCCGTCATTTAAGGTGACAAAAACATAGGTTTTACCTTCTTTCAGTTCATTGATTCCCTCCACGTATTTTCCGACAATATAAGATCCGTTTCTGAACGGCGGCATAGAATCCCCATCCGCAGGAAAAGCTCTGTATTTTCCATTGGTAAGAAAAGGAAGAGCAATACGCTGAAGACTTTCTATATATTCGATATCACTATAACCTTCCAGATAACCCATTGAAGCCTTCTGGGGAATAATTTCTATGGTATCATTTCCTTGATTATCTACCGCTACCGGAAGAACAATTCTGTTATCCGGAAGCTTTAGCATTTCATCTACCGGATGTTTCTCAATATCTACAGACAGCATAAGATCAATACTTACATGGAAATATTTTGAGATTTTCACCAGCAGTTCGATAGGAGGTTCAGAAATTCCGTTTTCATATTTTGAATACCGAACTCTTGAAATCAATAATTCATCGGCTACATTTTGTTGGGAGAGCTTCCTCCTGGCTCTTAAAAAGCGTATATTATTTGAAAAAACTGACATTGATATAAGTATGTCAGCAAAAATACAAAATTTGATTCCGTTATCAATAAACAGAACGGTTTTTACTACAAGAAGAACATAAATTTTATTCTACTCTTATCTTTTTTCCAGAATGAATCAATTTAAATGCTTCAAAGATGAGTTTTTATCTTACTGAAGGTCTATCTACAGATAAATATTTAAAATTTAAAACCAATTAAAAAATAGATAATAATAAATGATATTTAGTATAAAAATAATAACTCAAAATTCCCCAAATTGAATTATTATTTTTAACTTTTAGAAAATCAATCACATATAATCGAAATTAATATTTTGATAAAAATATATTCATATTAATAAAATATTAAACAATAATAACATATAATTAATTTACTTAAATTAATTTTCAATCAATAAATAATTATTCATATATTAGTGATGTAATAATCATATAAAAAATTATAGTTATGAAAAACTTAAAAAAATTAGACAGAAACGAATTAAAAGCTATTTCAGGTAATGGATTACTGGATCCAATCGGCGGACTTCTAGGTGGAATAGGAGGAGTAGTGGGCGGAGTAGTAGGCGGTGTAGGTACTATCGTTGGTGGAGTAGTTTCCGGCGTTGGATCTACAGTAGGTGGAGCAGTGGGCGGTGTAAGCACTGTTGTTACTAATGCTTTATGCCAGACACAATGTGTTGTGAATGGTGTAGTTCACATCAAATTACTTGAGTGCGGTTCTACTTGCTAACAGTAAGCATGACATTAAAATCACGAGACTGCCTTAAAAAAGCAGTCTCTTTTTTATGTGAAAATTTAAAATATCGAAACAAAATCCGGAATGCTTACCATTTCATAATTATTTTATCTTAACCATTTCACATTCCATTATTTCATCAGAAAAATTAGAACTTAGTTTTAAGAAAACCTTATTGTTTATAACTTTTAATATTTCAGCTCTCAGTACCTTATACTTTCAGTCTGTATTAAATTTAATTAGTTCTTATTTTTGATTATGTCGCCAATGAATAAATTTTTGTGTTGATTGTGGATCGCTTTTAAACCAAAGATCCATATCTTTTAAAAGTTCTGCATTTTCTTTAGATATGATCACATTATTTTTTAAAAGCTGTTCTTTATATTCTTTTTGGGTAAGGGCTTTGGTTTCAGAAGCTTTGGAATAGACGAAAAGTAAAACTCCGAAACTAATAATTAACATTGTAAAAGAAGATAACCAAATATAAAGGCTTAGTTTCGGAACTTTTAAAGGCGAATTAAGACGGTTTATGTTTTCTTCTGTTCTTTCTTTGTAAAACGAATTTAGATAGTTTAAATCAGGCTCTATTTGAATGGTTTTGAGTTCTACAATATTATATTCGAGTTGTGTTATAGCTTGTTCAATCTCATTCGCTATTCTTTCTTCTTTAAGAACATTTGAATAGATTTTTTCTGCATTAGAGGTTATAATTTCCATTATTTCCTGATTAGTATATTCCGCCATTTAAATTTATTTATATTCCAAATTTATAATTTATTCTCTTACATAGTTGCAGTAAAAATTATATTTTACACTTGTTTACGGAAAACCGTATTTTTCTTAATGCAATTTTTTAATCTATGCAAAATCAAGTTTCAGAGCTATTTAACATAAAAAAATAATTCACACTTAATTTGATTTATTTTATATTTTTGAGATACATTTTTAAATTAATAACTAATCATTAAAAAAACAATTATGAAAAAAACGATTTTATTAGGTGCTTTATTAATCGCTGGTGTAGTAAGTGCATTTCCTTTTAGAACCTCATGCGGAAAAGTACTTCAAGTTAGTCAAACTATCGCTGATCACATGTCACAAAATCAATTAGCGGGCTATCTTACAGACTTAAACGGTGAAACATGCCCTCAACATGCAGGCTCAACTGTCGTAACAGTGATATACAGCCACTAATAATTAAAAGAATTACTAATAAGACCGTCATAAGTGTGGCGGTCTTTTTTTAATAATGAGCAAAAATGAAAAAGATTATACTATTACTAAATTTGTTAATTGTAACCTTATTTTACTGTCAGAAAAAATTTGATGTAGTTTTTGAAGCCGATTATAAATTAAACTATAAACTTAATAAAGCCAGTAAATATAAAAAAACTACAACATTTGCACTTTTGATAAATCAGGATGCTTCTTTTTTTAAAAACATGAATAAGTATATAGCAGATTCTTTAGAAGTGGAAAAAGTAGATATACCTTTAAATGAATCAATGAAGTATGTTACAGATTTTCGAGAAACAATTGGTACTACGTCTGCAAAATTATATGTTACAACAGAGATAAATTATATTGATTATTCATACGAAGAACCTAATAATATAAACTGGATAGTAAAAAATGAATTTAAAATTATATTAGGTTTTAAATGTCAAAAAGCTGAAACAACGAAATACGGACGAATCTGGACGGCTTGGTTTACAAATGATATACCATTTCAATATGGACCATATAAATTTAATGGTCTTCCTGGCTTAATTACTGAATTATATGACAGTAAAGACGATTATCATTACACCATATATTCCTTTAGAAAAAGAAAATATACTTGTAAATCGGCTAATATTGCTACTAATGCAAAGAAAACAACAAAAGAAAAAATTTGGGAACTTTTAAAAAATAAGATTGCTGGCAGAATGCAAGTTCATGAAGAGTTTATAGAGAATAAAGATGATTTAGAAATGATCAGGCGGAATGCAATAGAAGCTGAAAAAAATTTAAATTCAATCGAATTAAGTATATACTAAAACATCTTTAAAAGATGTTTTTTTATTTAAAGAATATTGTTAAATTTTATTCTAATAGAATAAAAAAAATATTTTGTCCATAAAGAGTTTTTTTGGTTTTTAGTTTTCACTAAATATAAAAATAATTCACATAACAAAAGGTACTTTTTAGCACCTGAATTTCAACACATTCCAGGATTTTAAAAATTACATCCTTACGAATTGTCTATAAATATCTATAGATTAATGATCTAATTGTGAAGTAAGATTTCAAAACCCTCAGTTAAAATTCCTAAGTCCGCTTCCCGGCATTACGATTTCCAACGGTGTGAAAATCACCATATAAAACCCTTATTTTTCTGCAGTTGTTATTTCAATGACGGCTGCATTTTTTTACACGGTTATTATTTGTTATAGCTCTTGCATTGGTCTTATTTCACCCATGTTTTTATAGAAAAATTTTCATCAAAAAAAACTAAAAAAAAAGGCTATTAAATTATAATACGACGAGTTTTGTCGCTGTGCGCCAGTACTTTTGTATCAGAGATAAGATAAAGAATCCCGGGAAATTAATTGTCTTACCCAACCCAATTTTAACCTTAAAACAACTTTTTTAAATTATGTGTAAAAAACAACTAATAATCATTTTTCTCCTTTTATTTTGCATTTCCTATGCGCAGAATGAATTTACTACCATCTGGAAACCCAATGCAAACGGCATCATTGATCATTCAATAAAATTCGGCGGCACAGGAACCAATTACACCATTTACTGGCAAGAAGTAGGATATCCTGAGCATAACGGGATGTTTGATTATGTAACCTCTAGCAGCAATGAGCCTTTACTTATATATTTTGGGCCATCATTCCATCCAGATCCTCTGCAGGCCACTTACGAATTAAAAGTATCCGGCGGTAACGGATTATTTTACGGGTTCAGGGCCAATACCGACATCATGCCTCCTGGTGGAAATCAGGAACTCATAGAACTCAGCCAGTGGGGAAATACAACATGGCTTCAGCAATTCGACAGAGCATTCGCCAACTGTCCCAATCTTAATGTAACGGCTGCAGATACTCCTGATTTGACACAGATAACCAGTTTATCACAAATGTTCCTTAACTGTTCATCTTTGACAGGCCATACTTCATTTTCTTACTGGAATCCATTCCGTATTACGGACATGAGCGGTATGTTCAGCGGAGCGACACTGTTTAATCAGAATATCGGAAACTGGGATACAGCAAAAGTAACCAATTTCAGCAGCATGTTTTCTTCTGCATCTTCTTTCAATCAGGATATTTCTGCCTGGAATACGATATCCGGAACTGATTTCTCCTCCATGTTTGCAGATGCCACAGCTTTTAACCAGCCATTAAATTCATGGAATACAGAAAATGCAACTAATTTCCGCTATACATTCTATAATGCGACAGTATTTAATCAGCCTCTTGATAACTGGAATACAGGTAAAGTGACAGATTTTGAGCATATGTTTGAAAATGCAGTATCGTTCAATCAGCCCATAGGAAACTGGGATGTAAGTAAGGTTGATTATTTCGCCGGATTTAATATGTTTGCGGGTGCTTTACATTTTGACCAGGATATTTTTTCGTGGAATATCAAGCTTCAAAACTTCAGCTGGAATACAATCTATTTCGGATTTAAAAATGCAGGTTTATCATGTACGAATTACAGTAACTTTCTCATCGCTCTGAATAATAATCCTACCTGGGCGAACTCAACAATTACGTCCGGAACTATAGATGCAACAGGATTGGTTTATTCTACACCGCAAGCTATGCTGGCCAGAGCACAGCTGATCAACAAAGGGTTTAATATTATTGGAGATTCCTATATTTCAGGCTGTTATCTGTCAACAAGAGAAGCTTCCCCAAAAACGAAAACTTCCGCTTATCCTAATCCAACGACAGGAGTGATCAACGTGGAATCCTCAGCAGATGAAAATATTTATTTATATGATAATAACGGTAACCTCATTAAAAATATATTGTTTAGAAAAGGGAAAAATACCATCGATCTGACTGAATATCCTTCAGGAGACTATATCTTTAAAGGTGATACTTTTTTCAATAAAATCACCAAGCAATAGTAGAACAGCCGAAAAGTTAGCTATTTAACTCTGCTCCAAAATCTTCGGATTTTGGAGCTTTTATTGGATAAAATAAAAAAACATTAGCATCATTACAAACTTTATATCAACACAATCCGTAAATTTGAGTCTTAACTGATATTTAGCCCCAATGCCATGATAAAAAAGTATTTACTCTTACTTTTAATTTTTACCTCAGAAACTTCTTCATTGCTTGCCCATAACTATTAATGATATAAATACTAAAAGACACTATATTAAAATCAACAAATCTTGGATTTGAAAAAAAATTCTGTAATCCAATCCAAAAAACGTTAACGAAATTGCATCACTTTATAACCAGAAACGAACGAGAATTAAATGACAGAAAAGTTTACGACAATAAACAGCACACTTTCACCTTATGAAATTGGTCAACTTATTCAAGAAAAATATGGATTAACTGACAAAACGGAATGCAATATATTTCGGCTTGCGATGAACCACTTATACATCGTTCATGATGGTGAAAACAAATACGTTTTTAGAGTGTACACCCATCATTGGCGAACTCCATTAGAAATTGAAGAAGAATTAAGACTTCTCAATCATCTGAAAGAGGCAGACCGACAAATTGCTTTTCCCATAGCTGATCAATCAAATAAATTTATCCAGAAAATTGAAGCTCCGGAAGGAATCAGATTTGGCGTTTTATTTTCATATGCTAAAGGCATAAAAACAGCAAAATTCTCACCCGAAACAAGCTTTCTGATTGGACAAGCTTTAGCAAAAGTTCATCAATCAACAGAAAATATCAAGCTGATGAGAATGTCTTACAACGCTGAAAACCTGCTTAAGAATCCTGTTATAAGAACAAAAAAATTCTATAATAAAAATACCAGCGAAATTGAATTTTTAGAAAGTCTCTCTGATTTTTTAACGCTAAAAATGGAAAATGAAGACAAACAGAAAATGAGATATGGAGTGGTTCATCTTGACGTCTGGTTCGACAATTTGCACATTGATGATGAAAAAGAAGTCACATTTTTTGACTTTGATTTTTGTGGTAACGGTTATTTATGCTTTGATATTTCTTACTTTCTATTTCAGTTATTTACAACCCATCTGAACGAACAAGAGTATCAGGTAAAAGCAGACAGCTTTATAAGAGGTTATGAGACTGTAACTAAAATTACTCCCGAAGAAAAAAAGTTATTGCCTTTCGCTTGTCTGGCCATTATGAACTATTATATCAGTATCCAGTGCGACAGATTTGAATATTGGACCAATATTTTCCTGAATGAAGATCATTTAAAAAGAATGGTGGGTAATTTAAAACGATGGATTGCTTACAACAAAATTGAGATAAAATAATGATGCAGCACTGTATACAGTTAATTATATTTTTAGAAAACTATAAAGCATGACAAGATATTTGACAATTATTATAATATCCTTATTCTCATTAACAACTTATGGACAAACAAAAATGCGCTCTATTGATGAATTAATAAACGATAAAGATCCAGGCTGGATTCTTGTAAAAGAATGGATAGACTCAGCAAAAAATAAAGTGGAAATATTGCCTGTGGATACAAACAAGGCAAAGGATGCCTTATATAAAACTCAAGTTACCACTAAATCTCCAATGGGTTCAATTGTTTATATGACAGGGGGACTTTTGGTTGATAATGGATGGATAAGGATTCTTGGCTCAGGAAGTGATAAGCTAAGCAGGTCATTGCCAGAATGGAATAGAGGAAAAACATTTGAAGATTATGGGCAGCCAATACCATATCTTTTAATTGCTGACGATGCAATTGGAGGTATATTTATTCTTAATGGTGGTGGGTTGGGCAGCGATTTAGGAAAAGTTTATTATTTGGCTCCTGATAATTTGGAATATGAACCTCTTGACCTTACTTACACTGAATTTTTGAATTTTTGCTTTAATAAAAATCTTGATCAGTTCTATAAAGGATACAGATGGACAAATTGGAAAAGTGAGGTAGCAAAACTTAAAGGCGACCAGGTATTCAACTTTTTTCCTTACTTATGGACGGAACAAGGCAAGGATATTAATAAAGTATCAAAAAAGGAAGTTCCAATTGAAGAAAGCTACAAGCTAACTCTTGAATTTAGAAAGAAGCTTGCATTGGATGCAGAAAAATAAATGCCTTAAATAAATATTATTAATATGGATACAAAATCGATCAGTTTTCCCAATCAAAAAAAGCGCAATGCTGCGTTACGTTTCATGCATCTGTGGATTATTTCTTATGTGTATCTTTTTATCTTTACATCCCAGTTTTCACCTTTAGAGGGAATACATAAGAGTGGTGTCTTGTGGTTGTGTAAAAATGTTTTTCAGCAAAAACAGATAGAATATATTACAATGACTGGTAGCGGCGATACTACATTAGATTATTGGGTAGTGCTTGTAAATATTGGCTTAGCGGTAGTGGCTGCACTCGTTATACTTTTCGCAGACAAAAAACAGCGGACATTTAAAGACTTACATTGGTTTACGGTAGTAGTAGCACGTTATTATGTAGCTATGATAATGCTTTCGTATGGCTTTGCAAAACTTCACGACGGACAGTTTCCTGCCAACACAATTGGCAGGCTGGAAGAAAGAGTAGGAGATATGTCGCCAATGGGAATGGTATGGACTATGATGGGAGCTTCCAGTGGTTATACATTTGTTTCCGGATTGTTAGAAGTTATTGGTGGACTTTTGCTTCTTTTCAGGAGAACCAAGACTTTTGGTGCGCTTTTTTCCATGACGGTGATGATCAATGTAGCTCTGTTGAATTTTTTTTATGATGTGCCGGTTAAAATATTTTCCAGTCATATTGTTTGGCTTTGTCTTTTTATTGTAGGCGGCGATGCAATGGCTTTATATCGTTTTTTTGTATTGCAACAGCCATCGCAATTACGCTTTCAAAAAAGAATATTCGACAAAAAATGGAAGGGTATTACAGTTACTGGACTCAAATGGTGTGTAGTAGCTTTTTTTATATTGAGTTCTTCATCAGCACTGTTCTATACGCCTCCGGCTGTTCCAATGGAAGGTGCGTATATTGTTGATAAATTTATAATAAACAACCAGGAAATACCAAACAGTGATTCTGTCGGCTGGAAAAAGCTATTAGTCATTTCTCCAAGCCGGACGAAAGTAATCCTGAATAATGACAGTATTAAAACGTTTCAGAGTGTTTTAGATACTGAAAAAAACACACTTATGCTTCGTAAAATAGATCATCAGGACCTATATGCTTACCTGCATTACAGTACTCAAAAAGATAGTATTGTTTTTACTGGAAATAAAGGTATTGATTCTATAAAAATCAAAACAATAAGAAAGAAAAAGGAAGATTATAAGTTAAATAAGAGAGGTTTTCATTGGGTTAATGAATACCCTTATAACAGGTAAAAGATTTTATAGGAAAATTACATCAATTAAATTAAGCTGAAAAACAAAACGTAACCATCTAAAAATTAGGAATTAAATACAAAAAAATGAGGAACACTATTTACACTTTGTTATTATTATTTTTATTCACAGGTGTTAATGCTCAGGAATATTCAAAATTAATAAGTGAAGCTCATAAATTATATCAGACAAAAGATTATAAAATGTCTACAGATTTATATAGTAAAGCTTTTAAAATTGAAAGTGAAAATCCAAGTCACTTATATAATGGGGCATGCTCATCTTCTTTGGCAGGAAATACAAAACAAGCATTTAAATGGCTGAACTTATCAATAGAAAAAGGCTGGACCAATCTAAAGCACTTAAATTCTGATACTGATTTAGAAAATTTACATTCAAAAAAAGAGTGGGGGAAAACCATTGAAAAATTAGAAGAGAAATTAGCTTTACTAGAAGCAAATTATGACAAACCATTGCAGGCTGAATTATTGGCAATTCTTGAGGAAGACCAAAAATACAGAATCCAAATGAACGAAACTCAAAAAAAATTCGGTCCGGAATCTAAAGAAATGAATGATCTTTGGAAAATAACAATACAGAAAGACTCAATTAACTTATTAAAGGTAAAAAAAATATTAGATGAAAAAGGTTGGGTTGGCAAAGACAAAGTAGGCGCACAAGCCAATAGTGCATTATTTCTTGTGATTCAGCATTCAGATCTGGAAACGCAAAAAAAATATTTACCCATGATGAAAGAAGCGGTAACAAAAGGAAATGCAAGTTCAGATTCTTTAGCTTTGTTAATTGACAGAATAGAAATCCGGGAAGGCAGAAAACAAATATACGGGAGTCAGATAGGAACCAATCCTCATAACAAAGCTCTATATGTTTTACCTTTAATTGATCCTGACAATGTAGATAAAAGAAGGAAGGAAGTTGGTCTAGGTCCAATTTCTGACTACGTTAAAAATTGGAATTTAGTTTGGGACGTTGAAAAGTACAAAAATGAATTACCCGAATTAGAAAAATTAAATAAATAGAAAAACTTCTGCTTACAGCAGTTTACAAAAATGGCGGGTTTAGGACTTAATGTAGAAATTCCTTAATCCGCCATTTCTAAAATAATTTGCAAGCAGATGAATTTGATATACTTAGAAGCTATTAGAACAACTTAGATAGAGTTAGATATTACTTGAAAAAATCTGATGTATCAATCAGAGTGTAAAATAATAAAATTCAACGTGTGGTTGTACATCTTTGAAACTAAAATAACATACAATTTAACATAATATAAATTATAGGATTTTTATTCCGGAAATGAAATAGAATATTAACCTCCTTAGAATCCGTTATTTTTACATATTTCCTGCCCAATAGCTTTTAACGGCTTCAGGGAACTTCTTCAGTATAAACTCATTTAAAAATATCAAGCTTACCTGCATTCAATTCCCAGAAATATCCGTAAGACTATTTACCTCAAAAAATTCTCATTCAGCCATTTCAGTTTGTTATAGCTTTTCAGGAATTTGGCTTTCAGCTCAATATTTTTTTCTCTGGCATCCAGTAATTTATTTTCTCTGGAATTGATCAGGAATAAAGAACTTTCCCCGTTGCTGAACCTTGTTTCCTCTGCATTCAGAAGTCTGCGGTAATTATTCAGATTCCTGGTGGAAATATCAATCTTCGTAAAATAATTACTGACTTCGTTTTTATAGGTTTCAATTTTGGTTTCCAGTTCACGGGTTTTAAGCTGAGAATCCAGCTGGTTTTGAGAAATCTTCAGCTTGGCAATTTCATAATCTGCTCTTGCCTGTCTCATGAAAATGGGAATCTCCAGTTTCAGTCCGTACTGGAAATTATTATCAAATAAAGGCAGAAATTCAGATTTGTAATTTTCTTTATTGAAAAAATTATAGGTAAAATCCAGTTTTGGAAGAAAACTCTGCCATTTCAGTCTTTTTTCACTTTCCAGAATATTTTGCTTTTGAAAATAATATTCCAGTGAAGCATGATTCTGAAGCTGTTTTGATTCTAAATTCTGTACCAAAAAATCATAATCTGTATATCCGGAATGCTGATCGAGATTGGAAGACGGAAAAATAAGCGTTGAAATTTCATAAAAATCCTGATTTTCTTTCCAAAGATACATCTGAAGCTCCTGAGTACTCTTTACAAAACCAAGATAAGCATCTCTTTCCTGAAGCTCAAAACTTTGTAATTGAGAAGCAGCTTCCACCGTATCAATTGCTGGTCTTTCACCGTACTGATATGTTTTTTTTGTAAGCTCAAGGCGTTCTCTGTTAATTTCTACAGCCGATTTCTGTAATTTGTAGATTTCATAGGTTTTCACCCATTCCCAATATGTATTTTCTGCATCAAGAAGAAGCTCGTTGGTAAGAACAGTCTGCTCTGCTTCCGTCATTTTCAATCCGAATTTTGCCTGGTCAAGCATTGCTCTTCTTTTATCATACAAAAGATTTTTTGCCAAAGGCACCGTAACCCCAAACTGATACAAACCTCCTTTTGTTTCGCTGCTGTTCAGTTTTTCTCCATCCAGATAATTGTAACTTCCGGTAATGTCGATTCCGTACCAAGTAGGAATTCCGAGTTCTACATTTTTCTGTTCGTAATATTTTGTTCCGTCAATATTTTTTTCTCCCAGTTTTCCTGCAATCACCGGATCAAAATTTCCTCTTGCTTTGGTAATTTCTGCATTGGCAATTTTATTCTGAAGCTGATATCTGAAAGCCAGCGGATGATAACTCTTCACAATATTCAGAAATTCCTGATGAGAGAGTTTCAGAGAATCCTGCGCAAAAGAAAACTGAATACAAACCAGAACGAGAAGCGCTGAAAATTTATTTTTTAGACTTTTCATCTTTTGAAGATTTTTCGGTTTTTACTTCATAATAATCCGGTGGGAATCCGTTGATATTTCGCCACAATTCGTACCATATCGGAACATCATTAAGAATCGCAATTCCCTGAACTCCGGTTCCCATTTTGATCTTCGGAGGCCATTGTTTTTCATTTTTATCCTGAATCACCAATGCTTTGAACATTCCGTTTGCACTGATGTTGTTTTCTACCGCAATCACTTTTCCTGCAAAAGTTCCGTAGCTGGAATTCGGCCATCCTGAAAAAACAATCGCCGGAAAACCATCGAAAATACACATCACACGCTGTCCTTCTTTTACCAAAGGCAAATCGACAGGTTTAATGTAAACTTCTACGGCGTAATCTACTTTCTCAGGAACAATGATTCCGATACTTTCACCATCTTTCAGAATTTCTCCAATTCCGGCTTTATTGATCTGTACAACCTGTCCGTCCTGAGAAGCAATCACGAAATACAAACCTTGTCTTGCTTTGTAATTGGCAACCTGATTTTCGAGTTTGGCAATATCGCCGTCACTTCCTTCAATCTGTCCCATACTCTGGAAACGGTCGCCCTCGGTTTTGCTCAGTTTTTCATTATAATCCTGAATGACTGCATTCTGTTCGATGCTTACATTCACAATTTCCTGTCTGGTTTGGGCTAATTTATTTTCGGTTGCTGTTTTTTTAGCCAAAGCATTTTGGTAAGAAACACTTCTCTGCTGAAATTGGGTTAGCGAAACCAAACCTTCATCATACATTTTCTTCTGTCTTTCGTATTGGTCGGAAGTCATTCTCAGTTCGTTTTTAGCTGCTTGCAGTTCTGCTTCTTCTCCTGCCAATTTATTGTTGAGCTGACTGATTTTTACTGTAAGCTGATTCAGTTTTAAATCTCTTGCGGAATTCATAGCCCGGATCTGGCTGTTGGTGGTTCCAACTTTGGCTTCGTAATAATCTCTCACACCCTTTTTGGCTTCCACCTGCATTTCGGTTCTTTTTACCAAAAGCGGATCCAGGTAATCTTCTTTTACTTCAGAAAGCTGAAGAAGAGTGTCGCCTTTTTTTACATAATCACCGTTTTTCACATACCATTTAATGATTCTGCCCGGAATTGGTGAATTGAGTTGCTGCGGACGCTGTTCCTGATAAAGCGTACTTACATTTCCCATTACCTTGATGTTTTGGGTCCACGGCAAAAACAGTATAATGATGCCTCCAATCAATATGAAAAGAAACCATATTTTAACCCTTGATTTTTTGTGGATGTGATATATTTTATTAACTGACTGCAATTCCATCTTTTTTAGTTTTTGTTAAATAAAGTTTTCACTGTTCCGTCTTCTACCAGCAGCCTTTGATCTGCATCGTTGATTAGGTTTTCATTTTCTGATACTACAATGATTGTAGAAACCTGTTTCAGTTTTATAAGATACTCTTTCATTTTAGTTTTAAAAGTATCATCCATTCCTTCAAACGGGTCTTCCAGTATCAATAATTTTTTGGCGCCCACTAATGTTCTGAGCAGCAATATTTTCTTTTTGATGCTAAAGGATACTTCAGTATCCGTTTCGCTAATCCTGGTTAAAAGACCGTTGCTGAACTGGCTGGACAGATCTTCAACCCCTATTTCTTCAGATAATTTCAGAATTTGCTCAACTGTTGTTTCATTGTGACCCAGAACTATATTTTCATAAACGGTTTCTTTTATTATCGTCATATCTTTTAGATACAAACCAATCAGGTTTCTGAGTGAAGATTTATCGATATTTTTAAGCGGTATTTTATCAAAAAGAATACTCCCTGAAGTGGGTTCATAAAAACCGCTGATCATATTCAGAAGCATAGATTTTCCTGCTCCCAACTTACCTGAAATAACGGTAAGCGAATTTTTTTTAATTTTAAAATTGACATCTTCAAAAATTTTCTGATAATCGTTAAAAGAAAAATGTACTTCTTTGCATTCTATTTCAAAACCTCCTTTTTGAGATTCAAAATCTATAGTGCCCAATTTTTCTTCGGGCAGATTGGTAATTTTATTCAGTTTTGCCAACGCAGCGATTACATCATAATAACTTTCAAGACTTTTGATCAGTTTTTCGACAGCTGTCATAATACTTAACACTACAATTTCGGTGGCAATGAATGCACCAATGTTCAATTGCTGGTTTACTAAAAGATAAGTTCCAATCACCAGCATTACCAATGTAATGATTACTTTAAATGCAATGATCGTTTTATATTGGAAAACCAATACCTTGAAATGCTCCGTACGATTATCAAGATACTGTACTACTCTATTATCAGTTTCTGCAAGATGAATCTGCTTCTTAGAATTGAATTTGAATGTTTTTACAGATGCAGCAATATCTTCAATCCAGGAAGCCACTTCATATTTTTTATCACTTTCTTCAATACTGGATTTGATTCCGCTTTCCATTGTAAATCTGAAAATAATGACCACACAGATCACCACTAAAGCTCCAAAAACCAAAAACCAGGGATGGTAAAATGAGAGCAGCAGAATTCCAAATAAAATCTGGATCAGAGCTGTCGGAATTTCCAGTAAGATTTTTGAAATTCCCTTCTGCAGATTCTGGGTATCAAAAAAACGGTTCACAAGTTCTGGTAAATAATATTTTCTCGTTTGTGATAAATCTACTTTAGGAAGTTTTTCAGCAAAGGCAAGAGAAAATTCAACAAAAATTTTCTGCTGTATCTTCTCAATGATCTGCATTACTTTCAGCCGGAAAAAACCACTCAGCCAAGTTCCTAAAACTACAAAAGCGATCAGAATATAGATAGAAGTTGCCATCGTTGCTCCCATCACAAAACTGACAATAGATTGTATGCCCAAAGGTATGCTCAGCATCACCAAACCATTGAGGATAGCGTAAAAATAGATATTGGTAACATCTTTTTTGTCCTTGGTAATGTACTGAAACAGTTGTCTGCTGTATTTTTTTGGAGAGTTTTCCATCGATCGGTTTATTTTAAAAGATTGGTGGTTATGAAACGCAGATAATCCAGCACAAAATTTTTATGATCCTTTTTGGGGGTATGATTATCTGTAAGCTTTGGAAGATGTTCACTAAAGAAATGCTGATCATGAGCTGTTTCCAAAAGTGTACTTGCAAATGATCTGGGATAAGGAAAATCCGGTTTGGCTTCAGAAATGACTTCACCAAAAAAAGCACAAAGACTTTTCAAAGGACTGAAAACCATTTCTTTATTAATTTCATCTACTTCTTTTACCAAATAGGCTTTGCTGCTTTCTGCAATAACTATTGTATGCAGTTTTACCAGGTCATAATCTTCTATCATTGTATTGGCGTGATCCTGATGTGTAATAATGTTTAACAGTTTATCTATTTTTTCTTTAGGATCTTTTATTTCTAGCAAGCGAAACTTGGATATCAGCTCCAGGTAAGACCAATACCAGTTGAGAATATAGGTAAGAAGTTTATGTTTTGATGAAAAATACCGATAAACGGTAGCTTCTGTAGAATTGATTTTCTGTGCCAGTTTTTTAAATGTGAAGTTCTCAAATCCTGTTTCATAAATCAGCTCAATAGCATTTTTTACAATAGCTTTGCCTATTTCGCTATTTTCAGGATCTTTAAGATAAAGATTTTCGTTGACTTTAAATTTTAACTGAAATTCCATTGTAGTAATTATTATGAATACAAATATAAAACTATAATGAAAATAAGCAAAACTTATACCATTGTATCAAATACTACAATTATAATAGTAATACTATCTATTAAAATAGCATTGTTTTCATTGTTGATGATATGAAACATTCATTAACAGATGATTCATGATAAGTTTAGTGTATTTTTCTATGCAGCCTTTACAAACCCAAAATAATCAAGCGAAAGCCAATTTTGTCCTTATATCCACTCTATTTTCAGTCAGATAGCATAGGTACTGACTTGATAAACAGGGCTTATTTTGGCGTATTACATGTCTTGTTTGCGTAAACAAAAACATTAAAAACATTGCATATAAAATAAATTATTCTATTATAAATCATTTTTGGTTATTTTTTTATTTAAAATTATAAATTTGCACTTAAATAAAAATAACCGTGAGTAAACCTATTATATTTGGTGAGATAGAAGGTATTGATGAAGGATATCATTTTAATAATAGAAGGGAAATGATGCCAACCAGTTTTCATAGAAATTGGGCAGCAGGAATAGATGGAAATTCAAATGAAGGCACTTCCGCTATCGTTCTTTCTGGAGGATATGAAGATGATCTAGACTTTGGAGAAGAAATCGTTTATACAGGTGCAGGCGGTAACGATAGTAACACTGGAAAACAGGTAAAAGACCAAGTATGGGAAAAAGGAAATGCAGGGCTTATCATAAGTATGGACCAAGGATTACCAGTAAGAGTTATCCGGGGTTCTACCCATAAGTCAGAATTTTCACCTAAAGAAGGGTATTTATATGCAGGGCTATATAGTGTTGTAGATGCTTGGGAAGAAATTGGTAAAAGTGGATTCAAAATTTGTAGATTCCGTTTAGAATATTCTGGCAATAATAAATCCAAAAAAACAATACATCAAATTGAATTAGATTATTCTAAAAGAATAAAAAGAACTGTAGAAAGTACAGTTCTAAGAATTGTACGAGACACAAAAGTAGCATGGCAAATAAAAAAATTATACAATTTCAAATGTCAAGTTTGTCAGATTACTATTCCTACCAAATTAGGCCATTATGCTGAAGGCGCCCATATTAGACCATTAGGTAAGCCACATATTGGAGATGATAATCCTGATAATGTTATTTGTCTTTGCCCTAATCATCATATTATGTTTGATAAAGGAGTATTTTCAATTGCTGATAATTTTCAATTAATTGGTTGTTTATCAGGAAGACTAACCATTCATAATAATCATAAGTTGAATATTTCAAATCTAAAATATCACCGTCAAATACACGGTTTTGAATAAAAAGTAATCTCAGAAAAAATTGAAAGGCGTTTATATTTAGTTTTATAGTTAATTTTTTTTAGCGATAGCCTTTAATTAAAATTAAGAATTATCCATTCAATCCCAAACTGTTATACAGCTGTACCTGCCATATTCCGAATACTTCTTTAAGCATCACAAAAGTAAATGCTGCATTATAACTGTTAGGAAATACAGTAATTTCAGTATCAATAAAATCTGAGGCTTGTGGAACAGGCTTTAATCCAAATGTATGAAACAGAGCCACAGACCTTTTCATGTGAAATCCGGAGGTAACCAGATATACATCAGAAGGAGCCAGCTGTTTTAGGATCTTGCTGGCATATCTTGCATTTTCATACGTATTCATACTTTTATCTTCTTTAATGATGTCAGCATCTGATACTCCCATCTTTTTAAAATTTTCACGGAATAATTCTGCTTCACTTGTATAGCCTCTTCCTTTTCCGGAAATTACTATTTTACAAGGCAGATTATTTTTCTTGTATTCATAGTACAGCTGATAAGCAGTTACCAATCTGGAATAAGACAATGTATGGAGCTTTTCTGTGTGCTCAAAGTCTACAACTCCACCACCCAATACAACAATAACGGGATTTTGGAGAACTCTATTTTTACTTGCAACAGGACTTACATAATTTTTCTGCAAATATCCGGAAATCAGTTTACCCAGAAAGCCATTTCCTATAAAAACGATCATTAAAACGGCAAAGAAGCCAACTCCTATTCTGAGGTTTTTGCCTTTGTTTTTTCTTTTGAGCAGAGCAATGATAACCACTGCAAGAAATACTAAAAAATAAGGTTCTGTAAAAAGCTGTACAACACGGAATAAAAAGTCTAATAAAAATTTCATTTTCAAATAATATTGATTAATGCCGGGAGGCATAGAAACCGCAAAGATAAGGCAATTTCCTGAGCATGCTTTCCATAGCAGCAAACCATTAAAATTCTCAGGATAATTTCATCTCATTTTTTTTGTTTTATACAATTATTTTATACATTTGCAACCATAAAACAACACACCTTTTAGTGTGTTAATAAGAAAAACAAAATACCTACCCTAGTGAAAAAGCAGAATAGAATCGCCATTTTTATGACTGTACTCCATATATTTTTGGACAGACATTTTTGTAAAGAAAAAAGCAAAAACTCTTTACGTATAAAGAAACGATTTTTCTCATAAACAGGAGAAAACCGAAGAATATTATCTTTCCTGAAGCAAATTGATATTGCAGATTAACATTCCAAAAATCTGCAAGAGACTTTTCACTGGACTTCACCAGATACGCTCGCTTACCACTTTATCTTTCTAAAGCAAAATATATCAATGCTTTACAATTTCATTTTTACCTCAAAAATAAGATATTTCACTGATTAATTACCGGACTCTATTTATTACAAAATCTTAAACAGATTTACGTTCAAAATTAATATTGCCTCAATGCAATATGGTTTTTAATAAGATACATTTGTCTTGTAACTTTAATACAATCAATGAAATGTCAACAGTTATCAAAACATTTGTAGCTTATCTTAAAAGACCTGCTCTTTATCCTGAACTGGGCAGAAAAATCAAAAAAATCATACTGATCCCTCATAATCCACTTCCCTTTCCAAAATAATCTGGTTTCTGCTCACCGTAACCAGTATTTTATCTCCTGCCTTAAAACCACATTGTTGTACCCACTTCCCTGCTATTCTTATTTCGGGGAAGTAGACTATTTTGCCATACGCTCTTGAAAATGATTTGAGGAAAACCGTAAGGTAACGATTGTTCAGTTCATTATATCTGCTGCTGGTCATTCTTCTTTTTCTTTTCATAGGTGTTATTTTTCTACAAATGAAGGCATAATAAGAAGCATAAACCATCTGAGGAAAGGATATTTTATTCTGAAAGAGAGATATTTTAGAATAGTATTTATTTTAAAACAGCGCTTTATTTTTTTAATCTAAAGCTTTATATTTGTTATTATGAGTTACACAGATATGCAAAATAAAAAAATACACCAGGGTAGAAATATAAAGCGTTTCCGCGAAATGCTGGGAATCAAGCAGGAAGCACTGGCTTTTGAAATGGGCGACGACTGGAGCCAGAAGAAAATCTCCCTTTTAGAGCAAAAAGAAACCGTAGAATCTGATATTCTGGCGCAGGTAGCGAAGATTTTGAAAGTTCCTGCAGAAGCGATTGAGAATTTTGATGAGGAACAGGCGGTGAATATTATTTCTAATACGTTCACAAGCAATGATACATCCACTTTAAATGCTGTAAATATTCAACCTACTTTTAATCCTCTTGACAAAATGGTTGAGCTTTATGAGCGTATGCTTCAGCAGCAGAGGGAAATGATTGAGAAGTTGGAGAGGTTGATTGAGGGAAAATAATTTTTAATTAGATATTTTAATATAATAAGAGGACTAAGATAATTAGTCCTCTTATTTTTTTATTCTATTATCTTAAATGTTGGATTATTTATAACATGACTTCTGCCATGTGAAATTAACTCTCCCTCAATTTTCACATGATATCCACTATCAAAAGCCTTTAAGGCATCACTAAATTGCTCAGGATTTAAGTTTAATTTTGCCTTGATAGCCTTATTTTCTTCATTTATAAAGTTAAATGTAATTTCGCCAAAATTCCTTTTTTCAAGATCAGGATTCGTTTTTGCTTCGGATATTTTTCCAACAAATGTACCTTTTGTTCCTTCATCTTTTGGTGTATATTTAGTTATGATATATTCCAATGGCTGTATATAGTCTTTAGTAAAACTAACTTCATTAGGTAAATCATTGATTTTTTCTATATGGTTTGACCAACTTATGCTAATATCAATTTTATCTTTATCACCATATTCTCCTAACTCAACGATAGATTCTAAAAAATTAACACTTATCCTATCTGTATTTATTTGCTCTTCTAAAAAATCATAATTCCCTACTTCTATATTTGATTTAATCTCATGTAAAGATTTGATAAATTTTTTAGTGATCGTTCTAGTTAAACTTGTTTCTAATATTTCTTCATCATTAAATAAGCTTAGCTGAATAGCCGATTCTTCTATTGAAGAATTAATAAATGGGCAAACAATTGATGCAATAAAACTGCCTCTTTCAGTTTGCCCTAAGTAGCATGAATCTATAAATTGAGTAGCTTGTTTTGAGTATAACTTCTTATGGTAAATTGAAGGTGAAACTATATCACATGCTGTTGCATATAATGATTTTTTTGCATTTTCTAAAAGATTAAAACCATCTTGAAAAGATATTAATCCATTTTCAGTTTCCTCATTTACAACTCTAAAACGAATAATATCTGAAGGAGGAATTATTAAGTCATTAATTATATATTCTATATTTCTATTCTCATAAATAGAAATCTTTTCTAAAACACTTTTTATTGAATCTTTATAATCTATAAAATCTCTTTTTAAAGGAACAATTATTTCAATCGGTCTGCTTCCCTCTTTAAAAAAAACTGCCAAATCAGTCCTTCTGCTTTCTATTTTTTTAAAACCATTATTCAATAAATATTTTTGCAAAATTGGAAAACCAATTTTGTTGGAAGCAATATCTAATATTTTGTCTAAACTTCTCATAATATTTCTTGCTTAGATGCTCTAACCATTAATTCATGGATAGAATCTGGAGAAAATGTATTTGCTAATGGTACTCTCACTGTAACTGTTGATATATTAGGACTTTCCGGAAAACCATTTAGATTTAAATAATGACAGCATTTCTTTATTACCAGTTCATTGTCAGAATGTCGAAGCCAATCTTCAGAATCTTCAGGTAGGCACATTATTACTAATAATCTTGGGCATGTTGAAGGAAGTCTCAAATCATTATAATTTTTAATGGGAAGAGGAAATACAATTTCATTGTTAACATTATCAATGTTTGCTCCTGAAGTAGCTTTTAATTGAAGCTTTATTTCAGGCGAATGTAATATTGAGTCTGTCGATAAATATCCATTATATGTAATAGTGGCATCAACACTATCTGAATCTACTCTTGTAATCTCTGTTGCAAATTTTTTTGAAGCAGCTACAGATAATACATACGCTAAATTTAGCTCTTCTTTTATTTTATTCTCTGTTAACATTTGACATGGTTAGTAAGTGTAAATATAAATAAATTTGTTGAAGCCATAATTGTCTAAAAATAATATTAATACATGAGTTTTTTATTAAATCAAAATTTATCAAAAAATCTGCGTAATTAAGTGACATAACTCTTAAACCTTAAACTTATCTTAAAATCCTCCTCCACAACTCCTTATTATCAATATTTTTCATACATTCACATGATTTTATAAAAGCACATTGAAAACTCTTGTTTACTGCTATTTTCAATCAATTAATTGAAAAAAGATTAATTAATGGCAACAAAACAAGTATAGTTTTCAATTAAAAGCACAATCAAAAATATGTTGAAAAATTTTAGAACCGTTCGTTTTTTACTATTTCTTCCGCTTACCTTTTTTGCGTTCGGTTTCCGTCCTCCCGGCAATGAAGAAGAAAAGATGCAGATCATCATGGTCAATACAAAGAATATTTTGTCTTATCTGCATTACAGCCCCAAACCTATTAATGATGCGTATTCAAAAGAAGTGTATAAGCAGTATTTTGAATCAATAGATCCTACAAAAACCTATTTCCTGCAATCTGATATGGATGAGTTTCGTAAATATGAAACCCAACTGGACGATTTTCTGAACACCGGAGATCTGACTTTTTATAAACTGACCGTGGATAAATTGTCTCAAAGGATTGATGAAATTGATACAATGACCAAAGACATTTTCAGTAAACCCATTAATCTGGAAGAAGATGAAATACTTACTTTGGAACCTAAACTAAAAAATGCACCTGCCAACAAGCAGCAGCAATATAATGAATGGCGGAAATATGTAAAATACAATATTCTTCAGGAAATAGAATCCCTGAACAGGAAAAGTGAAGAAAAAAAGAAGGATAATTCTACCAATGAGGAAAACAGCAGCAAGCCCAAAATACTCAGCCAGGATGAAAAGATAAAAAAAGCGACAGAAAATGTTAAAGATCTTCTGGAAGAAAAATTTATCAGATTCAGGAAAAGGCAAAAAATGGATTCGTTTACTGTGTACATGAATGCGTATACTCATATTTTTGATCCGCATACCAATTATTATTCACCGCAGGGAAGGAAGGATTTTGAAATGGACTTCAAAGGAAAAATAATCGGGATAGGTGCAGTGATTAAGGAAAAGAAAGGAAGCCTTTATATCGGGACATTATCCATTGGAGCTCCCGCATGGAAGACCAAGCAGCTTACGGAAGGTGATAAGATCTTAAAAATAAAATCTACGCCCGATACGGAACCTGTCAATGTTGTGGATATGCTTTCCGGCGAAGCCATCAAATTAATCAGAGGGGAAAAAGGAACGCCCATTACTTTAACGGTACAGAAAAAAGACGGAACAATTCAGGAAGTAACCATGAACCGTGAAGAAATATCGATTGAAGACACTTTCGCTAAAAGTATTATCGTAAATGCATCCGATAAGAAATACGGCCTTATCAATTTACCTAAGTTCAATGCGGATTTTGAAGACAAAGACGGAAGAAATGCATCTGATGATATTAAAAATGAAATTATCAAACTTAAAGAGCAAAATATTCAGGGAATTGTTCTTGATCTTAGAGGTAATTCCGGTGGTTCTTTAACGGAAGTTGGTGATATTATGGGGCTTTTCATGGATGCAGGCCCTTATGTGCAGGTGAAAGACGGAAATGGAAAGATTACCACTTTAAAAAATAAAAATGAAGTGCCCATCTGGAACGGTCCACTTGTGATTCTACAGAATGAACTGTCTGCTTCTGCGGCAGAAATTTTAGCCGGTGTGATGCAGGATTACGGAAGAGCAGTTATCATGGGATCTCCTGTATCCTATGGAAAAGGAACCGTACAGGTATTTGTAGATCTGAACAGGTTTTTAAATACGGAAGAAGATTTTGGTTCTGTAAAGCTAACTATTCAGAAATATTATAGGATCACCGGAGAGTCTACACAGAGAAAAGGAGTAAGCTCAGATATCCCGATGAAAGATATCTTTTCTTATGCAGAGATAGGTGAAAAATATGATGACTACGCATTGGCCTGGGATAAAATACCGGGAACAACCTTCAATAAACAAAACTTTCTCAATATTCAGGCTTTGCAGAAAGTAAGTGCAGAGAGAATTGCTAAAAATGATAATTATAAACTGTTACTTGAGTATGCCCAATGGAGAGAAAATCTGGGGAAAGAAAAAACAGTGCCTTTAAGCATTCAGAAATACAGCGGACTGATGAAGCAGAGAAAAACTGAGGATGATAAATTCAAAATATTAAAAACATGGGAAAATGGTCTTACATTCACGATGTATCCAAAGGATATTGAAAGAGAGAAAAACGATGCCGCATTCAAAAGCAAATCTGAGGTATGGATTAAAAATCTTCAGAAAGATCTCTATCTGCGGGAAGCCATCAATATAGTTGAAGATTGGGAAGTAAGATCTTAAGCATACTTCTCCTATAAAAATTCAAAGCTCAACAATGTATCACCTTATACTGTTGAGCTTTTTTCATTACAATCAAAAATTTTATACAAAACATTTGCGTAGCTAAATGACTACACATATATTTGTAGTCAAATAACTACACGATGAATTTAAGAAGAGATGTATTTCAGGCGATAGCAGATCCTACAAGACGGTCTATATTGATGCTGGTGGCGGCACAGTCGATGACAGCGGGAGCTATAGCTTCCAATTTTGATACGGCAAGACCTACCGTTTCAAAGCATCTCCAGATCCTTACAGAATGCGAACTGCTGCGATCTGAACAAAACGGCAGAGAAATTATCTATCATCTGAATCCCAATAAAATGAAAGAAATAGCCGATTTTATAGAACCCTTCCGCAACATGTGGGATGAGAAATTCAACAAGCTGGAAAGTGTGATGAAAGCGTTTCAGAACTTGAAAAAAGAGTAATAAAAGATAATAGACGAAGAGACGAAGAGACAATGGATGTCAAAGTTTAAATTGTGAACACCAGTGTCAATAGTGAATTTTGCTTTGCAAATGAATCGTCAATGAGCAGTGAAAGGATAACAACATTAAACTTTAAACCTTGAACTCTCCCACTCTCAAACCCTCAAACTTAAACACCAAACTCAAAATATGGAACTTAAAACAAAAATTCAGGCTGAAGACGGCAAACAGGAAATTTTCATCATCAGAGAATTTGATCTTCCTGTAGAACTTCTTTTCAAAGCGTATACAGAAGCTGAATTGTTCGAACAATGGATGGGAACGAAAGTAACCCAGTTTGAAAACAAACAACATGGAAGTTACCGCTTTGAAACATCAAACCCTCAGGGAGATGTAGTTTTCAGTGCCAATGGAGCTATTCATGACATTGTTCAGAATGAAAAAATTATAAGAACTTTCCAGATGGAAAACACCCCTTTTCCGGCTCAGTTCGAGTTTCTGGAATTTGAAACGTTAACAGATACCACCAGCAAAATTACCATCCAAACCATTTATAAATCTGTAGACTTCAGAGATCAGCACCTGAAAATGCCTTTTGCACAGGGTATTAATAGGGCGCATAATCGTTTGCAGGAATTATTAGGTGAAAGGTAGCAGGTAGCAGATAATAGGTGATACCAGAATTTGATACAAGATACGAGGTTCGAGGTTTATATACTATCCAGAATAACTCAAACCTCTCCCACTCTAATACTCTCAAACCCTAAAACATACCACACAATGAATCCAAAAGTTAATTTTTTCTTCGAAAACGCCGGACAATGGCAGGAAGAATTTGAAAAATTAAGAACTATTGCCCTGAGTACAGAGCTTACAGAAGATTTAAAATGGGGCTGCCCCTGTTATACTTATGAAGGGAAGAATATTTTCCTGATCCACGGTTTTAAGGAATACTGTGCCCTTCTCTTCTTCAAAGGTGCTTTAATGAAAGATCCTGACAATATCCTGATTCAGCAGTCTAAAAACGTACAGGCAGCAAGACAGATCCGCTTTACAGAGCTAGCGCAAATCAATGATATGGAGGAAGTTCTTCGCTCGTATATGTTTGAAGCCGTTGAAATAGAAGAATCAGGCGCTAAAGTGGAAATGAAGAAAACAAAAGAGTTTGAAATAGCTGAGGAATTTCAGGAGAAGCTGGATCAAAATCCTGCATTACAGGAAGCTTTCCAAGCATTAACTCCCGGAAGACAAAGAGCCTATCTACTCCACTTTTCTTCTGCCAAACAGTCCAAAACCCGTGAAGCCCGCATTGAAAAATGTATTCCAAAAATCATGGAAGGAATAGGATTAAACGACTAACTATAAAAACAGATCATGAACACACCACAACCATCACAAAAAAGAAAAAAGATCATCTATTGGATATTTACCCTTTGGATGGCTCTGGGAATGGTTTCCACGGCCATTGTCCAACTGATGAAAAACAAAGATGAACTGGCTAATTTCACCAATCTCGGCTATCCTTCTTATCTGATGACCATTATCGGAGTATGGAAAATTCTGGGCGTTATTGCGATCTTAATTCCTAAACGTTTACTGTTGAAAGAATGGGCGTATGCAGGCTTTTTCTTTGTTATGTCAGGCGCTGTAATTTCCCATCTTATCGTGGGTGACACAGCAGGAAGAACTTTTCCGGCAGTATTATTATTGGTACTGGTCATTATTTCCTGGTACTTCAGACCGGCAGAAAGAAAAATCACTATTATTGATTAATGTTTTAAGATTAAAATGAATAAATTTTATCGCAGATAAAATCCTAGTGTCTTTAAACAAGGCATTATTAATAAAATTTGCGTCTTCGCAATTCCAACAATACCACTCAACATATCCATATAACAAAATAAAATTTGACATGAAAAAGAAACTGACCCAGGAACAAATCAACGAGCTTTTAAAAACACTAAAAGCCCGTTTCGAAAAAAATATGAACCGTCATAAAGATCTGAAATGGGAAAAAATTCAGCAAAAACTGGAAAGCAATCCCGAAAAGATCCGGTCTTTATACGAAATGGAAACCACAGAAGGTGAACCCGACGTAGTAGATTACAATAAAAAAACGGATGAATATTCCTTCGTTGACTGCTCTCCGGAAAGTCCCAAACGCCGAAGCTTATGCTATGATTATCCAGCCTGGGATGCCAGAAAAGCCAACAAACCAGAGAGTAACGTCATTGATACTGCTTCTGAAATGGGCATTGAACTTTTAACAGAGGAAGAATACCGCCAGCTTCAGGAATTGGGAAAATTTGACCAGAAGACTTCAAGCTGGATCAAAACACCAACGCAGATCCGTGAACTTGGAGGTGCTGTTTTCTGCGACCGACGGTACAATACTGTATTTACTTATCACAATGGTGCAGATTCTTACTATGCGGCAAGAGGTTTTAGAGGAATATTAAAAGTATAGAGGAGAATAATTAACTGGGATCTCTCAGCCAGGGAGATTCCACACTCCAGAAAACAATGTTAACGCCCAGATAGTTTTCAGCATATTCGGTAAATTCTTCTTTGGTAAAAGGTTTCTTGGTTTTCGGATTTTTATAGGTCAGAGTAGGCTCCTGAACGGCCATTGCTACCAGAGAAAGCTTTCCTTTATATCGATTAAAAAAAGGATAAGAATTTTTCATTTGTGCTTTTTTATCCGGAACAATATCATGCCCGCCCAACCCAATATTATTTTTGTAAGCAAAATCAAATAGTCTGGACATATACTGATGGTCATTTTCCCATTCACAAGGAAAGAAATTGACATATTGCAGAACGTAAGAATAACGGAAAGCACTTCTCGCAAATTTCAGATTTTCCAATTCGGCCTGAAAATAACGATCGCAGCTAAAGCCTGTCTTATCCTTCTTCATATCAATATCGATTGCTGTTTCCGGAAGATTAATCCCCTGAATTTTTCCGTCAAATTTCTTTGCCAGCTCTGCTATCAGTTTCTGAAATCTCTGCCTTACAGCCGGATTCCATTGCTGGGTAGCCCAACCGTTTCCAACAGGTTTATTTTCACCCGGGTTATCATACTGAGGAACCAATCCTCCTGTATATTCTTTATCTTTCAAAACATATTCAGGAATATATTTTGCCTGTGGTTCAAAAAATCTGTCCTGAAGTTGTATAAATAGTTTTTTATTCAGGCTTGTCAGATAATTCAGATCTTTTTCAATAACAGAAAAATCATATACATCTTTTGATGTTTCCAAAGCTTTCCAGTTATAGACAATCTGTACTCCGCCAATATCTTTGCGGGTTATCATCTTTTCAATTCTATGCAGATCTACTGAGGAAGTATAAATATAATTCTGGGGCGCTTGTGCCGGAACAAAAAATAAACCTAAAATAAATAATCCCAAACTCAGCACTTTCGCCATCTTTTTCATTACAATCAATTTTAAAGAGTAAATCATTTTTCATGCCTAAAAACATTAGACAGTTTTAAGAGCATTAAAATAGTATTTCATTATGAGCAATATTTTTAAACATTGTTGTCCAATTAGATTAAAGTATAATTAACAGGTCGCTCCTCCGGAGCTTTATTATTACGGAGACTTCATTTTTTCTATTAACAGTAGATCCCGATGGGATCAAATTCAGCTCTAATAAGAACTAACTGTTAATAGAACGTATTTGCTTTAAAATTATAGCTCCAGAGGAGCGACCTGTTAATTCATGCCGTAAGTATTAATAATTTCAATGTATTTTTTCAATTAATATTTTTCATTAAAATTCATTTTCTGAAATATTAATTTTCATCATAAAATCATTATCTCTTCATATCCTATTTTTAATATACAAATACTATTATTATTTTAGCAGAATAGAAATTTGATTTTTAACAATTAAGGATATGAAAAAATTAATCTTATTGGGCGCTGTATCAGCTTTTTTAATCAACTGTAATAAGAAAACTGAAGCACCGGCTCCCAAAGTAGAAGCAGATACCATTGCCGTGGAAGAACCTGTAATAGATACTCTTGGACCAAAATCGTTCTGTTATATCGGGGTTACAGGAAAAGACAGTGTTTTTGCTTCTATTGATGACAATTTAGGAACAATCACCGGAAAATTATCTTATAAAAACAGTGAAAAAGACAGTTCAAAAGGAGATATAACGGGTTTCAAATCCGGAGATACCCTGAAATTAACGTATGAATTTACTTCTGAAGGTAAAAAGAGCAAAAGAGATATCTACTTTCTTCAAAAGGATAATGTTTTAACAGAAGGTATTGGCGATCATAAAGAAGAAGACGGACAATCCAAATATGCTGACGAGAAAAAAATCAGTTATAAAGACGGGCAGAAGCTAAGCCCTGCAGATTGTAAGGCCGTAAGCGAAGCTCTGAAAAAATAATCCATTATAAAACAAAAAAGAGGCTGTCTCAAAAGTCCACTAGGACTTTTGTCATTCTGACGAAGGAAGAATCTCAATCATAAACAACCAGATGAGATTCTTCACTACATTCCAGAACTTTGTTCGCAGACTTTCAGTCTGTGTTCAGAATGACACTTTGGAGACAGCCTTTTAATTTTATATTAATTCTGTTTAATTATTTCAATAAAACGGTTCACAGCTTCATTTCCTGTGCTCCATGAAGTAATAAGACGAATAGCTGAAAAATTTTCATCTATTTTTTTCCAGACATAGAATTCAAAATTTTCAGACAATACCTCAATAAGATCGTTATTTAAAATAGGAAAAATCTGGTTGGTATAGGTATCGGAAAGAAAAGCTGTTCCTTTTTCCTGCAGAGCTTTTTTAATTTTCATCGCCTGCTGATTGGCATGTTGTGCCAGCTCAAAATACAGATTGTCTTTCATGAGTTCCATAAACTGAATTCCCAACAGTCTTCCTTTTGCCAATAACGCTCCTTTTTGTTTGATATTAAAAGCAAAATCTTCCTGCAGCACAGGATTATTTATCACAATTGCCTCTCCTATCAAAGCTCCGTTTTTAGTTCCTCCAAGATAGAAAACATCGGTAAGAGCAGCTACTTTTTCAAGGGTGAGATCACTGATCTCTGCTGTCAGTCCATGCCCCAGCCTTGCTCCATCCATAAACAGGTATAATTTATTTTCCTTACAAAATGCGGAGAGTTCTTCCAGTTCTTTTGCCTGGTAAATTGTTCCCAGCTCTGTAGAGTTCGAGATATACACCAGTTTAGGCATCACCTGATGTGGCACATTACTGTGTCCTTCTAAAATAGGAACAATATCTGAAGGTTTTATTTTTCCATCTGCCGTTTCAATGCTCAGTACTTTATGGCCTGTAGCTTCAATAGCTCCTGTTTCATTATTCAGGATATGCCCGGGAGCAGCAGATATTACACACTGATAAGGTTTTAGAATGGCAGAAATAACAATTAAGTTAGCCTGCGTTCCACCAGAAACTAAAAAAACTTCCGAATCCGGACTGTTGATCTTTTCTTTAATTAATGCTTTCGCTTTTAATGAATACTCATCTTCTCCATAGCCAGCCTGCTGTACAAGATTATGCTGTGAAAGGGCCTGTAAAATATTAGGATGGCAGCCTTCAGAATAATCGTTTTTGAATGAAAATTTCATAGAGTAAAAGTAAAAAAAGTTAAAATAACAAGAGCCAACTTTCCATTTTATTTTGTTAGATTTGTAGTGAAAATCATCTAACATTTTGAAAACAACCCTAACAGAAGAGAATTACCTGAAAGCTTTGTTTCATTTAGTTGACAATGAAGGAAAGGTTACGATTAATGAGCTCAGCAAATTTTTGAATGTAAAAATGCCGAGTGTTAATAATATGATGAAGAAATTTGCAGAAAAAAAGTGGGTTATTTATGAAACCTATAAACCCTTAATCGTTACAGAAAATGGAAGACGTGAAGCAGCCCTGGTCGTTCGTAAACACCGACTTACGGAAATGTTTTTGGTTAAAAAAATGAATTTCGGCTGGGAAAACGTCCATGAGATTGCAGAGCAGCTTGAGCATGTGCATTCGCAGATCTTCTTTGATAAAATGGACGAAATCCTGGATCATCCTAAATTTGATCCTCACGGAGAACCTATTCCCGATAAAGATGGTAATATCATTGCCCAGGATTTACAAAAATTAAGCAGTTGTGAACCGGGAGAAAATGTAACTTTTGCTTCTGTTACCCTTTCTGATGATGCTTTCCTGACGTATCTGAACGACAGAAAATTGCTGCTCAATACAAAAGTGAAAATTGTAAAAATAGAAAGTTTTGATAAATCCATGACGATAGAAATTGAGGGCAAAACAGAAATTCTAAGCAAAAAAGCTACTGAGAAAATACTGGTTAAGAAATAAACCATTACCACTTAAAAATAAACCGAACAGATTTGCATTAAAAAAAATCAGGTTTTTCAAAAATTTAAACAATTAAGAATCGTAAGGAGAAAAGTATAGTTAAGGTTAATCATTCTGATTTTAAGCTTACAGCAAAATTTTACTTAATGCTCTATCCCAAATAGACCTAACAGGTTTTAAAAACCTGTTAGGTCTGACATTCATATAAATCTACTTTTACTCTATTCCTCAAACTGTTAAAAAACGGTTAAACTCTTCTTCTCTAAATACCCGAAAATTTATTTTTACCTAGGTTTGCAAAACTTTCTACAGGCTTTGTCTTTCCGACAAATACCCAACCTTTAATTATTACTCAAAAAATTATGAAGAAAAGCATTCCGTTTTTTATTATTTCGATGTTACTAAGTCCATTTGCAAATGCTCAGACTACTCAGGTAAGAGATTTCGTGATTGAACCTCAGATTAAACCCAACTTTTATATTTATAAAACTTTTGGTGTATTTGGAGGTAAAGAATATTCTACCAATGCCGTTTATCTGGTAACCAAAAAAGGAGTTGTTTTGTTTGATGTTCCATGGCAGAAAACCCAATATCAAAGTTTGCTGGATACTATTCAGAAACGCCATAGCCTTCCTGTTATTGCTGTATTTGCAACGCATTCACATGATGACAGAGCCGGAGATTTAAGCTTTTATAATAACAAAGGAATCAAAACCTACGCTACAGCGAAAACCAATGAGCTTTTGAAGAAAGACGGAAAAGCAACTTCCACTGAACTTATTAAAACAGGAAAACTTTACCGTATTGGTGGTGAAAAATTTGTGGTAGACTTTCTTGGTGAAGGACATACTGCTGATAATGTAGTGGTTTGGTTTCCAAAATATAAAATACTGGATGGAGGATGTCTTGTCAAGAGCAAAGCTGCCGTTGATCTTGGCTACACAGGAGAAGCCAACGTTGCCCAATGGCCGCAAACCATGACAAAGCTGAAAACCAAATATTCACAGGCAACTTTGATTATTCCGGGACACGATGAATGGAAAGGAGGCGGACATGTGGAACATACGCTTGATCTTCTGAACAAAAAATAAAATTGAAGCGCCCTGGCGGATGCCAGGACGCTTCAAATTTAAAACCGTCATTTTAATGGTTGATATTTTCTAAAAGTTGTGATACTCTTTCAATTTCTTCCATCGTATTAAAATAATGAGGGGATAAACGGATCGCATGATCTACATTTTTAGAGGTAAAATCAATGAGTGCATCTTCTCTGCGGTTTTCCTTGAAAAATACATTGTTATCACTCAAAGCCTTATGAATTTTTTCAACCTTTCCATCTGCCTGGCAAAAAGTTACAATACTGCTTAACCTATTTCCCTGATCCAACACTCTGAAACCGTAGTTCTGCAGATTGATTCTTAAGGTATCTGCTAACTTGCGGTTGTAGATCTCTATTTGATCCATTCCAATGGCATTGGCATAGCGCAAAGCTTCTGCAAATCCAGCTAAAGCAGCATAAGGTCTTTCAAAAAGTTCAAATCTTTTAGCAGTATCATTGAGCTGAAAATCATCAAATGCTGTCCATTGAGCACCAAAACTATCTAAAAACAGAGGATACATTTTCTTGTTTAATACTTTATCTGAAACATACAAAAATCCAGTTCCTCTTGGTCCACGTATAAATTTCCTCCCGGTTGCCGTGAGAAAATCACAATGGATTTTTTCAACATCCACCACAATCTGTCCTACAGACTGGCAAGCATCCACAAGATACAGAACATCATATTGTTTACACAACTTCCCCACTCCTTCTATATTCTGGATTAAACCAGAATTAGTAGGAATGTGAGTAACAGCAATTAATTTTGGGTTATACTTTTTGATCAGATTTTCAAAGGCCTCAAGATCTAATTCATGGTCAGGAAGATTGTCCACTCTGATGATTTCAATATGATATCTTTTCTGCAAAGAAATAAAAGCAATCTGATTGGATATATAATCATCATTGGTGGTAATGATACAATCTCCTTCTCTAAAATCAATACTGGATAAAGCTTTTGCATATCCATCTGTAGAACTGCTTACAAATGCAATATGGGAAGGCTTTGTATTAATCAATTTTGCCGTCTCTTCATAAAACTGATTGATGATACCCGGGTTTTGCACCGCTGCTGCATACCCTCCCAATTCCTGTTCTTCATATAAAAACTTAATGGTTGTCTCCACAACAGATTTGGGCATTAATGAAGCCCCTGCACTGTTTAAAAATATCTTACCCGAACATCCCGGAGTATCCTGTCTTATAACTTCTAAATTCATTTTTATTGATCCTTACAGCAAATTTACTTTTAATTTTTCCTAAAAACGTCTATAAAAAATCCCGAATTTTCATCCGGGATTCAATTTCTAATCTAAAACACTCCAACCTCTTTTTGGGTTTGTGTTCGTGGAAACTTCCTGCTCATTAACGATGATATTTTCTTTTCTCTGCCCGATATAATCAAGCTCGCTTAGTTTAGAGAAAATAATTTCAAGGCTTCTCAACATCTGTTGGATATAAAGCAAAGGTTCACCACAATTGTGGTGGTCATAATTCGTTTCTGCTACAATAGAAAGCTGGTTAAGTAAAGTATGAGGAGCAATCTCACTCCATTCCAGACTGTAGTTCAGCATTTCCTCCAATTCTGCAGGAACAAGAAGCTGGGTTGAATTGTATAAATGAAGTGCCAGTCTTGCAAAAGACTCAATTAAAAATACAGGCGGCTGCCATGGCGTAATATTTCTGAACTGGAAATACATATCGCCGAAAGTATTTACCATGGTAGTACACAAAAACTTAACGTTTTGTGCCAACGCTGTATTCTGGTTTTTGTGCGATGCTTTCTGAATGATTTTAAAAGCATACTGCTGAAGGTTTCCGATAGACTTCGCATAGCTGCTGTAATAGTCTACCAAAGCCGGATGACTCTGTACGGAAGTACAAGGCGGAATAAAGTTGGAATCTACCTGAGCAATATTTCCTTTTAAATCTACCTTACCGATGATAAGATAATTTCCTCCTGAATAGCTGCTGTTCAAAGACGTTACAGGAAGCAGTTCAATATGATGGTTCGGCTGTGCACTTGGGTGACGCGGCGGAATTTCCTCAGGATCAATATCTCCGAAAGGTACTTTATCAAAGGGATTTACAGAGATCAGAATATAATATTCTCCATCTGCCTGGTCTTCATTCATTGATTTCGCTAATGATTTCACGCTGATTCTTCTGTCCGTCAGCTCAATACGGTATCCTGCCATTGTCACAGCGCTGCAACGCTTGATTACCAGCTGTACATCATTGGTTGCCGTGTTGTGAACATCAAAAATGGTACGGTCTGTAAATTCATTGGAAATAGGCAGAAGTCCGTAGTTATATGTAGTAATCCCAAGGGAATTGGAATCTCTGATAGTATCAATTAAGAAATTATCCTGATCATTAAGGTGTCTCTGGGAAACTTTCATCCCATCCACCCAATTGATGGCAAAATGTTTAATAGGCTGTATCATGTTTAATACTTTTTAATTTTTGTGTTTATGATTTTCTTGTGACTCCCTCCTCTTCATGCTGAATAACTCTCTTACAAATCACCACTTCATTTTCAGAAATGCTGTTTGTGGTAATGTCATGGTCGAAATCTATATATTTTCTAAAACTGAAAAAAGATTTTTTAGTGTAAAAGATCCAGTAGTAAGGCTCATTTCCTTCGTCTGAAAGATGAATTATTGAACCCGGATTTTTGTGATTGTAATCATCCACTACTCTGTAGAACCAATCTCCGAACGTAACTCCTGTAGGAAGTGTTTTCGCTTTAATTCTGAAACGGTTGGTATCTTCTAATTTTTTGCTTAACTCAACATTCAGGACCATTAACCTGTCAAAATCTGCACCTTCAAAATCTGGAAGTTTCTGCTCCGGAGAATATCTCCATGTTTTATAAATATCAAAAGGGATACTGATAAACTGAATATAACAGTAATAAAATACCATTGGAACCACAAAAATCACCATACTTGTTGCAGCCATCACAGCGTATCCTGTGCCTTTGCTCATCCAGTTGAAGATCAGTGTGAAAAGATATCCGCCCAAGGCTATACAAGTCAATGAAAGGATAGATTCAAACAGAATACTCATTGCAAAAGAATCGATGTGCTTTTTGAAATATTTATGCAACAGATTCACATGAATAATCCCCAAAATAAGGTAGATCACCTGCGCAATAAGATACCAATACGGATTAAAAAGGTTTCCCGCAAATCCAAAAAAACCCGGAATAGCCAGGCATAAGCTGCAAAGGAGTACGTATATAATAATTACTTTAATTTTTATCGCAGGTTTATTTCTCCTGATTACACCGAGTATAACCATCATAATAATTGCGATTAAAGGCATTAAGATATACCTTAAAAAAATACCTTTTACTGAAGAAATTTCCATTTGTTTCTTTTCGAATTTATACTTTGTTGGTAACTGTAAATATAATAAAATAATTTAGAGGAATGTAGAGTATCCAAGGCGGCTGGCATTTCTTTCATCGTCCTCAAGACTGAATGAATATTCCTCTTTTTCTGTGACAAAATTCTCTTCCACATCCACTGTTACGGGAAGAAAATAGTCATAAAGAGCCTGAAGTACATTTCTAAACGGACTTCCGGGAATAAACTTCTTCATATCCTCATAAGGAATAGGACCAATATTCACCACCCAGTTTCGCTGCCCGTCCATATGAGGTCCGCTTGGAATATAGGTAACTCCCAATCTTGAATTCCCCAGTAACATGGAATCATCATTTTTCTCAATTCCATCAATAATATTAGGTGAAAAACTTACCTGTACCGGTATCTGCAGAAAAGCAGTCATGCATCTTTCAAACCATCTCTTGTCTCCCCTGATCTGATGGAAAAACGGCAGAATATGCATGAAAATATAAGCACTCTGCTCGTCCAGCATTTTGATCATAGGCCAAAGCTCACTTATGGTTTCCAGCAAAGAATCCGTATTACTGGTGATATCAAATTCTGATTCTTTAAGCAAAGCACTGATTTCTGTAAAAAATACTTCCAGCTCAAAAGGACGGAAAAACCTGCGGGCATCATCTTCTACCCTTTTCTGCTTCCGGATCTCCCTTACCACAGTATCTACATTCTTTCTGGAAGCCCCCAGGGACGGCGGATGAAATAACCCTTCCGGAAGATAGTCGTAAATGCCTTCTCTGTAACTCTGTATAGTAAAGACTTCCTCATCAAATCCCAAATAACTGCTTGAAATACTTTTAATATCTTTCAGGTAAGCACGGTCATTCACCCCCACACGCTCAATGAAGATATTGCTTACCGCACGATGGTATTTCAATAGGTTTACAGCCACAGCTTCAGCCTTAAAATCTGTCTGCAGTTTATTGTAATGCATATCTACAATATTATTCTCATACATAGTGTTTCCTCTGATTATGACTTGTAAAGATAATATATCTCATAAGTTTGAAAAAATATTTTTACAACAATTTTATTTTAAAAATAATAATTAGTTGACATTAATAGTAATAATTTTCTACAAATTCCGTGAAAATACGGTAAATGGAAAATTTACTTGCTTTTTAGGATTTAAAATTAAGTATTCAGAACCAATTGTTTAGGATTCAAGGTTTAAAGTAAGTTTGTAATTATGGTTTTATTTTAGATTTTATATAGGATATAAAAAGTTTTCTGCCTTTATCTTCAGTACTTTCTAATCTATTAAAAACTAAGATGATTATGCTTTTATGTAAATTAAATTTTATTAATATCATCTTATGGAATAAATTCAGGATTATGTATGCTCATTCCGAAAGCGGGCCGTATCTTTGCAGACTGAAAATTGTTATTTAAAATGAAAAGTATTTATTCTAAAATTCTGATTTTAGCATTCATGGCCTCTTCACTTTATTCTTATGCGTGGGGATTAACGGGACACAGAGTGATTGCAGACATTGCAGAAAACCACCTTTCCCGCAAAGCGAGAAGAGAGATTAAAAAGATCATGGGGAAAGAGCGTCTGGCTTACTGGGCAAACTGGCCGGATTTTATCAAATCTGACACAACAGGTGCATGGAAGCAGGCTTCATCATGGCATTATGTAAACATTGATCCGATGACTGATTTTAAAGCTTTTGAACAAAACTTAAAAGCACAGGCAGGACCAAGCCTTTATACTCAGGTAAACACATTATCCAGCCAGATCAAAGACAAAAACACTTCTGAAAAAGACAGAAAAATTGCTTTAATCTTCCTCATTCACATTATGGGAGACCTTGCACAGCCACTTCACGTAGGAAGGGCTGAAGATTTGGGCGGAAACAAAATCAATGTTACGTATTTCGGGGAAAAAACCAATTTACACTCTGTTTGGGATGGAAAGTTAGTAGATTCTCAAAAATACAGCTACACTGAATATTCCAAGCTTTTAGATATCAAATCTAAAGAAGAAGTAGCACAGGTTCAATCCGGAACACTGGAAGACTGGCTGTATGATTCTCATAAAATTGCCAATAAGATCTATGCACAGACTCCAAACGATTCTAAATTGTCTTACGACTATCAGTACAAGTTTAATGAAACGATGGAAAGACAGCTTCTTTACGGAGGATTAAGACTGGCGAAAGTATTGAATGAGCTTTTCTAAGCAAGGATTTCGAGTTACAAGTTGCGGGTTGTTTAATCCAATATAATGTAAAATATAACTCTTAAATATAAAAACGGGACTTCGGTTTCGTTTTTTTTTGTTTAAGGTTTAAGGAAATTATAAAGTTTGTAAATGAATTTACCTCTTTTAGAATTTATATTTATTTTTTTAAATTATAAACCAAAACACACAACAATTTAGTTATCAGTGATTTAACCTATTATTAAAAAAATCATTAATACATTTTATAATATACATTGTACAAAAAATATTGAACCTTGTGTAACCTTTATACCTTTTCATACGTATATATTATAGTAACTCTTTTTTGAGGAAAAAATAAATGAGACAATTAAAAATCACTAAGCAGGTTACCAACAGGGAAACTGCTTCATTAGACAAGTATTTGCAGGAAATTGGTAAAGTGGAACTGATTACTGCGGACGAGGAAGTAGAATTGGCACAAAGGATACGTGCAGGTGACAGAGCCGCACTTGAGAAATTAATCAAAGCCAACCTTCGTTTCGTAGTATCTGTATCTAAGCAATACCAAAATCAAGGTCTTTCTTTACCCGATTTGATTAATGAAGGTAACTTAGGATTAATGAAAGCAGCAAAAAGGTACGATGAAACTAGAGGTTTCAAATTTATCTCTTATGCAGTATGGTGGATCCGTCAATCAATCCTACAGGCATTGGCTGAACAGTCAAGAATTGTAAGATTACCATTGAACAAGATTGGATCTATCAACAAAATCAATAAAGCATACGCTCACCTTGAGCAGGAAAATGAAAGACCGCCTTCTCCGGAAGAATTGGCTGAAGTTCTTGACATGAGCGAGGAAGATATCAAAGAATCTATGAAAAACTCCGGAAGACACCTGTCTATGGATGCTCCTTTAGTGGAAGGTGAAGATTCTAATCTTTATGATGTATTACGTTCAGGAGAATCTCCAAGTCCTGATAAAGATCTGATGCTTGAATCTCTGCAAATCGAGATTGAAAGAGCATTGAATACTTTAACGCCAAGAGAGGCTGATTTGGTAAGATTATACTTCGGACTGAACGGAAAACACCCAATGACTTTAGAAGAAATTGGTGAAACTTTCGATCTTACAAGAGAGAGAGTTCGTCAGATCAAAGAAAAAGCAATTAAGAGACTAAAACACAATACCAGAAGCAAGATCCTTAAATCTTACCTGGGTAAATAATTTTAGCGTAAAAAACTTTATAGGCGGAGTCTGTTTTCAGGCTCCGTTTTTTATGGATGTAACATTTTTCAACGTTTGTTCAACTAATTAAAATCATATCCTTTATCAGTTGTGTTAGAATTGAAATGATTAATTTTAGCTGCTTTGGATATGATGCTGATTTTCAATCCAAACAAAACATACTATGAAAAAAATATTTTTCGGCTCTGTTCTGATACTTTCTTTACTTTCCTGCAAAGAAAATAACCGCCAGGCTCCTACCGTAGAAAATGCAGTTGACAATGCTGAATCCTCAGTTTCAGAAACTATTAAAAAAAATACCAGATACTCCTCACGTGAAGGAAACCTTGTTCATGAAATCTATCAGGAGCTTGTAAAAAACGACAAAACTTTACAGGATCTTGACAAAAGAATAACGGTTATTAATCAGGAAACTGAGGATGCAATTACCGAGTATGATGATGTTATTCAAAAATCAGAAACATACTATAATGATGCAACGGCATTATCCAATTCGGTAACCGATTCTGTTACAAAGAAACAAATTGAAAAAGAGATAAAGGCCAGCTCTGAAAAATATGATATAAAAACACAGACTATACGGGACCTCATCGCCAAAATAAAAGCAAACAGAGCAGCAGTTCATGATCAATACCTTGTATTCAAAATCAGAAAGACACTTCCTGAAATTGAAAAGTACCAGAATGCGCATCCTCTGAAAACAGATCATCTCAATCAAGTTATCAATAAGCAGAATAAATTGCTGGCAGAACTGAAAAATTTTAAATAAAAACCATCACCTCATGAAATATACAACCCAATGGCTTACCGATAAAAACCGCGTGAAAGAGCTTGTAGACTTTTTTATTACCCACAAAACAGATGCTTATATTTCTCACGGCGAAATGATGTCCGGAAGAGCGATAGACTCACACCACTGGAATCCTGATCTTGAGCTGATTCTGACAGAACAGCTGATCACCGATTTTAATTCCGATGGCAGTTCCAAAGTTAATATTCTGATTGCTGAAAACGAAAACGGGCAAATTGTCGGTATGATGGTTTTTAATGTGATCAACAGTCCTTTTAAAAAATATGCCATTCTGGAGGATATGCTTTTAGACCAGTCTGTGAGAGGCCAGTCTCTTGGAAGTAAACTTCTGGAGGAAGCGATTCACGAATCTAAAAACTGGAATATCAGTTTTATTTTACTGGAAAGCGGAGTCAGCAATCATGGAGCTCATAATTTTTTCAGCAAGTATGGTTTTAAAAAAGTATCGGAAAGTTATATTTTAAGTTTATAAGTTAAGCAATTAGAATCTTTCGCAATGTTGTGACATCCTACTAAAAAAGTATACATGAACAATATTTCAATCATAGGAGCCGGAATCGGGGGACTTACCCTCGGAAATGTTCTGAAACAACATCAGTATGATTTTACGATCTATGAATCCACTCCTGAAATAAAGCCTGTAGGAGCCGGAATTATGATGGCGGTCAATGCGATGCAGGTTTTCAATCACTTAGGTTTGAAAGAAAAGATTGAGAATGCAGGAAATAAAATCCACCGGATTGTTATTGCCAATGAATCTTTGCAGACCATCTCAAAAACAGAAATCCTTGAACTGGAAACACACTATAATTCCTGCAATGTTGCTATTCACCGGGCCGAACTTCAAAAGATTTTGGCGGAAAGCCTTCCTTCTGGCTGTCTCCAATTAAATCATTCACTGCAAACAATAAGAAAAGAGGAAAACTATATTTTACACTTTGAAAACGGAAATCAGATTGAAAGTAAAATCGTTTTTGGAGCAAACGGTATCAAATCCCCTATCCGTAATCAGATCTTAAAAACCGGTATCATACGGAGTTCCGGTCAAAAATGCTGGCGTGGCCTGGTAGATTTTGATCTGCCTGAAAAACATCATCAGGAAGCTTTTGAAATGTGGGGCAAAGGAAAGCGTTTCGGATTTGTAAAAATTTCTAAAAAAAAGGTTTACTGGTATGCCTGCATCAATGAAAACAGCTTCAGCCTAGATGCATCACTTGCAGATATTTTTAAAGATTTTGATTCCCTGGTTTTACAACTTATTGAAGCTACTGAAAGCGAAAATATCATTTGTAATATCATTTCTGACCTCTCACCTATTCCTAAATGGTATACTGAAAACTTATGTCTTACCGGAGATGCAGCCCACGCTACCACTCCCAATATGGGACAAGGTGCCTGCCAGGCTATTGAGGATGCTTATATTATCGGAAAACTGCTGGAAAAAAATCAGGATTTCAATGCTGTTTTTGAAGCGTTTCAAAATATCAGAAGAAAAAAGGTGGATTATATCGTCAATACAAGCCGTACCATAGGAAAGATTTCGCAATGGGAAAAAGGAAATTCATTCCGTAATTTTCTGATGGGTTTAATTCCGGAAAGCATGAATCTGAAAATGGCAAAAAGAATTATAGAGCTGGAAATGTAGGAAATTCAATGGAATTAAATTAAAATTCAAAAAAATATATTTGACAGATTACTAATCTCAAAAATTAACAGAATGAAAAAAATCTTTTATGTATTTGGAGGGATGATGAATATCTGGATAAAAAATAATACCCATAAAAAAAACAGAATTCTCAAAATAAAGAGCATAAAAAAGACTGTCCTTTTCAGACAGCCTCTTTTTTACAAGATTATAAGATTGTACTAATTGATAAGGATTTTCATAATATTTTTTAATTCTTCAGTTTCTTTTTCATGTAAAGGTTTCAAAGGACTTCTCAAATTCCCGCCATCTTCACCCAAAATATTAAGACCTGATTTCACAGCTCTCGGCAATCCTTTGTTCACAATAAATTTTAAAAGATCAAACTGCTGGTAGAAAATTCTTTTTGCTTTCTCAAGATCACCTTGTTCCACCGCATGATAAAGACTGATATTCAGTTCCGGAATAAGATTGGGAGCTGCAGTACACCATCCTCTTGCTCCCGCAGAAAAAGCCGCCAGAGCCAAAGGATTGGAGCCGTTGTAGAATGCAACATCTTCCCCCAGTTCTCTTCTCAGATAATACATCCTCTGAATATCTCCCGTACTTTCTTTAATCATGGTTACATTAGGAATTTCCAACAGCCTTTTCAGCAAAGCCGGAGACATGTCTACTCCACTTGTTGCCGGATTATTGTACGCCATAATCGGGATAGATATTTTACGTGCTACAGCATCATAATGCGTTACAATTTCGTCGTCAGTAAGCTTCCAGTAGCTCATCGGAATAATCATCACCGCATCTGCTCCAGCTTTTTCTGCGAACTGAGCATGGTGAATTGTTTTTTCTGTTGTAAGATTGGAAACCCCTACCAACGTAGGAATTCTGCCTTTTACCTGCTGTAAAGCAGCTTCTGTAACTTCTTCCTTTTCTTCGTCAGATAAATAAGGCATTACCCCTGTACTTCCCAATGGAGCAATACCGTGGCTTCCGGAAGTGATCAGTCTTTCTACCAGGTGTTTAAAAAGAGGAATGTCTACTTTTTCATTTTTGTCAAAAGGTGTAATGGGATAAGCAATAATCCCTTTAAATGGAACATTTTTCATGTTTTGCTGATTTAAAAATTGAAAATAATTGTAAACCATTAAGAAGGCGTAAGTAATTAAGAATAGTAAGTTTCGCCTTGAAAGGAAATCATATCCAGTATCTTAATGGTTTAAATCTCTGCGATTAAAGGTCTCTGCCTTCTTCTTCTCTTAAAGCGACACCTAAGTTCTGCAGCTGAGGGGCATTTTCGCAGGCAATATATTTGGCAGGTTCTGTATCGCTCAAATTCTGATGTTTGTGCCAGGCCCATGAAGGAATGTATACGGCATCTCCTGCTTCCCAATATACTCTTTCATCTTCTACTTCTGTCCAGCCTTTTCCTTCAATCACAAATAATACAGTCTCATAAGTATGACGGTGTCTGTTGGTTTGCTGTCCGGGAATCAGTCCTCCAATCGTCATGCTCACATTCTTACTCGGAAGATCTACAAAGAAAACCGGATGTTTTCTTTCTGTTGAAAACTGATTGTGTTCTCCTGCATTTTCTACATTTTTGTGGATCAGATGGCTTGGCTTTACATACTTTGGTCTTGCAAAAGTTTCGTGAAAGTCTTTAGAACTGAATTGTTTTTTGTTCATGATTTTTTAAATTATTAGGGTTTTGTGCTTTATTGCATGACAAAATTATTCTATATTTGGACTGTTTAAATGATTCAGTTTTTATATAAACAGATAGTCCAGATGCTACGCCCTTGGAAATTAGAATTAGAAATTGATAAGAAGCTTGAAAAAGCAGTTTATCTACAGATTGCAGACACCATCATTACAGATATCCGATCAGGAAGGTTAAAAGCCGGCGATGCACTTCCCGGAAGCCGAAATCTTGCACAGAATTTGAAAATCAACAGAAATACTGTTGTAGAAGCCTATCAGGTGCTGATCAACGAAGAATGGGTAATTTCGAGAGAAAGAAAAGGTATTTTCGTATCAGAAAAGCTCCCTGTCTTACATGAAAAAAATCCAGAAGAATTGTATGATTCCCCTAATCGACGGGTAATTCCTAATGGGATTTTAATCAATTTCGATGATGGCCATCCCGACAGTAAAATTGCACCTGTGACAGAACTGGCAAGAGCTTACAGGCAAATATTCAGCATCAAAGCAAAGTGGCAGATGATGGGATATGGAGATGAACATGGCGACATAGAATTCAGAAAAATGATTTCGCAAATGCTTAATCATCAGCGCGGAATGCATATTCATGAAAATGAAATTTCCATTACCCGGGGCAGTCAGATGGGAATGTTTCTGACTGCTCAGAGTCTTTTAAGTCCCGGTGACATTGTTATCGTAGAAGATCCTGGCTATCAGCCTGCCTGGCAAGCGTTTCAGTATGCGGGAGCACAACTTTTGTCCGTGCCTGTAGATCAGGAAGGAATAAGTATTGAGATTATTGAAAAACTTGTAAAACAGCATCAGAATATAAAAGCAATTTACATTACTCCCCACAGGCAATACCCTACTACAGTTACTCTAAGCCTTTCAAGAAGATTAAAACTGATTGAGCTTTCAAACCAATATAATATGACCATCATTGAAGATGATTATGATAATGAGTTTCACTTCGGATATCGTCCTATTCTTCCGGTTTCAAGTTTTCCTGAGCTGAACAATTATGTATATATCGGGACTTTAAGCAAAGTGGTAGCACCTGCTTTAAGGATCGGTTATCTGGCTACTAAAAATCAGGAATTATTAAAAAAAATTGGTGATCTTAGAAAGATTATTGATGTACATGGAGATGTCATTATGGAACACGCGGTTCTTCAGCTCATTAAAGAAGGTTCCATAAAAAAGCATATCAGAAAAGCAACCGTTCATTATAAGAACAAAAGAGATTTTGTTTTTGAATTGTTGAAGAAGCACATGAAAGATATTGCCGATTTTACTTTGCCCGAAGGTGGTCTGGCTTTTTGGATTGTTCCTAAAATACAATTGGACTGGGATGTGACAACTGCTTTATTATTGGAAAAAAACATTAAAATTATTCATCCTAAACAATACAGCCTAAATAATATAAATGGGTTCAGATTGAGTTATGGAGCACTTTCTGAAGAACAGCTGGAACAGAGTATTCCCTTGATTGCTGAAGTTTTTTCTACATTTTTCTAATATTTTTCAATCATAATGGTCTCAGATTTACACAGGAATTTAGTTCAAGCCGACAATAGTTTAGGATTTATAGCCTTACCATCTGAGTATATCTGAGACACCTGTATTGTAATTTAAAAAAAACAGCTTACTCTACTTCAAAAACAGCCTGAATTTCTACAGAAGAACCCACAGGAATAGAAGATGCCCCCAAAGTAGCTCTGGCATGTTTTCCTTTTTCCCCGAAGACTTCAACAGCAAGGTCGGAAGCAACGTTCATCAGATCTGCATGTTTTGTATAATCATCTTTGGTATTAAAGATTCCTGTAAGCTGAACACATTGTTTTACTCTGCTTAAATCTCCTCCCACCGCTTCATTTAATACTGAAATTACGTTCAGCATGGTTACTTTTGTAGCGTCTTTTACCTGCTGCTCATTTACTTCAACACCTAATTTTCCCGGATTGAAAATTTTCCCGTCTTTCAGGGCAACCTGATTGATAAATACCAGATTTCCGGAACGGACAAACGGCTGATAATTCCCTGCAGGTTTTGGAACCTGTGGAAGTGTAATATTTTTCTGCTTCAATATTTCATTGAAATTTGGGTGATGTTCAGCAATAGCAACAGTTTTTTTCAGGCGGGTATCTTTTAGTGCCAATGCTACTTTCGCAAAGTTTTTCCCCTGAAGCTCAGCAATATTTCTTTCTCCTTTAGTAGGTCTTTCAACATCTTTTAAAGAAGCCATGCTTGTAACTCCTAAAACGGTATTTCCCTGTGGAATAGCTTTATTAAGTTCTTCAGTTCCACGAATTCCATTAGAAACCAATATCATACCATGTACCGCAAGGCTGTTCCAGAATGCCTGAAGCGCAAGTTCTTTTCCTGCTCCACTTCCGGCAGACATGAAGACAGTGGCAGGAACTCCTTCCAAAGCATTATTAGTCCACAACTGAACGGTTTTCGATAAAAATTCACTCATCCCCGTACTGATATTCCCGAAATAAACCGGCGAACCAAAAGCAATTCCATCATAAGATGTGAGTTCATCTACTGTTGCTACAGGAAGATTTTTCAGGGTTGGATTCTGTGAGGCTTTGACTAATTTGATATAAGGAACTGCATTATTTTCGCTTTCCATTCCTTTGGCTATTTCTTTAGCCAGTTCGTAAGTTCCGCCATTGTCTGAATGGATAAGAACCAATATTTTAGCTTTATTTTGTGCCATGATGTTGTTGGTATTAGATAATAAAATTAAAATAAAAAAAAGACATAATTTTTTCATTCTGAATAAGATATAGATTATATTTTGAATTAATCATGTAGTTATTACATTGATAATACAAAATTACTACTGTCGTTTTTATTAAATTTGCCAAAATATACATACAAAACGACAACATGAAATGTGGCCTGATTGAAAAAACGGAAAGCCAGTTTGTAGATTCAATAGAAAAAGAAGCTTATGTGTGGTGCGAAAAAAACTGGAAACATGATGATTATGAGCATAGGCATACCCGTGCCCAGCTTACATTTGTGGAAGAAGGTTATCAGTATTTTCATATTGACAGGAAAATTTATCTTGTCCCACAGCATCATGTCATCTGGATTCCCTCAGGAAAAGCCCATAAAATTACCTCAGAGGCACAAACCGTTAATCTGATGGTATTTCTTTTCAAATCTGTTTTTGAAGATGAATTTTATCAGAATGTTCAGGTATTTGCTGTTCCGCCTGTTTTGAAAGAAATGCTTTTGTATGCCTCAAAATGGAACCAGTCTCTTGATGAAAATGAAGAGCAGGATATCTTTTTTAAAGCTATTTTAAAGAGCCTTCCCAATTTCTGCAAGGAAAGCAGCGGCCTGGAAATTCCTGTACCTGCTGATACAAGACTGATTCCTGTATGCAATGATATCAATTCTAATTTTAAATATAATCTGGATATTGATTCTTTAGCAGAAAAAGCACAAATGTCTGTGAGAAGTCTCCAGAGAATTTTTAAAAATGAAACAGGAATTACCTTACAAAAATACCTTCAGTTGACCAGAGTTTTAAAAAGTATTGAGCTAATAGATACCCAACAATATACTTTGAGTGAAGTAGCGTATAAGGTGGGTTACCAAAGTCTGTCTGCATTTACAACATCATATTTTGCAATTATGCAGACAAAGCCAAAGGTGAATAAAAATTAAAGTTTTTGTATACACTATCATTTAACTCCAATGTCTATTTTAGAATTAGCATCCTGTTGAGTTCACTTTTAAAACATCCAAGAATAAATTCTGTATAGTATAGCTGAGCATTTAAAGCCTGAGTCTTAGGATGCAGCTCTAATTTTTTGGTAAGAATTATTTCTCCTTTATAGGAAAACGAAAAATAGGCGAAAACCTTATATCCAGAATTAATAACTGGGGTGCAATAACCCGTTGTAGAAATGGACCAGTCGGATTCAAAATGTTTTGCCACACTGAGAGCCATAGCCTGAGAAATTGCTTCCCCCGCTCCGTCATGATCATCGGGTCCGGGTCTGTTTACCTTAAGAAGTCTCACTTTTTCAGTCAACGTATAAGTTGTCATTCCACCTTTGTAGAATAAAAGGGCATCCGACATCTGTGAGAAAGCAAGCTGCAGACAACCGGAAGTAACACTTTCCGCAATTGAAACAGATTCGTCAGCGGCTACCAGAAACTGACTTATATAATTGAGAAGATTCTGTTGAAATTCCATAATATTTTATTTTGTGAGGTTCATTTAAAACGATTATAAAAGAGACCAGAAAGCTGCTGAACAAATGAATACAGCAGCTTTCATGATTAAGTATTGTAAATGGTGTGAAAGGTCTTTTTTAAGATCTGATTACAATTCAAAGGCATTTTCAATAAGACTGCTCAAAACCTAATCTGTTTTGTTGTTCTCAAGAATATCAAGAAATCTACTGATATATTCTTCCTCTTTCAAAACCTTGTAATAAGCTGTTTTTGCATATAAAGTGAAAGAAGGTGATTCAAACCTTACTTCAGTTTCTCTCTCATCAGTAAACGATGTATTCTTGGAATGAAATTCACGGATATGAAGAATATACTCTTCAATGCATGCATTTATTGTTCCTTTAAGGATATCACACGTTGCATTATTTTTGATCTTCTCCAAAGAATTGATCAGAAAGGCCGTCACTCCGTATGAATTGATTATAGGTGGAAACAGAGACTCATTCTCTATCATATTATTTTTATCATTCAACCCGGAATCCCGTAAGGTGTCGTTCTCAAATATCATATTCAGACAATGGTATTAGTTATGGGAAGCTTTCAAATACTGCTCGAAATAATGGAGGTCATTTTTATCTTTAATAGACAGGTAAAACATGATTTGTTCCGGTTCTTTCAGTCCAATGCTGGTGAAGCTGTCAAAATGAGCAATGAGTGCTTGTATATTTTCAATATCAATATCTTTCAGGATGATGAACAAAAGAAAAATATTTTCTTCAATTTCTTTAGCATAAACAGCTGCTCCATCTTCAAAACAGTCTCCTTTATGAATTATTTTTATAAATTCTTTGTGTTTCAGGCTATGTATTATTTTCTGAGAGTTCATATTTATTGATTTCATGGTTAAAATAAGCCTGTGATAAGCAAACTATAAAATATACTGTACCCTTTTAATCTCTACGCTTATCATCAAAACCGGTAGTATCTGCCAGCTTGCCATCTTCATTCTCATGATTATAAATACTTTTTAAAGCACTCACAAAAAATGGGTGAAGCAAAGTTTTTTCTGTGTCATGTTCTATTATTAATCCATCGTCTCCTTCCTGCTTTTCTATTGTGGAATTCGTATTGCCGGATTTTTTGATTTCACACGCCATAATATGATTTTATAATATTGATTATTACAGATCGTTACTGGACACTAAACAGCAATTTCAAAAAATGAATATTTTATATTCATCTTAATTAATATCTCAGGAATGGTATTGAAAACTGTTGCATCAAATGTACATAAGAATAACTCACTTTTTTATGATGATTCCTGTATGCAATGATATCAATTCTAATTTTAAATATAATCTGGATATTGATTCTTTAGCAGAAAAAGCACAAATGTCTGTGAGAAGTCTCCAGAGAATTTTTAAAAATGAAACAGGAATTACCTTACAAAAATACCTTCAGTTGACCAGAGTTTTAAAAAGTATTGAGCTAATAGATACCCAACAATATACTTTGAGTGAAGTAGCGTATAAGGTGGGTTACCAAAGTCTGTCTGCATTTACAACATCATATTTTGCAATTATGCAGACAAAGCCAAAGGTGAATAAAAATTAAAGTTTTTGTATACACTATCATTTAACTCCAATGTCTATTTTAGAATTAGCATCCTGTTGAGTTCACTTTTAAAACATCCAAGAATAAATTCTGTATAGTATAGCTGAGCATTTAAAGCCTGAGTCTTAGGATGCAGCTCTAATTTTTTGGTAAGAATTATTTCTCCTTTATAGGAAAACGAAAAATAGGCGAAAACCTTATATCCAGAATTAATAACTGGGGTGCAATAACCCGTTGTAGAAATGGACCAGTCGGATTCAAAATGTTTTGCCACACTGAGAGCCATAGCCTGAGAAATTGCTTCCCCCGCTCCGTCATGATCATCGGGTCCGGGTCTGTTTACCTTAAGAAGTCTCACTTTTTCAGTCAACGTATAAGTTGTCATTCCACCTTTGTAGAATAAAAGGGCATCCGACATCTGTGAGAAAGCAAGCTGCAGACAACCGGAAGTAACACTTTCCGCAATTGAAACAGATTCGTCAGCGGCTACCAGAAACTGACTTATATAATTGAGAAGATTCTGTTGAAATTCCATAATATTTTATTTTGTGAGGTTCATTTAAAACGATTATAAAAGAGACCAGAAAGCTGCTGAACAAATGAATACAGCAGCTTTCATGATTAAGTATTGTAAATGGTGTGAAAGGTCTTTTTTAAGATCTGATTACAATTCAAAGGCATTTTCAATAAGACTGCTCAAAACCTAATCTGTTTTGTTGTTCTCAAGAATATCAAGAAATCTACTGATATATTCTTCCTCTTTCAAAACCTTGTAATAAGCTGTTTTTGCATATAAAGTGAAAGAAGGTGATTCAAACCTTACTTCAGTTTCTCTCTCATCAGTAAACGATGTATTCTTGGAATGAAATTCACGGATATGAAGAATATACTCTTCAATGCATGCATTTATTGTTCCTTTAAGGATATCACACGTTGCATTATTTTTGATCTTCTCCAAAGAATTGATCAGAAAGGCCGTCACTCCGTATGAATTGATTATAGGTGGAAACAGAGACTCATTCTCTATCATATTATTTTTATCATTCAACCCGGAATCCCGTAAGGTGTCGTTCTCAAATATCATATTCAGACAATGGTATTAGTTATGGGAAGCTTTCAAATACTGCTCGAAATAATGGAGGTCATTTTTATCTTTAATAGACAGGTAAAACATGATTTGTTCCGGTTCTTTCAGTCCAATGCTGGTGAAGCTGTCAAAATGAGCAATGAGTGCTTGTATATTTTCAATATCAATATCTTTCAGGATGATGAACAAAAGAAAAATATTTTCTTCAATTTCTTTAGCATAAACAGCTGCTCCATCTTCAAAACAGTCTCCTTTATGAATTATTTTTATAAATTCTTTGTGTTTCAGGCTATGTATTATTTTCTGAGAGTTCATATTTATTGATTTCATGGTTAAAATAAGCCTGTGATAAGCAAACTATAAAATATACTGTACCCTTTTAATCTCTACGCTTATCATCAAAACCGGTAGTATCTGCCAGCTTGCCATCTTCATTCTCATGATTATAAATACTTTTTAAAGCACTCACAAAAAATGGGTGAAGCAAAGTTTTTTCTGTGTCATGTTCTATTATTAATCCATCGTCTCCTTCCTGCTTTTCTATTGTGGAATTCGTATTGCCGGATTTTTTGATTTCACACGCCATAATATGATTTTATAATATTGATTATTACAGATCGTTACTGGACACTAAACAGCAATTTCAAAAAATGAATATTTTATATTCATCTTAATTAATATCTCAGGAATGGTATTGAAAACTGTTGCATCAAATGTACATAAGAATAACTCACTTTTTTATGATT